>CBDUXU010000022.1:0-21189 GCA_965371285.1 uncultured bacterium | reverse complement strand
GGAAGGCTGGATATTTTCACCCGCGTTATTACAGACAAAAACCCAAGATTTGATGAAATTGAAAATGGTTATAAGGGCGGGCTTTATCTGGAAGTCATGCCAAGAAGTTTTACTGTTAAAGTAAAAGAGGGGCTTAGCCTCGTACAACTTAGGCTCAGACAAGGTGAGTCTTTGGTAAATGACAGTGATTTAAGAGACTTACATGAGGAGGGAAAGCTCCTTTATAATGATGACGGGGTGGTGACATCAGATAATATGTTAATAGATAACGGTATTTTTATGAGTGCCGACCTCGCCGGCGACCAAAACGGAATTGTTGCCTACAAGTCCAGAAAGAATAGTCATGTAGTGGATTTAACCAAAAAAGATTTTTACAATATAGAAGATTTTTGGGAGCCTATTTACAAGAACTCCAAAAGAACTTTAATATTGGAGCCGGAGGAGTTCTACATCCTCGCCTCATTAGAGAAGATAAGAATTCCTGCAGATTATGCCGCCGACATGGCGCCTTTTGAAGCAAGTTCAGGGGAGCTTCGCACCCATTATGCAGGATTTTTTGACCCCGGTTTTGGTTTTGGCAGCGAGGGAGAACTGGAAGGTACAAAGGCTGTTTTGGAAGTTCGCGCCCATGATGTGCCTTTTATGATTGCTCACGGTCAAAAGTTTTGTAAATTATTTTTTGAGAAGATGATCGAACTTCCGGAGATTGTTTATGGCCCGAAAATCGGCTCATCATACCAGTACCAGGGCATAACTCTCAGTAAGCAGTTCAAGAAACCTATGCCTAAAAAAGTTTAAATAAGAATAAAGTATTGTAGTACATAATTTGAAAAGAGGAAGTTAAAATTAAAAAGAAAACAGCTTCTATAGAAGAGACGGGGCATGTTATAAGGTATGAGGTGGTAGCAATTGTTACCCTTTCACTGGCAGTTCTTACTGCAGTGAGCCTTTATTCCCGCAACATGGAGGACAACCTTGCAGGTTTTGTCGGGAGCAGTATTGCCTGGGGACTTTTTCTTGTTATTGGTTATAGCGCCTATGTCGTGCCTTTTCTCCTTACAGCCGCCTCGGTTGAACTATTCATTAAAAGAAAACTAACAATAAAAGTTTCCTTTCCCGTAAGTCTTGTTCTTTTTGGATTCTCGCTCTCCGGTTTATGCGCCCTTTTGATTTATGGAGATATGACAGGGGGCATAGTGGGAGGTTTACTGGCCAATCTACTTGTAAAGTATTTCAGCCTTGTTGGCGCTTATATAATACTTTTTACAATTTTTATAATTGCTTTGGTTATTGCTACAGGGCTTTCATTTTTTGAACTAACAGGTAAGATTGTTTCAGTTTTTACTTATGCAGTGTCAACCGTTGCCGGTGTGTTGTCTAAGATGAAATCTTCTATAAACGCAACGAGGGCTGAAAGAATTGAGAAGAAAGCAATTGAAAAAGTAAAACAATCGAGGCAGGAAGTTGCAAAGAAAACCTCCCCTCCTCCAATAATCAAAAAAGAACCTACAATTATAACAGAGAAAGCACGACCTAAAAAAGATTTAAAAAAAGAAGAGCCTACTCAAGAAAATTTTGCTTTTGCAAATCCAAAAGGCTCTGTAAACCTGCCTAAGTCCGACCTGTTAGATGCTGTTATTATAAAAGACTCTAAGGTAGATAAAAAATCTTTAATAACAAATTCTAAAATATTGGAGAAAAAACTTCAAGACTTTGGCGTAGATGGCAGGGTCTTAGAGGTAAGGCCCGGGCCTGTGGTGACTGTTTTTGAATTTGAACCTGCAGCGGGGGTAAAGGTAAATAAAATTGTCAACTTAAGCGACGACTTAGCCCTTGCCCTCAGGGCAACGAGCATAAGAATCATAGCTCCTATCCCCGGCAAATCCGTTGTAGGTATTGAAATTCCAAACCAAGACAGGGAAATGATTTATTTTAAAGAAGTAATAGACGCACCGGAGTTTAAAAACGCAAAGTCACCACTTACTATGGCTCTGGGTAAAGACATCTCCGGAGATATCTATGTAGCAGACCTTCAGAAGATGCCTCACATGATTGTTGCCGGAGCAACAGGGGCAGGTAAAAGTGTTTCTGTGAACGCCATGATACTTAGTATTCTTTATAAAGCTACACCGGAAGAAGTCAGGTTTGTTATGATTGACCCAAAGATGTTAGAGCTTTCCGCTTATGACGGAATTCCTCACCTCCTCACCCCTGTTATTACCGATTCAAGAAAGGCATCAGCCACTCTTAAAAGTATCGTTAACGAGATGATAAACAGGTACAAACTTATGAGTGAACTTGGCGCAAAAAACATGACAGAGTACAACGAAATGGTATTAGAACTTGAGGAAGAAAGAAGGAAAAACAAGAAGCCTATTGTTACGGAGGAAGAAGAAAAACACAAAAAAATGCCTTTTATTGTCGTTATTATTGATGAATTAGCCGACTTAATGATGACTGCCGGCAAGGATGTCGAAGAATCTCTTGTTAGGCTAGCTCAAATGGCAAGGGCATCGGGAATACATATTATACTTGCCACACAAAGGCCGTCAGTAGATGTTATAACAGGTCTTATTAAGGCAAACTTCCCGGCCAGGATTGCATTCCAAGTACCTTCCAGGACAGATTCAAGAACCATTTTAGATTCAATGGGGGCAGAAACCCTTCTCGGAAACGGAGATATGCTTTTTATGCCTCCCGGGTCCAGTAAACTTATAAGGCTTCACGGGGTTTTTGTAAGCGGTAAGGAAATCAGAAAAGCAACTGAGTATTTAAAGAAACAGTCAAAACCAACCTATGTAAAAGAAATTGCCGAGGCTCAGGTAAAGAAAAGTTATGACAGTGATGAGTACGGCGAAGAGTTTATGGAAAGATACAGAGATGCAATAGAAATGGTCGCTGATTTAGATACGATTTCTACATCTTATGTGCAGAGAAGGTTTAGGATTGGTTATAACACTGCTGCTCGTATTATAGAAAAAATGGAAATTGACGGAATAGTGGGTCCCCCTCAGGGAAGTAAACCTCGCAAAGTCATTAAGGATTAACATGAAAAAAAGTTTTCTTTTGTTAAATCTGTGTTTGTTATTGGCAGCAAGCACAGCAAGTGCAGAGTCTGCAACCTTTGTGGCAGATAATGTACAAAAAAAATATGAGAACATAAAAACACTTGAGGCAGACTTCGTGCAGGTTGCCCTGTCTATGGGCATGAATAAGGGCAGGGTTTCAAGCGGCAAGGTGCAAATAAAAAAACCCGGCAAGATGAAGTGGGTTTTTAAAACCCCCCAGGAGGATGTCATAGTTAGTAACGGCACTACAATGTGGATATACCAGAAGGACCTGAACCAGGTGATAGAAAGTAAGATTGAAGCTAACACTCCCCAGGTTGCCATGAACTTTCTTGCCGGCGCCGGGAATATGGAAAAAGATTTTAAAGTGGAACTTATAGATACAACAAGTGATGGTTATGAATTAAGGTTAAGGCCAAAAGTAGCAATTCCCCATATCAATGAAATAATTTTATTAGTAGATAAAAAAACTTTTGTAGTTACGAAAACAACTGTTAAGGACGCCTTTGGAGGTCAGACTTCAGTGGAAATTAAAAATATAAAAACAAATAGAGAGATTAATGATAAAATATTTGAATTCACTCCTCCAAAGGGAGTTACCGTAATAAAGCCGTAGAAAAAGGAGGTATTAAAAATGCCATCATTTGATGTAGTTTCAGAAGTAGATGAGCAGGAAGTAGACAACGGAGTTAATCAGGCAATAAAAGAACTTGCCCAGAGGTATGACTTTAAGGGAACCAAATGCGAGATTAAGTGGGAAAAGGGTGATGAGATAATACTTATTGGAGACGATGATTATAAACTCACAGCCGTTAATGATATTCTGCAGAGTAAACTAATAAAAAGAAATGTCTCTCTTAAGTTTTTGGATTATGGAGTGGCGGAGGACGCAGCGGGCGGAATAAAAAGGCAGGTTGTTAAAATCAAAAAAGGAATTGATAAAGAGAAGGCAAAAGAAATTACTAAATATATAAAAGAATTGAAGTTAAAGGTGCAGCCGCAAATCCAGGGTGACCAGCTTCGTATCACAGGTAAAAAGCTGGATGACCTGCAAGAGGTTATTTCGGAGCTCAAGGCAAAAGATTTTGATGCAGCCCTCCAGTTTGTGAATATGAGGTCGTAATTTGCCGCTCTATTACTGCAAAAATGGGCAAAAATCTAACAACTGAGTAAAAAAAGTGAAAACAGAAATGAATAAAGAGTGGATAGAGCTAAAGGCTCGAGGCCCGATGAAGAGTAAGGATAGTGTAACTTTTCTTCTTGTTGATTCCGGCAGCACCGGAGTTTTGGAGGAAGAAGACAGCAATGGGGAGGATTTTTCTTTAACTGCTTATTATCCCATTGAAGAAGCAGCTAAGGTAGCCCAGCTTAGAAAAGATTTAAAGAGACTTAAATGGAATTGCACGGAGAAGGTTTTTGAAGAGTACGACTGGCACGGCGCATGGAAAAAAGATTTAAAAACAATTAATATCTCCGGCCTCTTTACGGTTAAACCAACATGGAAGAGCGAACCTGCTAATGTTAACAAATATATTATTAATATAGACCCTGGCATGGCCTTTGGTACGGGAAGCCACGAGACGACAAGGCTTTGCCTCAAATCACTTGCCCATATATTAGATACAGATGGCAAGAAAGCGCTAAAAGATGTTTTGGATGTAGGCACAGGGACAGGGATACTTGCAATAGGGGCGGCATTGGCAGGGGGTAAAAACATTATTGCAACAGATATAGACCCTGTCGCTGTTAAAGTTGCAAGAGAGAATTGCAAGCTCAATAAAGTAAAGGTGAGTTTGACTACAAAGGAACTTGGCAAGGTCTCCGGCACCTTTAATATTGTTTTCGCAAATATTCTTGCAGGGGAACTTATGAGGCTCTCAAGCGATCTTACCAAAAAAGTAAAAAAGGGTGGTTATTTAACACTCTCTGGCATTTTAAACACCGAAGTTAGTGAAGTAATGGAGCATTTCTTATATAAAAAAGAATTTGAGAAATATAAAAAATATAAACAAGGCGAATGGTCAGCCATTGTTTTAAAAAGAATCTAGCAAAAAAAAACAAATGAGCGAATTAAAATATAAAAGATTTTATGTGGAAGATTTAAACAGTGATGCAAAGTCTGTAACCTTAGAGGGAAGCGAAGTTCATCATATGAAAAATGTTTTGCGTATGAAAGTTGGGGAACCTGTCTCTCTTTTTAACGGTAAGGGAGTGGAGTTAATTGGAAACTTAAAGTCAATTGAAAGAAACAGCGCCGAAGTAGATGTCATAAAATCGATTGAACCAAAAGCAGAGAGCCGAGTGGATATAACACTTCTTCAGGGTTTTGTTAAATCTGATAAAACTGAAACTATTATACAAAAGGCTACTGAATTGGGAGTTAAAAAAATCAGGTTTTATACCGGCCCATGGACTAAGGTAAAAGTAAGCGAATCAGACGCCGAGAAGAAAAATGAAAAGTTGAAAAAGGTTGCTATAGATGCAGCCAAGCAGTGTGACAGAAGCTTTGTACCAGAAATTCTACCCATAGCTACTTTTAGCAAAGTTGTTTCTGAGGCGAATGAAGGTGCTAAGATAGTTTTTTTTGAAGGTGAAAGGGGCAAAAGCCTTCGCGGCGTTTTGGCTAATATAAATATAGATGACGGTATTGCACTTCTTATTGGCCCTGAAGGCGGTTTTTTAGATGAAGAAATTATGGAAGCAAAGCAGTGCGGGTTTGTTACATCTGGCCTAGGTCTTAGAACTTTAAGGTCAGAAACTGCCGCCCTATCTGCTATTACAATTGTTCAGTTTGAGTATGGCTATATGGGCGGCTAGGTTAAGCGGTGCAAAAGAGAGCTTGACTTGCAGTGAGTAAAAATATTATTATATTTAAATTCGATTTTGTTATATTTGTAAGTATTACTGACAGGCTTATTCCCGGGTAGCTCAGTGGTAGAGCAGGTGGCTGTTAACCACCCTGTCGGGAGTTCAAATCTCTCCCCGGGAGCCAAAATGATAAAAGGCTACGCTTTGCGTAGCCTTTTTTTATTCCTGTTTTATGTCTTTAATAACTGATTTTTGCTATTTTGTGCCATAATGTTCGTGTAAATAATCAACAAGAGTGAACAAAACCCCAAAATCCTATGATAAGTAAAACTTACCTTTTTATAATTTTAACAGTCTTTCTTTTTATTACCTCCTGTCAGGGCAGGGTGCCAGTGCGCGAGACTATAAGAATGCCAGAGGCAGATACAAGGCAGAAGCCGGAAGAGCAGGAAATTATAAAAGAAGTTATTGATGCTCCGGAAAAACTTATTAAACCCCAGGTAGTAGAACATAAAAACAACAGGGCTCTAATTCTTACTTACCATAACTTTGCAGAGGGCATGAGTGACGGTTCTACTGTTCAGATCTCAGAATTTTCCAGTCAAATGCACTATCTAAAAGAAAATAATTACAGCGTAATTACATTAGGTGAGTTGTTTAATTCTTTGGAAAATAATAATGAACTTCCGCCAAAACCTGTAGTAATTACAATAGACGATGGATGGTTGTCAGTGAAAAACCTGGCTCTGCCGGTTTTGAAAAAATATAATTTCCCTGCAACACTGTTTATATATTCTGATATAGTTGGTGAGTCAAGAAGGTTTGTTACCTGGGAGGATTTGAAGGAAATGCAAAATGATGGCATGGATATTCAATGCCACAGTAAGAGCCATGGTAATGTGCGTAAAAATTTGAAAAAAAAGAATCCTGTTGAATTAACAGCTAATGAGATTGGCGGGGTTCAAAAAATTATAAAAGAAAAGTTAGATACTAAATGCCGGTTTTTTTCTTACCCCTTTGGAAAGTTCAGCGAAAGTTTTTTCCCTATCCTGGAAGGGTATGATTACAGGGGCGCTGTTACCATTAACATGGGTTTTGTAGAAAGGGATTATGAGAAGTATAGAGTAAACCGCACATCTATTTTTGGTGAATATGATTTGGATGTATTTAAGTTTATAGTCGATCCGGGTAGAAAAGCAATATTCAAAAGAAATAAAAAACTGGTTAAAAAAAAGTAAAAAGGTGATAAATTCTAACATGGGGAAACTATAATAGTGTGGCTTTTGAAAAATAACCCCAGAGATTAGCTAATCAGACTATGTTATTTAATTCACATGTTTTTATATTCGTATTTCTTCCAATAACCGGTTTAGTTTTTTTCATGCTGAGTGGTAGAAAGCAACATGGGTTGGCCTGTGCATGGTTAGTAGGTGCATCGCTTTTCTATTATTGCTGGTGGAACCCTGCGTACATTGCACTTATTCTTTTCTCAACCTTATTTAACTATGCCGTGGGACTTGTGTTGTCAGAAAACAGTCTTATAGGTAAAAACAAAAAGGTACTTTGTTTCGGTATAATAGCAAACCTATCTCTTCTTGGTTATTTTAAGTACGTTAATTTTTTTGTTGACAACTTTAACAGAGCCATTGGGACTTCCTTTCATCTAGATACAATAATTTTACCTCTTGCCATATCATTTTTTACATTTCAGCAGATAGCTTATTTAGTAGACACATACAGAGGAGAAGTAAAGGAGCATAGTTTTCTGCATTACTGCTTGTTTGTGTCATTTTTCCCTCAATTAATTGCTGGTCCAATTGTGCACCATAGGGAAATGATGTCTCAATTTGACAGAAAGGAAATATACAAGTTTGATTATGAAAATCTGGCAGTTGGAATGACAATTTTTTTTATAGGGCTTTTTAAAAAAGTTGTAATAGCTGATGGTATGGCACAATATGCAACCCCTGTATTTGGACTGGCGTCAAACGGCGTGAACCCGCTTATACTTGAAGCCTGGGCAGGGGCAATTGCTTATACATTTCAAATTTATTTTGATTTTTCTGGTTATTCTGATATGGCGATAGGTTTAGGAAGGATTTTTGGAATTAAGCTGCCTTTGAATTTTTATTCACCATACAAGGCTACTAGTATAATAGATTTTTGGAGAAGGTGGCATATAACTCTCTCACGCTTTTTAAAGGACTATTTATACATAGTTTTAGGTGGAAACAGGAAGGGTAAGCTCAGGAGACATGCAAATATCCTGTTAACTATGTTGATAGGAGGGCTTTGGCACGGGGCGGGTTGGACATTTGTTTTTTGGGGTGCCATGCATGGTGTGGCTATAGTATTAAATCATATGTGGCGAAATTTTAAGAAAAGAGTGGGTATAAATAAGGAGAGTAAGGTTGGGAATGCCATGTCATGTGTGGTAACTTTCTTTTTTTGCGTTGTATGCTGGGTTTTTTTTAGAGCAGAAAATTTAAACTCTGCAGTGATTATTTTGAAAAGTATGTTTGGTTTCAATGAATTTATAGTGCCGCATTATTTGAGTGGTATAGCAAACAAAATGTCTTGGCTTGGCGTGAGAGCAGAGGATGTATTAAATATAATACATGTGAGAAATTTTATAATTTTCGGTTTATTAATATCTGTAATAGTCTGGGTGATGCCGAATACTCAGCAATTTATGTGTAAATACCACCCTTCATTTGATATATTTAAAGGAAAGAAGCTAAACTCCTTTTCTGATAAAATACAGTGGAAGCCAAATTTAATTTGGATGTTAATAACTAGTATTATAGCGGCTATATCTATTTTATATATTTCGCGGGCTAGTGAATTTATTTATTTCAACTTTTAGATTATGTATAAAAAATACCTAAGAAATTCAACCATAAATATTATAATTGTAGTAACGCTTGTTGGGATATTCAATTTCAAGATGTGTAGTTTGTATATCTCCGATAAAACTATTGATATGGCACTGTTAACTAATTCCACTTATAAGGATTTGGTAATAGAAGATAGTTTAATGAAGTATAGACCAAATGTAATTATTGTGGGTACTTCCAGGGTTAGGCGTGGAATATCACCTAATCAAAAGTATATAGATAAGAGTGGTGTATTAACATACAACCTTGCACTGCCAGGGTCTAATATAGAAGAATTATGGAGTTATATTAAATACGCTGACGGTATGACAGATATAAAGGAATTAGTAATAGGTTTAGATCTGTTTTCATTCAACATATACAGAATGGAGGGATATAAAAAAAAATATAAAGGATTGATGCCTGCAGAAAAAAACAATGGTAATGAAATTGAGAAGAAAAAAGCAGGAGTGAGTAAGTATTTTTCTATGGATACATTCATACATCATTTGAAAAGTATTGCAAAAATTGGGAACTATGATGTCGCCGCGTTGACAAAAAAAGGGATGTGGATTCCAAATGAAGGATATATCGAAAAATTGGGTGGTCATAGGAAAATGTTCAATGCCACCATTAGAAGCAATTCTTTTCTTTGGTTTCCAAAAAACAGCAGGAAGTTTGCATTGGAAGACAGAAAAATGGGATTTTCATCATTTGAAATATTTAGAGATATAATTCATTATACAAGAGAAAATAATATTAAATTACATTTGTTTATTTCACCCAACCATGCAGAACATATGGAAGGTATAAGGGCAGCAGGCCTTTGGGGCAAATTTGAAAGATGGAAAAGGGAACTTACAGCTATTTTGCATAGTGAAAGTAATTTTAATGGGGCTAGGCAATATCAGTTGTGGGATTTTAGCGGTTATAATAGTATAACTACTGAAAAAGTGCCTGAATTAAATGACAAGGAAACGATTATGAACTGGTACCGGGAGAGTAGTCATTATAATTACAGAACAGGAGACCTTGTATTAGACAAAATATTTAATTGGTATGATATTGGGTCTGCATTACCTGTAGATTTTGGCGTGCTTGTTGATGTCAATAATGTAGAAAGCCATTTGGCTAAGATCAGAAGAGACCGTGAGGATTATCTTGAACTGTATCCCGATGAAATATCTAAAGTTATTAAGATAATAAATAGTACAAAGTATTATAGAGAAGTACAATAATAGTCAGTTGTGACTTATTATCTTTTCAACCCACAAGTCTGCAAATTTATCTAACCCCTCGTCTGAAAAATGTACACCATCATATCTGTATTCATAACCTAAAATATCAGTGTTCGGACCTGAGTAAATATTTTTATTAATATCTACTAATTCTTTCTGTGCTTGCTGAACTTCTTTATTAATTCCAGTAAGATTATATGTTGCAACAGAGACAAAAATCGGAGCTTGAATACCTGAATCTCTAATGCTTTTCAGCATAGAATGAAAAAGCATCTTGTACCTGGATTTATCTCTTTTAAATAAAGCATCAGATTCACCCTGATGCCACAATAAGTGGGTGATTTTAAAACCATTATTGTGTATAGAATCAATAGTATCAAGAAGTTTGATGTGATTCTCTCTGTCAATGTCCCAGCTGGAAATATCACTTCCGCCAACTCCTATTGATACAAATAAAATCTTATTATAATGTTTGTTGGCAATTAATTTCTCTCCCAGTCTTGTCCAGACACTTCCGCCTGAACCAGTAGCATCTAAAAGAGGATCCTCAGCTAAAAAACATTTATTATGTTCAAGGCTATAAACATTATCAGTGGTTTTAAATCTAGAATTACTGTGATTGGCTGAATTAGATTGTCCAAAAGTTAAGGCGACCATTAAGTTGTTCTGTGAGATTGTATTGCATTGAATTTCTTGTTTAGCAGATATTAGAGGAGGTTTGGTAATTATTTCATTCGGAATTGGTGTGTTATCTACAATAACAATATTATTATTTAATATCAGATAGATAAGATAAAATAATACAAAATTCAAAAAAATTAAAAATATTTTGGTTAAAAAAATAGTTCTGTTATGTGTATTTTCTTTATGCATAGTTGTGTAGTGTATTGTAGTAATAAGTTTTTATGAGTAAGGCACCTTCTTTAATAAAAGAAGGTGCCTAGATTTTTATTTGTTTGGTTGCGGCGTTGTTCTTAGATAGGGTTTTATTATTGTATGCCCTTTTGGAAACTTTTCCTCTATCTCTGAATCTGCAATTGCCGGGACTATAATACAGTCATCACCGTCTTTCCAGTTTGCAGGTGTTGCCACACTATAGTTTGCCGTTAGCTGGAGTGAGTCAATAACTCTAATCAGTTCGTCAAAGTTACGCCCCGTTGCTGCAGGGTATGTAAGTGTTAGTTTTACCTTTTTGTCCGGACCAATTACAAATACAGACCTAATGGTAAGGTTGTCCAGTGCGTTTGGGTGAATCATGTCATAGAGGTTTGCAACTTCTTTGTTCTCATCTGCAATGAGTGGGAAGTTAACGGTTGTGTTTTGTGTTTCATTGATGTCATTAATCCATCCCTTGTGGTCTTCCAGCGGGTCAACGCTTAACCCTATGACTTTGACACCTCTTTTGTCGAACTCCGGTTTTAGTTTTGCCACAGTGCCAAGCTCTGTGGTGCATACTGGAGTATAGTCTTTTGGGTGCGAAAAAAGCACAGCCCAACTATCTCCTATCCAATCATGGAAGTTTATACTTCCTTCTGTAGTTTCAGCGGTGAAATCAGGTGCTATATCTCCTAATCTAATAGACATAAGTACTTCTCCTTCTTATTAAGTTAAGTTTTATACAAGCTATTAATTTACAGAAAAGCTCATTACAAAGCAAGAAAATAGCTGTTTTTAAATCTCTGTATAAAACTGTGTATAAAACTGTGAATAAGTAAAAATATGGTATTTTTTGACATAATCAGGCAAACTCCTGGCTGCTTGGGGGAACTTGTGTAGAGTTTCCCAATATAATAGATTTGAATATTCTTTTGATGTATAACTTGTTGTTTTTAAAGAGTTTTTTGTACTAAATTGTTTGTTTTCTCCCTGGTTGTAAGGCTATGGCAGGTATCTTTTTCTTGAGTAGAAAAGACCCCTATGCTATAATTCCTCTTTGTATACTGTATACAATTGCGCTTAGTGGATTAATAGTGGAAAAAGCGTCACCATCTTACTTAGAATAATCATAGAAAAAATGGAAATATAATGGAAAAAGGCGAGTTTGTAGTAAATATAAATGGCGAGGACATAACAGTCCCCCATTCTATGACAGCCATTCAGGCAGTTTGGCACTCCGGTACTCCAATGGTGCAAGGTGTTGGCTGTTTGGAAGGTGTTTGCGGTGCCTGTAAGGCCATGGTTAAGCGTAAGGATTCAAGTGATGTAAAGATGGAGCTCGCTTGCCAGACTCTGGTTGAAGAGGGAATGGAAGTAATATTTATTAACCTCCCTACGGAAAATCACCATAGTTATGAATTGTCGGACTTGAAGAATTCCTGGGAAACCGAGGCGGACTTTAATAACATTTTTCCGGAAGCAAAACATTGTCGCCATTGCGATGGCTGCAACATAGCTTGCCCTAAGGAAATTGAAGTAGAAAAAGTTGTAAACCTTTCCGTAGAGGGAAAGTTTAAAGAAGCAGGCGAATTATTTTTAGAGTGTGTTATGTGCGGTCTTTGTCTTACATCTTGCCCGGAGAGAATTACACCTAACCATGTTGGTCTTTTTGCCCGTCGTGCTACGGCATACTTTCATATAAGGCCGTCTAATTTAATAGACAGGATAGAAGAAATTAATAAAGGGAAGTTAGAAGTAGAATATTAAATGTCAAAAGGTATTGAAATAAATAAAGCTAAAGAGAACTACGGTGCCAAAGAGTCCAGCCGAAGTGGAGATTTCACAGGGGCAGAAGTACCTGTTGAAGAACTTCTAAAAGCTTTTCACCCTGACCATAAAGACAACACTGAAGAAATGCAAGTAGGTGTTAATAAAGGTGATAGTTGTCATGAGCAGCTTGCTGCGCTTCTTCAAGCAGACTCAATGATAGATGAAGCAGATTTAGCTGGTACCAGGGTTTTTGAAACTGATGTATTGGTAATCGGAGGAGGAGGTGCCGGGTGCGCCGCGGCGCTAAAAGCAGTCGAGGGCGGCGTTAAAGTTATAATGGCTACCAAACTTCGCCTTGGCGATAGTAATACTGTTATGGCAGAAGGCGGCATACAGGCTTCTATCGAAAAAGAAGACACACCGCAAATGCATTTTGATGACACTATTAAAGGTGGACACCATAAAGGTAACCCGGAGTTAGTAAAACAATTAATCATGGACGCCCCTGATGTTATAAGATGGCTTATAGAACAGGGCATGCAGTTTGATACAAATGAATTTGGCGACCTCCTGACCAGAAGAGCCGGAGGAACAAGCGCCAACAGAGTTGTCTTTTGTAAAGACTATACAGGCCTCGAGATGATGAGGGTTTTAAGAGAAGCGGTTCGTAACAAGAGGATTGAAGTTTGGGAGTACCATCCTGCCATTGAACTTCTCACTGACAAGCTGGGCAACATCGCCGGGGCAGTTTTAAAAAATGTAGACGAAGGTTTTTATGTAATCATAAAAGCAAAGTCTGTAATTTTAACAACAGGAGGACTTGGCAGGCTTCATTTAAACGGCTTTCCAACTTCCAACCACTTCGGGGCAACAGGTGATGGTCTCGTGCTTGCTTATCGCGCTGGTGCGAAACTTAAAAATTTAGATTCTTTTCAATACCACCCAACGGGGCTTGCATGGCCAAAACATTTAAGCGGCTTTTTAATTACAGAGGGAGTGAGAAGCGCCGGTGCTACTTTAATCAATGGCAGGGGCGACAGGTTTGTAAATGAACTTAAGGCTCGCGATTATGTTACTGCTGCGATTTTAAAAGAGTGTGAGGAAGGCCGCGGAGTTATAGTTGACGAAGGCACATCTAATGAAGTTCGCGGAGTTTGGTTGGACACAGCGGGGCTGGAGAAAAAAGAGCCTGGCATAATAGAAAAAAGATTTCCCCGCTTGATCCAGACAGGTAAAACCTGCGGCATAGACCCGAGAGAAGAACCAATTTTAATTCACCCGACACTTCATTATCAAAATGGCGGAGTGGAGATCGATAGTGGCTGCAAAACAAGTGTAAAAGGTTTGTATGCTTCAGGTGAGGTAAGTGGCGGAATTCACGGCACTAATAGGCTTATGGGTAACGCCCTCCTGGAGATTATAAGTTTTGGACGCACTGCGTGACTAGAAGCGGCAAAAGCTGTTAAAGGCAAACATCACGAGAATGTAACAATAGAACATATTAAAAACCTAAGAAGAGAACTTACACTTGCAGGACTTTCATTGGAGAAAAAGAGTCCAATGTTATTTCCTCTTGAGGGAAATGTCAAAGATTCGGCTTAGTTAAAGAGATTAAAATTATGAGTAAATTAAAAATAAATCATGTATTGCTTAAAGAAGAAAACTTTGTCGGTCCTAATATAGACGCTTGGGAGAAAGTCAGCGGACTGAGTGGTCTTAAGAATGCCCTTGCAGATGTTAACGGTATAGTCGGAGTTATTAAAGACGCAGGGCTTCGCGGGCTTGGCGGCAGCGGATTTCCTGCCCACATTAAGTGGCAGGCAGTTAAGGATGCCTCCGGTGGAGATTCAAGTGATAAATATTTAATCTGTAATGGTAACGAAGATGAACCTGGGACTTTTAAAGATGAAGCCATTATGAGTCGTTCCCCCCACCAGATTATCGAAGGCTCCCTCATTGCGGCAATTGCAGTAGGGGCTAACAAAGTTGTTTATTATATTAACCCTAATGCAGAAACTTCTATCCTGGCAATGGCAGAGGCAGTTAAGGAGTGGGTTAATAGTCCTCATATAAAAGATATTGAAAAAGCACTGGGTAAGAAAATTGAATTAAAAGTTCACCCAAGCCCGGGGATTTATATTGGCGGAGAAGAAACCGCTGCCATAAGCGCAGTGGAAGGAGGGTTTCCTTTCCCCAGGCGTAAACCTCCTTTTCCTGCCGAGAGCGGAGTTTTTGGCTGTCCGACACTTATAAACAACATGGAGTCTCTGGCTAATGTCGGTCATATACTTGCCAATGGAGCAAAGTGGTTTAGGGACATGGGTCTTGGCAACGCTGTTGGAACAAAAATATTCTCTCTTAGCGGAGATGTTTTAAAACCGGGCACCTATGAACTTTGTAAGGGTACACCTCTTAAAGATTTAATAGAAGAGTGCGGCGGAGGAATGTTATTAGGTAAAAAGTTAAAAGCAATTTTTATGGGAGGCCCCTCTAACACTCTTCTTACTCCCGGCGACATTGATGTACCGTTGGATTTTGATTCTGTAAAGGAGAGAGGGGCAATGCTTGGTACAGGTGCAGTTATTGTTATGTCCGAAGGCAGCGGCGTAGTGAAAAAAGTTGCCGAGTATGTAGAGTTTTTTGCAAATTCATCATGCGGCCAGTGCCCTCCTTGTAAGACAGGCACTCTCTATCTTTCTTCGCTTCTTCAGAAGATTGATACAGGCCACGGAACAGGCTCAGACCTGGCAAGACTAAAAGACTTGGTAAAAATGCTGCCCGGCAGCGGCAGGTGCCACCTTGTTAACGGTGCTGCTAAAGTTGTTGAAAGTTCTCTCGAACATTTCGAGAGCGAATATGAAGCTGCAATAGAAAACCCATCTCGTCTGTAGGTGACTGCGTCACACTCTGCCTGAGGCAGTTCTCTGAAAGGGACTGAAAGAGCAATAACCTGCTTCATTGCTGATAATAACATAATGTCCCTGAAATAGAGTGCAGGTGTCACACCTGCCAGCGACTCGCCGGGTGCCTGAGGCACTTTCCTACAGGTAATTAGTTATCATTAACCAATCCCGCAAGAATAATTATCTACCCTGAATTTGGTCCAGCGGGACGCCGGTGTTTGCGACACTTCTCTGGAAATCTTTTCAAATTACTCATCTCGATTTAAATAATCTAACAATTTAGACAGTAATGGAGCTTTATTATGGCAATACCAAAAAGAAGATTGGGCAAGACAGAAGAAGAGGTATCTATCTTCGCCCTCGGCGGTGAGGGGGTGCTTCGAACATTTGGTGAGGAAGATAATGCTTATGCAATGATAAACAAGGCCCTTGATATGGGGATTAACCATATGGAAAGTGCCCGCGCTTATTCGGGAAGCGAGGAGTATTATGGAGCTGCCTTTGAAAATAGAGCTATAAATGAAAGGCGGAAAGATATCTTTCTTGCCACAAAGTCTCACGACCGCACTAAGAGTGGTGCAGAAAACCACCTGCAAGAGAGTTTAAGGAATTTTAAAACCGACTACCTAGACCTATGGCAGGTCCACGACATGAGGACTGAGTCTGACATTGAGCAGGTCTTTGGCCACGGCGGTGCAATTGAGGCATTTGCGGAGGCAAAAGAGAAGGGATTAGTCAGGTTTTTAGGAGTAACAGGTCACCACGACCCAGATATCGTCAAAAGATGTATAGAAATGTTCGACTTTGACACAGTCCTTATGCCGGTAAATCCCGCAGAGGCGGCATACCGCAGTTTTATAGACTCAGTACTTCCCGTAGCAAAGGAAAAGGACATGGGTATTATCGCCATGAAGGTCTATATAAGAGGTTTTCTTTCAAAAGTCCCCGGATATACTTCTATGAAAGATTATTTTAATTTTGCTCTTAGTCATGATGTATCAAATGCAGTAATTGGATGCGACTCGGCAGCACAGGTAGTAGAAAATGTTAAATTTGCCGAAGAATTCACTTCTATGACTGCTGATGAAATGAAAAAGCTCGAAGAATCCCTAAAACCCTATTCTCGCGAGCTAATGTACTATAAACCAAAAGGGCAACGAGTAAATCTTTAGATTGCTTTTTCTTACTAATCTGGTACTTAAAAAACATTGAAAAATCGGATAGTTATGTTAGATTGTTAGACTTATGGCAAAAGCAAACACAAATAATAATGCAAAAGGTACGGCAGACCTATTGTTTGAAATAGGTTCTGAAGAGCTTCCTGCAAGTTATCAGGGATTGGCGACGAACCAGCTAAGTGAATTTTTTACAAAGAAATTCGCCCAGGGTGGACTTAGGTTTAAAAGCCTTAAGACATATCACACCCCCAGAAGACTTACCGTTATAGTAGAAAAACTCTCCGACAGACAAGATGACATTAGCGAAGAAGTAAAGGGCCCTAACCTCAAAGCTGCTTATGACGAAGAAGGCAATCCTACGAGAGCGCTGCTGGGATTTTCGAAGTCCACGGGAGTTAAACCGGAGAAACTTAAAAAGGTAACCACCGACAAGGGCGAATATCTTTACGCAGTTAAAAACATAAAAGGTCAAAAAACCAAACAAATACTTCCCCAGCTTTTAGAAGAAGCAGTTGCCTTTTTGAACTTCCCTAAGTCTATGACCTGGGGAGACCATGATATTAAATATGCACGCCCCATTAGGTGGCTCTTATCTCTTTATGGAAAAGATGTGGTAAGGTTTTCCGTTGGTCATATTAAAAGTTCTAATGTAACTTATGGCCACCCGTTTCAAAAAGCAGGCAGTTTAAAACCTATAAAGGTTGACTCTGTCAAAAGTTATCTTACAAAACTCCGCTTGGCTAAAGTTATACTGGATATGAGTGAGAGAAAAGACATTATTTTAAAAGGTATTACAAAAGAAGCAAAGTCTGCCGGAGGCAAGGTACTAACAGACAATGGACTTGTTGAAGAGGTGGCAAACTTAACAGAGTTCCCTGTTGTTTTAAGAGGCAGCTTTGATAAGGAGTTTTTAAAACTTCCTCGTGATGTTGTAATTAACGCCATGAGAGACCATCAAAGATATTTTTCTGTTGTGAATTCAAGAGGCAAACTTTTACCATACTTTTTAACTTTCTCTAATGCGCCGGCTATGAGCAAATCCGTTGTTAGAAAAGGTAACGAAAGAGTTCTTAAACCAAGGTTGAATGACGCGGAGTTTTATTTTGACAAGGACAAAAACACCCACCAGACTGCAAGGCTCATCGAATTACGCACCGTTGTGTTTCAAAACAAATTGGGCACAAGTTATGAGAAGGTAGAAAGGTTCACGGAACTTGCCCTATATCTGGGAGAAGCCCTTGATGTATGTGACGGCAAGGAAGAGGGGGAAACAATAGATAATTACCTGGCCGAAGAATTTAACCCTAAAAATATTTCCAGAGCTGATAATAAACATTTATACGACAAAATGGTGATTGCCAGAGGGGCGGCTCTTGCAAAGACAGATTTAGTCTCAGGCGTTGTGGGGGAGTTTCCCAAGCTCCAGGGCATAATGGGAGCCGAGTATGCTCTTCTCTCCGGAGAGTGCAGCGAGGTGGCAAGTGTTATCAGGGATCATTACAAACCTACTACTTCAGGCGGGGATTTGCCAAAAACCATTGAAGCCAGCATTGTAAGTATAAGCGATAAACTGGATACTATAGTAGGGTGTTTTGCCGTAGGACTTGTTCCCACCGGCGCTCAAGACCCTTACGGCCTTCGCAGGCAGTCACTGGGAATAATTTCTATAATACTAAGTAAATCTCTGAAGTTAGATATAGATGATTTGGCCCGTAAGTCTCTGGAGCTTCTTGGCGATAGGGCAGAAGGCGAAACCATTTTAGTTCAAGACAAAGAGAAAGTTAAAAAACAAATTATTGGTTTTATAAAAGACAGGCTAAAAAACTACCTGCTTCTTCAAAAATATCCTCATGATGCAATAGATGCCGTCCTTAGCACCAATTGGTCGGATATATCAGACGCCGTGCTTAGGGTTAAGGCAATAACCAAGTTTAAGAAGAACCCTGCATCAGCGTCACTGGCAGGGGCATTTAAAAGAATTTCCAATATATTAAAAGAAACAGATTTTCAAAATGAAAAAGTTGATGAAGAACTTTTTGAATCTGAAGTCGAAGCTAAACTTTATAATATAGGGGAATACATAAAACCGATAGTTATAGATAACTCTCAAAAAGGAAGTTACGAGGAAGTTTTTGAAGCCCTTGCAACATTAAAAGAAGATACAGATGACTTTTTTGATGGAGTCATGGTTATGGTTGAAAACGAAAATATAAAACGAAACAGGCTTGTGCTTCTATATAATCTTAGGTCACTATTCTCAGGCATCGCAGACATTTCAAAACTTGTAGGATAAATATTTGAAGGGCTGGTTTATGTTAAAAAAGTTCTTATTTTATTTTATTATGTTTATCTCTGCCGCGGCAGCGGCAGAGCCGGACCCTATTGGGGAATTTGAAAGGGCTTATTCAAAAGTAGATTCCTATAGTGTCGAAATCAATTCTTCCCTTGGCGAAGTGGTAAATTACAGTTATAAAAAAACAGGCCATGTTAGGATGGACTTTATAAAACCCCATGGCGGGGCGGTTATTGTATATAACCCTGAAACTAATAAAGTCAGGGTCAGGCCTTTCGGGTATGTTAAGCCGCTGGTCCTAACATATAAGCCCGACAGCAGGGTCGTAAGGAGTAAAAACGGCCACCAGTTAAATGATTCAGACCTTGGGGTACTCCTGGGATCCGTTAAAAAGGTTAGGGACAATGGTATTATGAAGGTTGTTGGAGAGGAAAAAATCGGAGATGTTGATACAATAGCTGTCTCAGTAAAGGCAGAAGGGGGTTTTACCGATTACAGGGTTAACGAGTATAGGCTCTGGTTAAGTAAGGTTACGAAACTCCCCGTCCGTATTGACGCTTTTGGGGCTGACGGTAAGCTCCAAGAGAGAACGTTTTTAAATAATATAAAACTAAACCATGATTTTGCCGAGGGTTTTTTTAGTATATAATAAAAATTTAAATAGTTTCAAAAGGATTTTATTTATGGGTGATGTCATTAGAGGCAAAGTCACAGGGGTTTTTGATGGTGAGGTTATAATAATTTCACTTTCCGGAGCTGCCAAAGAAAACACCGGCAAGTACAATAAGGTTGAGAGAATAAAAATTATAGGTGGCGACTCCTACGAGCTTTACGGTCCTGCCGGAGTGAGGACTAAAGAAGGGCTGGAGAAGGTTCTAATCGGTGAGTTTATAATGTGTTATGTGGAAGGCCGTGATGACAAAAAAAGAATTCTTGCCAGCATTAAGGTAATTTAGTTTTCTCTATGTCAGAGAAGTAAACAGACTTTATTTGACTTACCACAGAAATGTTATTGGGCTTTTTTCTTTTCAGCTTTTGCACCTTTAATAACTTCCAGAGGTGAGATTCCCTCTAGTGCAAGTTTTAAAAATCTCCCAGTGTGGGACTCCTCAATAGTTGCAACATGTTCAGGTGTTCCCTCTGCAATAATGGTGCCCCCGCCGTTGCCCCCTTCGGGCCCTAAGTCTATTATATGGTCTGCAAACTTTATAACATCCAGGTTGTGTTCAATAATTATAATTGTGTTTCCCGCGTCGCTTAATCTTTTTAAAACTTCCAGCAGTTTTTCTATGTCAGAGAAGTGAAGCCCTGTAGTTGGTTCGTCAAGAATATACAGGGTCTTACCGGTGGAGCGCTTGCTAAGTTCTTTTGCCAGTTTTATTCGTTGCGCCTCTCCGCCTGAGAGGGTGTTGGCAGCCTGGCCAAGTCTTATGTAACCAAGCCCTACATCATATAAAGTCTGTAGTTTTTCCTTAATGGTAGGTATGTTTTCCAAAGTATGGAGAGCTTCTGTAACAGTCATGTCTAAATACTCAGCAATGTTTTTGTCTTTGTATTTTATCTCCAGAGTTTCCCTGTTATATCGATTACCATCACATACTTCGCAGTGTACATAAACATCGGGCAAGAAATGCATTTCTACTTTTATTACACCGTCACCCCTACATTCCTCGCACCTCCCGCCTTTTACATTAAAACTAAACCTGCCGGGGCCAAACCCTCTTATGGCAGAGTCGGGGAGCTTGCTAAATAGCTCGCGAAGGGGAGTGAAGAGACCTGTATATGTAGCAGGGTTACTGCGAGGGGTTCTGCCGATTGGAGATTGGTCAATGTCTATGACCTTATCAAAATGGTTAAGACCAGTGATAGAATCCAAGCTGCCTGAATGGGTGTTGGTATTATAGAGTTTGTTGTGAATGTTTTGGTAAAGTGTGTCTATTACCAAGGTGCTTTTGCCGGACCCTGATACCCCTGTTACGCAGGTTATTAACCCAACAGGAAACGCTACATTAACGGATTTTAAGTTATGTTCCCTAGCGCCTTTTATGGTCAGGGTTTTTGTCGTTTTGAACTTCTTTCTTTTTAAAGGTACCGGTAATCTATATTCGCCGGACAAATACTTCCCTGTTATGGAGTCCTTGTTTTTTATTATAGAATTGTAATCACACTCTGCAATGAC
>CBDUXU010000021.1:0-21499 GCA_965371285.1 uncultured bacterium | reverse complement strand
AAGCTATCTTGCAAGTAGAGGTTTTTATGACAAAGTGCCCGGTAACGGAGCCATGTGGGTTAGTGAGTCGGAGCAAATCGTATTAGATAAAACAGGGGAGATATATCCAAACTTATTTATAGTTGGTCTCTCAGTTGCCGCGGTATATGGTACGCCTAGGATGGGACCTGCCTTTGGGTCAATGTTATTATCCGGTGTACTTGGTGCCCAGAAGATAGACGAAAAACTGCAGAAGCTGAAGTAACCAGCGTCCCATTGAACCGAATTACAGAAAGTCCGCGCAATTAAATAGTTTATTAGTAATATGTTACTGCCTGTATAGAAGTGTCGCAGGCACCAGGTGTCACACCTGGTTAGTCGCTGGCAATAACTCTATTTTTGCCGGCATCTTTTGCATTAAAGAGAGCCTTATCTGCCTTACTGAATAAATGCTCTGCTGTTTTTACATCTTTGGCAGGGCATGTTGATACACCGACACTTAGAGTTAGTCTGTCACTCATAAGGTCTCCAAAATCATGTTCTTCTATAGCAACTCTAAGTCTTTCTGCTTCTATGTTTGCACCTCTAACATCAGTGTGAGGTAATATTATGGCAACGGTTTCTGACCCATAGCGGGCAACAAAGTCTGATTTTCTAACCATATTCTTAAGTTTAACAGCAATTTCAGTTAACACGAGATTGCCTTTTGCATGATTGTACTTCTCGTTTACCTTACCAAAGTTATCAATATCAATCATAAGAAGACTTAAATCAATAGAATACCTTGTAGCTCTTTCAAATTCTTCTTCTAAGCGAGCATTAAAATAACTTCTGTTATAAAGCCATGTCATGTGGTCATGTACTGACATCTCCTTAGAATTGGCCTCGCTTGCCTTAAGGTTTTCGTGAGTGATAGCGTTTTTAATTGCCTTGTAAGATGCTTTGGCAACAAGATAACATAGGTTAACTTCATCTTCAGAGAAGTGTGTTTCTTTTCTTACTCTAAGCAGTATTGTGCCTGCAGTTTTGTCTTTGTATGCCATAGGCACTATGAGTATAGACTTGTCTTTTGCATCTTCAATATACTGCTTTGCCTTCTCCATTAACGGGTCATGAGTAATATCTTCTATTGCTACAAGAGTGTTTTTATTGAGCGCCTCTACCACCTCCGGATATTTGTTTAAGTCTATTGTAAGTCCTTTGGGAACCTTGGCTTCATGAGAAGCCATGACAAGCGCCTTTTTGTCATTTAAAATCTTTATTATGGAACACCTTGTAGCACCGGTAATGGTAGCAACCTCAATAGATAGAAAATGCAAGAGATCGCTGCTATCTAATGTAGAAAAAAGCGAATTTGTTAAGTCCAGCAGAAATTCCAGATTGTTTCGGTCTAACTTTGTATAGTCCATAACTTCTCTCTCCCTCCCAGGTGTGACAGCGTGATGCTGATCCCTGGAGTTGATTTTTCAGGTACATTGTTTGATGAATTACATTTTTAATAGTTCTCTACTAATATTCTATCAAGCAGTGACTACTGCGCGTGACGCTGGAGGTGTTATGTGGTACAGTGTATCAGTCTTAATTATCCCAATCATAAGGTTAGGGGCTTTTCTTTGCATCCAACCTCAGGTTGGCCGCTAATGCCGGTGTGGCTCAGTGGTAGAGCAGCTGATTCGTAATCAGTTGATCGGGAGTTCGATTCTCCCCACCGGCTCCACAAGCGTGACGCTTGACCCATAGTTCAGGTAGACCATGTAATTAACCATTTCGGTCAATAAATAACAGGCCCCCTACATAAAAGCATCGCAGATGCCCGCACGGCAATTTTGGGTGCATCACACCAGTAATAAATTCACTAGCAACTAGGTACTTAATTAAATTGGATGCAAACGTCACATTTGCCGCGGTGCTGGACCGAATTTTAGGCAAGTCATACAGTTACCTAGTTTAGTTAATAAATAAAAATCACTTATATAAAACCATCGCAGATGTCCGTGAGCCAATTTATAGGTACAGCATATAGCCAATATCACACCTGATAGGCTGATACTCATATATCGACATTTTCTTATAGTAACTTTAGTGAAAAGTGGTGTGTTTTCTATAGGTTAAGGCGCTTTAGGGTTTATTTAGAGTCTGCTTGATTTTTTTTATCTGCCTCCGGCTCCGCGCCGGTTTCCATTATATTTATCAGAACATCCCCATCTACATATCCGGAGAGGAGTCTGCCGTCAGGAAGTATAATCGAAGGTGTGGCGCCTATTCCTATAGCAGCGCCTAGGGCGACAGTTTGGTCAACTACAGTTGTTTGGCATGTTGGGTCAGGGACTTTTTCTTTATTGAAGGCTTTTTCCAAGAGTTTTACGGTGCCGTCACATACTATTGCCTGTGATTTTCTGTATGCATCCTTGTGGCTTGGGAGGGGAAACATCTTTATATAGAAGGCAATATCTTCTCTTGTTTTAACAATCTTTTTTATTTCTTTATGAAGTTTTGCGCAGTAAGGGCAATCGGGGTCATCAAAAACAATTATTTTATGTACGGCATCTTTTTTGCCAATTAGTATTGCATCATCAAGAGGTATTTTAGACCTGTCAATTATCTTTAGTTTTTGCGGCTCTCCGATGGACTCTAACGGCGCAAAATTGGCTTGTATTAAAAACTCTTTTGCAAAATCTATATAAACCTTAACAGGCTTGCCGTTTTGAGTGATGTTAACCTGCCAGAGGCCTTTGACGGGACTCATCTCTATGCCCGTGATAGTTGCATTGAATTGTTCTGTTTTTAAATATTTAGCTGCTTCATCTTTTGAAAGGTTATGGCAGGTAGTGCAGTCGCCAACACAGCCAACCATACCTTCACCGGTAAATGCAAAAGTTTGCGTTGGTAAGGTAAAGGCTGCGGAAAGTAAGGCAGTTATAATAAAATTTTTAAACATTTATTTTCTCCGTAGAGCTGAGTAAGCCCGTTAATTATTAGCAAGTACCTGTGCAAAACCCCCTCAGGGGGCGTTTAGTTCGAGTACATCCTGCATGTCGTATAACCCGTCTTCTTTATCTGCAATCCATAAGGACGCCCTCACTGCTCCGTTTGCAAAGGTGTCTCTTGAGTGTGCCCTGTGTGTAAGTTCCAGTCTTTCACCGGGGCCTGCGAACATTATGGTGTGGTCGCCTACTATGTCTCCCCCCCTTATGGTTTGTATACCTATTTCATTTTTTTTCCGTTCGCCTATTATGCCGTGTCGCTCGTATACGCCGACTTTGTTTAAGTCCCTGTCTACACTCTCCGCTGCTACCTCTGCAATGCGGAGAGCCGTACCGGAGGGGGCATCTTTTTTGTGTTTGTGGTGAGCTTCTATTATTTCTATATCATAATCATCTTTTAGGCGAGGTGCTGCTACTTCTATTAGTTTTAAAAGCAGGTTTATCCCTATGCTCATATTAGGCGCCATAACTATGGAAATATCTTTTCCGTAGTCTTTAATGGTGTCTCTCTGGCTGGCTGAAAAACCCGTTGTTCCTATTACTACGGATTTTTTATGTATGGCAGCTTTTTCTAATAGTTTAAGAGTTGCTTCCGGTGCTGAGAAGTCTATAAGTACATCGGCAACTTTAACAAAGTTGTCCAAGTCGTCGGTGATTCTTATCTGGTCACTATCACCTCCTGCGTATTTTCCTACAGTAGGGTGACCTGCCATCTCAAGAGCCGCATATAATTCTGCGCCATCGGTAGCTTCAATTGCACTAATTATTGCATTACCCATTCTGCCTGATGCGCCTGTTACGCCAATTTTTACCATTTTATAAATTTCCTTTTGCTTATTTTATAAAAATATATGTCTTAAATAAAGTTACTTTACAAGACCGTAGGTTTGCAGTGCTTTCAATAGACTGTCTCTGTTTGTCTTGGTCATCCCCACCAGGGGCAGCCTGAATTCTTCTTCCATAACTCCCATCATTGCAAGGGCGGTTTTTACAGGAATTGGATTGGTTTCAATAAACATAACCCTGTTTAGAGCCTGTATTTTATAATGAAGTTTTTTAGCTTCATTTAAACTGTCATCGGTGCCCTCAAGCATGAACCTGCACATAGCGCTCATCTCTCCCGGTACCAGGTTAGATGTTACTGAGATTGTACCAACAGCTCCGATTGCCATCTGGGGCAGGGTGGTTGCATCGTCTCCGGAGAGTATACAGAATCCTTTTTTAGAGTACTCTATAACATCGCTTACCTGAGATAGGTCGCCTGTGGCTTCTTTTATGCCAACTATATTTTTAAGCTCTGATACGCGCGCCACGGTGTCCGGGAGCATGTTAAGGCTGGTTCGGCCCGGCACATTATAAATTATAAGAGGCAGGGTTGTTGACTCGCTAACTGCTTTATAATGTTCATAAACACCATTTGGGGTTGGTTTGTTATAATAAGGTGAAATTAAAAGGGCAGCGTCTGCTCCTGCCTTTTCTGCGTGAGAGGTGAGTTTTATTGTCTCTTTTGTCGAGTTACTTCCTGCTCCCGCAATGACAGGCACTTTGCCGTCAGCAGCTTCTATAACAAGCTCCACAACCCTGTCGTGTTCTTCGTGGGTGAGGGTTGCACTCTCTCCGGTTGTGCCGCAAGGGACGAGTCCGTCTATGCCGCCGTCGATTTGGTTTTTGACATGAGTTTTTAGTGCTGACTCATCAACCTGGTCATTTTTAAATGGTGTAACTAGGGCAGAAAATGCGCCTTTAAACATTGTAATACCTCCCAAATTTAAAAGACTAAAAAATCATTATACATAAACAGGTCAAGTAGGACAATAGTAACTCTTAGAGCTGTTTATATGACTGCTGTGCCTGTAAATACTTCCTCAGCCGGGCCGGTCATCATGACTCGTCCCTCTTTTGTGAGGTCAATCCTTAAGTCTCCGCCTCCGCGAACTCTAATTAGTGCAGTCTTGCCGGTTAGGCCAAGTATGTTGGCTGCCACTTGCGTGCCGCAGGCTCCTGTGCCGCAGGCCAGGGTCTCCCCAGTGCCTCTTTCCCAAACGCGAAGTTTAATTTTGTTTTTACTTATAATCTGGGCAAACTCTACATTCGTACGCTTTGGAAAGAACTTATGGTTCTCAATTAATGGACCATACTTTTCTACAGGAAATTTATCTACATCTTTAACTATAATTACTGCGTGGGGATTACCCATAGATAGGGCAGTAACTTTAAAAGTCTTGTCTCCAGCTTTAAGTGAGTGGTTAACTATTTCGCCTTTAGCTTTTGTAGGAATAAGTTTGCCTTCGGTTATTGGCTTGCCCATGTCAACTTTAACCAGTTTGCCGGCTTTTTCCGGTTTTATAATTCCCGCTAAGGTTTCTATTTCCAGTACTTTTTTCTTTGAGAGTTTTCTATCCCAGATGTATTTAGCCAAACATCTTATTCCGTTACCGCACATCTCAACCCTGCCTCCGTCATAATTGTAGATGTCCATACGGAAGTCAGCTTTTTTGGATTTTTTTAATATAAGTGCCTGGTCAAAACCAATGCCGAATTTACGGTCAGATAGTTTTTTCATGACCTTAGTCATGTTTTTAATATCTTTTAAACGGCAGTCGATAACGATGAAGTCGTTACCAAGGCCGTGCATTTTTGTAAAATTTATTTTCATTTTTTTCCAGCGTGACGCTGGACCCACTTTCAGGTAATTTTTAATGCTAATTTATTTACTTAATTATTGGTGTCTATTTTTTCTTTTTAGCCTTAATCTTAGGAGGTATTGTTTCACCTTCTAGTAATTGACTTAGCTTTTCTCTTTTTCTTATTACTTTAAATTTGTTGCCGTCCACCATAACTTCGGCTGCGCGAGGGCGAGTGTTGTAGTTACTTGCCATTGTGAAGCCGTATGCTCCGGTGCTCATTACTGCTACCAGGTCATCGATTTTAAACTTTTGCAATTTCCTGTCTTGTGCGAGGAAGTCTCCTGTCTCGCATATTGGCCCTACTATGTCGCAAGTCGTGAAACCGTTTTTTTCTTTTTTAACAGGCTGTATGTCGTGGTAAGAACCGTAGAGGCTTGGGCGAGCCAGGTCGTTCATGGCTGCATCTACGATTACAAAATTTTTCATAGAACCTTTTTTTGTATAGATAACTTTTGTTACAAGTATTCCTGCGTTACCTGCAATGGACCTGCCCGGTTCAAAAAGGAGCGTTAGGTCCAGCCCCTCTGTTTCTTTAATCACAGCCTCTGCATATACAGAGGGGTGAGGCGGGGTTTCGCCATCATAGGGAATTCCCAAACCCCCTCCCATGTCCAAGTATCCTATTTCTATGCCATTTTTTCTTAATTCTCTTATAAAGGAGAGTACTTTTTTAAGGGCATCTATAAAAGGAGTAATTTCTGTAATTTGCGACCCTATGTGGCAGTCAACACCTTTAAATTCAATGTTTTTGAGTTTTTTTACTCCTTCTATGTATTCCTTTAAAGCATCACCCATTTCTATACCGAATTTGTTTTTCTTGAGCCCCGTAGAAATATAGGGATGAGTCTTTGGGTCAACATTCGGGTTGATTCTAATTGCTACGGGAGCTTTTTTCTTTAATCTCTTTGCAACTTTATTTATTAGCTGTAATTCCTGCGGACTTTCTACATTGAACATTAGAATTTTTTTCTTTAGTGCATATTCGATTTCTTCCTCGGTTTTACCTACGCCGGAGAAGACAACTTTTTTTGTATCTCCTCCTGCTTTTATTACTCTAAAGAGCTCTCCTTTGGAGACTATGTCGAACCCTCCTCCCTCCGAGGCTATGGTGTTTAATATGGTCAGGTTGGAGTTTGCCTTTACTGAGTAACATATAAGGTGAGGGACATCGTTGAAGGCGTCGCTATAAGCATTAAAATGCCTGGTTAGGGTTTTTTTACTGTAAATATATACAGGTGTTCCGACTTCCTTGGCTATTTTTTTAATTGCAACGCCTTCGGCGTAGAGATTGTCTTTTTTAAATTCAAAATGGTGCAATGTGATTCTCCTTTATTCTTTTATTAATTGAAATCAGGTGTCCGGGACACTTTTTAAAAAACAGTTAATTTGTAAATGTTAAACTAACGAGTTAATTACACGATATGCCTCATAAATCGAGTACAGGTGTCACACCTGTCAGCGTCTCGCTGGGTGCAGGCGGTTTAACAGGTGTTTTTCTTCCGCAACTTGTAACCATAATTGCAAAAGTAAAAACCAATAGTAATGTTATAAGTTTTCTCATAAATAATATTTATTTTTTAAAGGCTTTTTCTATTTTGACTATACGCTGTTTGACTTTTATTGTTGCAGTGCCGCCGTAAGACTTCCTGGAGTCTACGGAGGCTTTAATGGTAACTGTCTTTAAAATGTCCTTATCGAATAGTTTGGAGAATTTTTTCCATTCAACGAGCGTCATGTCTTCTAAGCTTTTATTGTTTTTTATACACCATGCAACTATCTTACCCATTACATGGTGGGTGTCGCGAAATGGCATGCCTTTTCCGACTAAATAATCTGCCCCGTCAGTTGCAGTCAGGAATCCTCCGTTCGTTGACTTATCTGTAACAGATTTATTTACCTTTGTGCTTTGAATCATAAGGGTAAGTATTGTTAAACAGTCTGTAATTGTATCTACACTGTCAAAGAGAGGCTCTTTGTCTTCCTGCATGTCTTTGTTGTATGCGAGAGGAAGACCCTTCATAGTTGTTAGGATTGAAATGAGATTACCATAAACCCTGCCTGTTTTACCGCGGACAAGCTCCGGCATGTCGGGGTTTTTCTTCTGGGGCATTATGCTGGAACCTGTTGCAAAGTCGTCTCCTATTGTAATAAAAGAAAACTCATCGCTGCTCCATAAGATAAACTCTTCGGAAAGACGAGAAAGATGCATTATTATAATTGACGCATTGGATAGAAACTCTACAACAAAATCTCGGTCACTCACCGCATCGATACTATTTTCTGACACTTTGTCGAAGTTAAGAAGCTTTGCAATGTAATGGCGGTCCACCTTATATGGCGTGCCGGCCAGGGCTCCTGAGCCTAATGGAAGCACATCAGTCCTTGTGAATGTATCTACAATGCGCTCTTTGTCGCGGTCTAACATCTCAAAGTATGCAAGCATGTGGTGAGCCATTAAAATGGGCTGAGCCTTCTGCAGGTGCGTATAGCCGGGAATAATTACATCAATATTTTTTTTGGCGAAACTTACAAGTGCTTTTTGCAGTTCTTCAATTAAATTGTAAATGCCAGCAAGTTCATCTTTAAGATAGAGCCTGACATCTGTTGCAACTTGGTCGTTTCGTGAGCGAGCAGTGTGGAGCTTGCCGCCCACTGTGCCGATTTTTTTAGTAAGCCTTGCTTCTATCGCCATGTGTATGTCTTCCATTTTAGAAGACACTAAAAATTTGCCTTTTAGTATTTCACTTTCAATAGAGGCGAGACCTTTTATAATTTTATTGGTCTCTGCCGGGGTAAGAATTTTAGCTTTCTTGAGAGCTTTTGCATGGGCAACTGACCCTTCTATGTCATAGAGGGCCAAGCGCACATCTACATCAATGGATGCGTTAAATTCTTCTGCAAACTTATTGGTCTCTTTGGAAAACCTTCCCGACCATGCTTTTGTTTTGTTCTTTTTCTTTGCCATTTTTTTAATTTCTTTTTTGTTCTTTATAATTAATGCTATTAAATTTCCTGTTATGCTGTGATGTAATTTATGCTTAGCAAACAGCCACTCAGAAAAGAACCTATAGGTTCTCTATTATTCCTGCGTATAATAGTGGTACCATTATTTCGTGGTGTCCTGTTAAAGTGTATCCCTTGCCGCTGCCCAGGGTAGGGCGTTTTACTATATTTGTTACCGGACGATAGTGCTGAATAAAGTCCATATTTACTGCTGTAATGTTTTCTACAGTGTTGCCCAAATTTCTTGCCAGTGTAAGTGCTTTTATAAATACCTCCGGCATTATTACTGCCGAGCCAATGTTTAAAAACACCCCGTCTTTAAGAGTGGCTACAACTGAGGTTAGGATGCGAAAATCAATTTCTGTACACTTGCCTGTTGCAGCCCCGTCCATAGACGGGTGAATGTGGGGTATGTCTGTCCCTATGGCAACATGTACTGTTATTGGTATTCCAAGCCTATATCCTGCGGCAAGTATGCTTAAGTTTTTATTAGGACAATCTGCCAGTTCGTTAATCATGCGGCCCACCGATTCGCCAAGGCCCATATTCTCAGCTGCTCCGCTTATTATAGCCTCGTTAATCATACGGCCTGTTTCTTCTGCCATACCGAACTCTCCGCCTTCTATAACAGAGTCAACATCTTCTGATGTAAAACCTGCATAGGCTAACTCAAAGTCGTGTACTATGCATGCCCCGTTCATGGAGATAGAAGTTATAACTCCCCGTTCCATTAGGTCTATGATAAGAGGGCTCATGCCCACTTTTATTACATGGGCTCCCATGCCTATGGAAACGGTTTTGCCGTTTTTGTGAGCTTTAACAATGGCATTAACTACTGCGCTTAAATCTTTAGCTCCCAGCAGGTTAGGCAGGCTTTTATAGAAATCGCTAACTGTGCCGCCTTTTTTAGGTAGAGTGGCAAGATCGTCTACTGTGACTTTGCTTGTGCGACCTTTAATTGAGTAGGTCTTGATACCTTTAGTATCTATAGGTTTAAATTTTTTTTTCATGTTTTTGTTTTTAATTTAATTATGTCTCAAGCTTTAAATAAATTTGCTAATTGCATGATGCCGCCGAAATTGTCTCCTGCGCATCACGCTGGCACACTGCGTGTGTTTTCTAAAAAACTACCAGAACCCTATGACTAACAAGCTGCCCAATTAATTATATAAATCAGTCCGAAGGCCTAAACTGTTTCCGGCTGCTAGCCGGGTGGAGCGTCACGCTCCGTGATTGTTAAATAAATTGTGGTCAACCAGTTCGCAAAGTATGTGGCACACTGTAATGTGTACCTCTTGTATGCGCGCCGTAGATTTTGAATCTACATTTATAACTACATCGCATTTATCTTTTAAGTCGCCTCCGCCTTTGCCAGTGAGGGCTACCGTTGTTATTCCCATCTTACGAGCAACATTAACTGCCTTGGTAATATTTTTGGAAGTGCCGCTTGTAGTTATGGCAAGGAGCATGTCTCCTGCCTGACCAAGGGCTTTAACTTGTTTGGAAAAAATCTGGTCAAAATTATAATCGTTACCAATACTTGTTAAGGCGCTTGTGTCTGTTGTCAGAGCAATCGCAGGCAGAGGGGGGCGTTCTATTTCGAAGCGGTTTACAAATTCTGCTGCCAGGTGCTGCGCATCTCCGGCAGACCCTCCGTTACCGATGATTAGAAGTTTTCCACCGTCTTTGAAAGTTTCTACTATAAACTCTGCTGCAACTTCAATAGCAGTGGTGTTTTTTTTTGTAGAGAAAAACTTCTCTTTAGTTTTAATGCTGTCTTTAGCCGATTTGGCTATAATTTTTGCCGGCATCTTATCCTTTTAATAAATGGTTATATTTGACTCTTATTTATAATATGAAAATGGCGTAAAGTGTTTATTTTACACCATTTTTTCATAAATTTCCTAGTAAAATTTTATAAATAGGGCTATTTTTTGGGTTTGTTTGCAGGGGGTTTTAGAGATGTTGTAGTTACGATTTTTGGGCGAGCTTCATTAGTCGCCTTGCCTGTTGAAATAGGGTTGGCAGTTGGTTTTTTTATGACTACTTTCTCCGGCGCTGCGGCAGGAGGTTTTAGCCCGGTTTTTGAAGGCGGAGGCTTCATTATTGGGGCGGTTGGCTCAGGCTCGGGAGTTTGAGCGACAGTAGTTTTTGGTTCATTGGGTTTAGCAGCTGCCGGCCTCAAAGGTCTCTCTGGCTTTTGCTCTGCCTGTTTAGGTTCAACTGTTTTAGGTTTATTAAGTTCAGCTTTCAGGTTTTTTATTCCCCCTCCCATTATAAAAAAGACCCCTGTCATGGTCATATATAGGCCGGCCAAAGTTCCAAGAATAGTGAAAATAAGCGGTTTGGTAGTATTAGGTTTTATGATTACCGACTTATCCGGGTTTATTGTGCTATAGAATATTATTATTCTTCTGTTTAGGGGGTATTTTTTTACCAGTCTAAGAGCTTTATTATTTGTAGAAAAGCTTGGGTCTTCAAACTCTATGCCTCGGCCCAAATATGAGGCTCCATCTACATTATAAACATAAGTTATGTGGGCGCGATAAGTGGTTGTAACTCCTGAAAAAAAGCCTTTTTTCAGCTCTTTTTGTACATTTGAGCTTATTACTTTGCCTTTTGTCTTCTCCAGGGACATGCTGTAATAAGCTCTCTTTATGGTACTTGTTGCGTTAGTTATTGTAACTGGTACAATAGCCATATAGAGGATTACAAAAGCGGATATTTTTAAAATTTGTTTATTCATCGGTTTATTATAATTGGAATGAGCTGTTGATAACTTAGACCTCCCCCATTCTTATGTCGTCATAGAGTTGATTTTTCTTGATAATTTCACGGTGCAATGGAGATAGACTCTCATTTTATCTTATATAAAATCTTAAACAAGCAAAAAAAGGAGAAAATTATGGGTGATTCAAATAAAAAAATCGCAGTAATACTATCAGGCTGTGGTTATAAGGATGGGGCGGAAATCAGGGAATCAGTTTTGACTCTCCTTGCAATAGAAAGCAGCGGGGCAGAGTATCACTGCTTTGCACCGGATATAGACCAGACCAAGGTCACTAACCATTTAACCTGTGAGGATTCCAGTGAAACTCGTAATGTGTTGGTTGAGTCTGCCCGTATTGCCAGAGGGGCTATTAAACCTCTTCAGGCTTATAAGGCCGCGGACTTTGACGCTCTTATTTTGCCTGGTGGTTTTGGCGCTGCCCTTAACCTTTGCGACTTTGCTGTTAAAGGTCCCGACTGCACGGTAAACGGCGACGTAGAGATGGCAGTTAAGGCAACCCACCAAGCGGGCAAACCCATCGGAGCGCTATGTATCGCCCCGGCTCTTGTAGCTCGGCTGCTTGGCAGTGAGGGAGTAGAGGTAACCATTGGAAGTGACGCAGGAACAGCCGAGGCAATAGAGAAGACAGGCGCAAAACACATAAAAAGCAGCTCCGGAGATATTGTAATCGACAAGGACAGGAAGGTAGTAACAGCTCCCTGTTATATGTTTGACGCAAAAATCACAGATGTAGCAACTGAGGCAGACAAGGTGGTTAAGGCAGTACTTAACTTAACAGAGTGACGCGGAGCAGTCACTGCCCCGCCTACTAGAGAGAATCTTCGTTTATGTGTATATAGTGAGGGCGGACTGAGTGAGGCATTTGTGTAGAGGCGATTTCTACGAGGACTTGCAGTAAATTAATTATTGCCACTAAAGGCCTTTAAACTAAGTGCAGGGATTATCCCTGCTTAAAGGAGGTATATATTATGAGTAAGACAGAAAAAAATTTAAAGGCGGCGTTTTCAGGAGAATCAATAGCCAGAAACAAATATACTTATTACGCAGCAGTGGCAAAAAAAGAGGGCCTGCATTATATTGCAAAGATATTTGAAGAAACGGCAGAAAACGAAAAACGCCATGCAAAGGAGGAGTTCAATTTACTAAAGGGTATTGGCGATACTGCGGTAAACCTCAAGGATGCAATCGCCGGAGAGCATTATGAAGTAACGGATATGTACCCCACATTTGCAAAAGAGGCAGAGGAAGAGGGGAACAAGGAAGCTGCCAAGCTTTTTAGTGAGATTGCCAAGGTAGAAGAGCACCACAGGGACAGGTTTAAAAAACTTCTTGAGATGGTTTCAAGCGGAACTGTCTATAAAAGAGAAAAACCCATCAAATGGAAATGCAGCGTGTGCGGATATATGCACGAGGGGACAGAGCCTCCGGAAACATGCCCCTGCTGCAAACATCCGAGGGCCTATTACGAACCTGCAAATCTGGAAGACGACCTCCAGGGGTGACGGCAAATATAACATTTGCATCTAATTAAAAAGACATATTAGTGTGATTAATGGATACGGTAGCGTATGGTATTGGGTATGGATAAAACTAAAATTCTTTACATATTTATGGTCTTTGTTTGCCTGCTTTCTACCTCATGCGGAAGCGGACAGTCAGAAGCTGATAGGGATGCCTATCGTAAACAATATGAAGAAGCAAAGGTGTTTTACGAAAAAAAATACTCAGCCCTTATTTCAACAGACCAGGCAAAAGTCGAAGTGGATTTACTTATTACAGACAGAAAGAAAAACCCTGGAGCTGTAATAAACGAAATTAGGACATCGTATTTGGTGCATAATATTCGACCTTTTGAGGTATCAGAGCCCATAAGGTCAGCAAGGCTTATGCTTCTTTTGTTCCAGTACAGTGGGGCCGAAGGCAGTGAGGGGCTCACAGAAATCCTTACGGAAAGGTTTTACAAAAACCCCTCTATTATAATAGACGCACTTATTGATATTGAAGGCGAGTTACTTCCCGAGTTCAGAAACGAGCAATTCTTACAGCTACTTTATTACTCCTCCTGTAATTACCCACAATCCGTAACCGAAGTCCCCGGCTTTGACTATGAAAAAGAAAGCCCCAAGATGAGAAAAAGACTTGAGGCTCTTAAAAATGACAAAAATGCAGAGATAGTAGACTACCTGCTTAATCAGATGTGACCCTAGTGGTTGTATTTACTGAATTTCTGTGTTATTATGACTGTTTTTGCAATAGGGCAAAGAAAGAGTAAGGCAACCTGTTAATATAATAGGTGCCTGTAAGGTTTATGTGAGAGTTGGCAAAAGGCCAACTGACGAGATGTTTTTGAAATTGACCCCGGCGGATGGGTCAACCTGAATTACCTAACAAGCAGTATTTTTACCTCCCATTATCGGTGGAACTGCCCAATTGGTAGATTCGCATCGCATCTAAGTGCCATAGAGTTTTAACTTATGGTCAAGCTACGCAAGTCACATCAACATTACGCAAATAAAAACTATATATAGAGGAAAAACCTCTAGCCAATTAGCTCACTGGGCAATTGGTAAAGTGTGAAGTTTGTTCTAATGAAGGATAATGCAGTGCCAACAGTTTATAAAACTGTTAATGGCGTGGTGTTTCTGATAATTGGGTCCAAGACAGAGTCTTACGCGTCACGCTAGTAGCAGGGTAAACCCCTGCCGGAAGGAAGAAGTAACAAATGGAAGAGTTTAGAAAATTAGGATTAAGCGAAGAAACAATTAAGGTATTGGAGAAGAAGGGTTTTGAAGAACCGTCTCCCATACAAAAACAAACCATCCCTGCCATATTAAATGGAGATAAGGATGTAATTGGTCAGGCGCAAACAGGAACAGGTAAGACAGCAGCCTTTGGCCTGCCAATGATTGAACAAATTAAAGGGCACAGCAAAAATGTTCAGGCAATCGTCCTTGCTCCTACCCGTGAGCTTGCAATTCAGGTTGCCGAAGAGATTAATTCTTTTAAAGGCTCTAAAAAAATGAATGTTGTGCCTGTTTACGGCGGACAAAGCATGGACTTACAGCTTCGCAGCCTTCGCAGGGGCGCTGACATTGTCGTAGGTACTCCGGGCAGGGTGATTGACCACCTAAAACGAGGCACACTTAAAATCGACAACTTAAAGTTTTTGGTTTTAGACGAAGCAGACGAAATGTTAAACATGGGTTTTTATGATGATGTTGTTAAGATTATGTCTTTCTCTAATGATGACAAACGCACAATGTTATTTTCTGCTACTATGCCCCCGCTTATTTTAAACATTGCAAAAAAACATATGCACGACTATGAAGTCTTTAAAGTCACTGCCGGTGAGATTTCAACAAAACAGACAGACCAGATTTATTTGGAAGTGTCTTCCTCAGAGAGGTTCGAAGCCCTGTGCAGGATTATAGATATTGAAGAAGATTTCTATGGCATAGTTTTCTGTCGTACAAAGAGGGACGTTGATACAGTTGCAAGCAGGCTCGGTGAGAGGGGTTACGACTCCGATGGACTCCACGGCGACCTTAGCCAGGCTCAGCGTGAGAAGGTATTAAATAAATTTAAAAAGAAAGCATCTACCATAGTAGTTGCAACAGATGTTGCAGCAAGGGGTATAGATGTAAAAGACCTGACCCATGTTATTAACTACGCCCTCCCGCAAGACCCGGAGAGTTATGTACATAGAATCGGTCGTACAGGAAGAGCAGGTAAAGAGGGAGTTGCAGTTACCTTTATCACTCCCGAAGAATACCGCAAACTTCAGTACATACAAAGAGCTGTTAAAACAGATATACGTAAGGTAGAAGTTCCAAAAGTTAAAGATGTAATCGAAGCTAAAAAAATAAAAATCAAAGACGATATAGCAGATATTATAAACAATGCAAATATTGAAGAGCCTTATTTTAAGATGGCAGAAGACCTCCTCGGCGGTGAAGATGCAAAAGAAGTCGTAGCATCTATACTAAAGATGAGCTACCCAAGAGAACTGCTGGAAAAAAACTATGTAGAGATCTCCGATGCAGTAGTTGATAGAAAAGGTAATAAAACACGCCTCTTCGTAACAGAAGGTAAGGCAGACGGGCTTGACCGCGAGGCTCTTCTCGAGATAGTGGCAGAGTGCAAGATAAAAACAAATCTCGTTAGTGATATTTCTATACTAGATACTTTCTCATTTATTACTCTTCCCTTTAACGAGGCAGAACAGCTTCTCGAATACTTCAAAAAGCACAAAAAAGGTAGAGGTCTAACCATTAAAAAATCCGAAAAACCACAACGCTCAGGCGGTGGTGGTCGTGGACGTGGTGGTTCTGGCGGCGGCGGCAGAGGCGGTTCAGGTGGCGGTCGTGGCGGCGGTGGCGGCGGAAAAAGAAGTTACGGCGGAAAGTCTGGTGGTGGTAAATCATCAGGTGGCGGCGGAGCTAAATCTGGTGGTACAAGAAGAAAAGTATCATCAAAACCAAAGTCATCAAAGGGCGGTAGTAAAGGTGGCGGAGGTAAGTGGTAGGAGTGTGACGTTTGCATCCAATCATAAAGACAATACAAATACACTGAGAAGGTGGGCTAAATTAGCCCACCTTTTTTTGTGCCTTCACTTTTTTTTAATTCTAAGAGATAATGACTTATATTAATAGTGTATTTGTGTTTTATAAATAAGAGGGGATATTAAGTGTCTGAAGAAATAGAAACAGATGTAGAGAAGCAAGGTGTAGATGCTGAAAGCAAAGAGGATGACTTTGTCCTTGGCTTGGAAGAAAATGCTTTAAGTTCACTTATTCATGGCATTTCACATTATTTGGAATATCTTGAAGTTCCAGATGATGAAGAGCCTGATATTAAAAAAGAGTGGGTAAATGGAAGTGTGAAATTTGCCATAATTCATATTTTTCATTCTGTTGAGTTATTTTTAAAGGCTAGACTAGCTAAAGCACATCCTCTATTAATATATTCAAAACCAGAAAAGAAGCTAGATGATAATGCTTATACAGTTGAGTTTGGTTCTCTTTTGGGACGGCTTAATAATGTAGGTGTTATTCTTACAAAAGAGGAAAGGGATGATTTAGATGCTTTAAGGAAAACAAGAAATTCTATTGAGCACCATAAAATTAAAAAAAACCTAGATGAGGTAACTAGCTTTATTGCTCGTGCTACACGATTTTTAATAAAGTTTCTAGAGGAAGAGTTAAGTATCTCTCTGAAGGATGAAATAGAAGGTCTTGGTGATTTTGGACCAGATATGTTTAAAGCTTTATCTAAAGCAATTTATTCATATGAAGAGCGACTAAAAAAAGCAGTAGAGAAAATGGAAAGCTGTCTACCTAGTGTTAGTTCTAAAGATGGTTATATTAGTCATAGGTTGGCATTTTGTCCATCCTGTGGAGAAGAGACAATAGCCCCTGACCCCAGTGACAAGAATAGCATTTGTATGTGTTATTTCTGTGAAGATGAGTTTTATTACGAGTACTGTAACAGGTGCAGTGATATAGTCCTTTCATATGGACCAATAGACCCAGACGATTTTATGCCTTGTAGGAGTTGCTGGAAAGACTAGTAAGTAAAGGGTAGACAATGGATGAAATAATTCTTGAAAGTAATAAAGGGCAAATTGTATTAGGTTCAAAAACCTTGCTATTTGCAATAGATGAAACTGGACACGAGGACTTAAATGATCCTAATTGTCCAGTTTTTGGTTTTGGTGGTTGTGGTTGTATGGTAAGGGACTATTCAAGGTTGATTGAGAAGCCCTGGGAATTGATATGCGAAAAATATTTTACTGAGGTAGAAAGACCAATGCATGCAACTGACTTAAGGAAACCTAGTAAAGAACAGATAGATATATTAAATAGATTTTTTACTACATTCGAATTTTTTAGAGTTGCAACAATAGCTAGTAAAAAAACTATCAATATGCAAAATTATGAAACCATTAAGATTATGGCAAACATATTGTTAAACAGATTATGTGATGTCGGAAAGTGGGCAGACTTCAATAGGGTTGTAATTATTTTTGAAGAATCTCAGAGAATAGAAATGGAGATTATGAACTCTTTGGTAGGAAAAAACATTGATAGAGGAAGTGAAAAAATTCCCATAGAATTATGTCTAATGTCCAAATCTTCAAGCACCCCAGCTTTAGAAGTTGCAGATTTCATAGTCCACACAGCAGGAAGACAAACTAGACATAGAATTACAAAAAACAATGATTTTTTGCCAGATTTTACGGCTATTTTTAAAACGGTCGACAGTCGACTTACAAGCTTTATGGAGATAACAAAAATTGAGGATAAATAATAAAACCACTTATTTTATGAAGGTTGGAGAAACTGATGACAGAACCTGAATATACAACTGAGATGGTGAATGATTATCATAGAGATAAACTCAAGTCTGTTGGTATGGATACCTTGAAAGCTTGGATCAAAGAAATACGAGACTCTAAAACTACCGATGTTCGTATTAGAGAACTTGCCATTGAATTCCATGAGAGATTTCTTATAATGTCACTTCCTATAAACCATTTAGATCTTTTCCGTGCCTGTAATTGGAATGAAACAGATGAACTACCAACACATGTTAATCGTTTACTAGCACCACCACCTGAACTTACAAACAGGAACAGGTGCAACCTTAAAGGTAAACCCGTACTCTATTTGGCAGACCAGCCTAGCTTAGCCATACATGAAATAAAAGTGCCAGTAGGTGGGACATTTATTGCGTTACAGTTGACTACAAAACCTAATGCTGAGGACTTGTATAGCATGGTATATGGTAAGAATGCCTTTGTTATGTTTAATTATGATGAGCGCATTAGCAAAGGTAAAAAATGGTATAAAAAACTTTGTGGAGTTTATTATAAAAAGGCAATGTTTATTCGTAAATTAATTGATGATGAATTTATTCGCGACAATGACCTAAGTGGTCTTACATACAGATTTACAGCTAATTTAGTGGATTATTCATTTAGCTTGGACCCAAAGCTAGACGGAATTTTTTACCCTTCGATAGCAGTCAATGGGAAATCTCATAATATTGTTTTTAAAAATGATGCATGGCAGAAAAGATATGAACCTAAAAGGGTGGGATTTTATAAACTGGAAGAGAGAGGACATATTACTCTTTTATCAGGAGGGTCTGTTCTTTCAAATGGAGACCTTAAATGGGGAATGAATGATGGTGTGAAAAACCCATTGCCAAGTGATTTAGCTAAACAAAAACAAATTCAAAGAGATTTATATGGGTACGAGTCAGATATATAAACTAAGGTAAAAAAAGGGGACAGTACACTTTGGGCTTAAAAGGGGACGGAGCCCTTTAATTAGTTTTGTTTTTACAATTGGGTGCAAACGTCACGTTTGCAGAGGTGTCACACCTCGAGTTCGTTTATAACTTCGTGTACTCCCCAGATGTACCATGCGTCGTTTTCAGCCGCCTGTTTTTGTTCCTCGCTTTTCACTACTCCCGAGAGCCTTACAATCCACCCCTCTGTGTGTACCCTTATGGAGCTTTCGTCTACGAGGGTGTCCTTTTCCAGAACCATCTTCACTGCGTCGGTTATTTCGTCTGCATTGTCTTCTTCGGGCGGGGTGACCTCAAGGCTGTTTATGACGTCCGCAACACCTGGGACCCACCATGCAAGTACTCCCGCTATGCGCTTATGGCTGAGGGAGGCGACAGTACCTTCTATGTCTACGACCCCCTCAATGTTTACGTCGATGGTAATCTTAGCGGCGTCGAGAGTCGGTTCCTCTGTAAAGGCGTCTTTTATGTGGGCGGCGATTTCCCTGTGTCCCATTGTGGAAGAAGGCTTTACCCTAAGTCTGTCTATTATGCCGGTGAAATCGGGAAGGTCCATTGCTATGAGGAGGGCCTTTTTCTTCAGGTCGATGCCTGCGACTGTGCCTTCCATTAGGATGGCATCGCCTTCGGCCTTTATCTTGATGGGGTTTGTCTTCGGGTCAATCTTAAGCGTGCTGGTAAGCTCTGCCTTGAGTTTTGTTAGCTGTTCCAATTGTTTATTCATAAATAACCCCCGTTTTTTACTTATTTATCTCTCTTCCCGAAGTATAGCATAAGGGGGTGTCATCCTCCACTGCCACTAAATAAAAGGAAATAAAAGCGGGACAGTGTTCTTTAATTGTCTCCGGCTACAAGCTTGTTTTTTAATTGGGTCCAGCGTCACGCTGGCTGTGGGAGTTGGGGTTTTACGAGGGCGGATTTAAAAGTGGATACAAGGACCTGTCCCGGTTTGGCGCCTTTGGGTTTATTGACATTTTTAATGTCTGTGTATATTACTTCTACTTTGGTGTTGTTACGCTGTTTGCTGTAATACGCCGCCAGTGCGGCGCATTGCAGGATGGATTTATCCAGTTTGGACTTGTCCTTCATGCCTTTGTGGTGTTTTAAGAGTACATGACTTCCCGGTGAGTTATTTGCATGAAACCACAGGTCGCCTTTTTTGCCGTATTTTTTCACCAGCATGTCGTTACCCTTACTGTTTTTTCCGCAGAGCATTTGAAACCCTTCTGTAGTTTGAAATACCCTTACGGGGTCGGTTTTGTTTTTATCAGTTCTTTTTATTTCTCCCTTAGTGCGTAGTCCCTCGCTTTTAATTACATCCATACCTGTAAGAGCTTCTCTTATGTCTGATAAGTCCTCTATGGTGTCTATGTTATCTATTTCAAAAAGTGTTTCTTCCAGGTACTTTCTATCTCCCTCAGCATTTACTACTCTTTTATCCAGGTGGGTCAGGGACATACGGGCTTTTTTTATTTTTTTAAAAAAACTGTCTATATTGTCTTGCGGGTTTTTCTTACTGTCTAGTTTTATTGTTAATCGTACTGGCGAAGTTTTTCTATAGTCATCTACTTCTACCTCTGTCATACCTTTTTTAAGGAGGTGGAAGTTAGCTACAAGCAGTTCTCCGTCGTCATATTTTATTGTTTCTTTGTGTTTTTTTATTTCTTCTTTTATGTTTTTTTCTTTTCTCTTTGCCCTTTTTATTGCACCTCTGGTTACTGTGGCGATGGTGCGTTTTTCATCTTCAAATTCTTTGTTACCAACTAACTCATTGTAATAAATCTCTGCAGACTCGTTCCACGAGTCGCCTGCTCTTTCAAAAACATACTTGTCTGATTCTTTTGTAGTTTCTGTATTAAGAGGTTCTAGTTTAATTCCCGGCATGACCACTCGTTTGTCTATTGTATGACGAGCCTCCGGCTCGTGACCGAATCCTCTGTCATCACCATCTTTATTTTTTTTAACATCGTAATACTTCAGTGCGTCCATTGTGATGTCATTTTTATCTGTTAGGATTACATTCCCCGACTTGCCGGTCAGTTCAATTACCAGTTTTGCAGTTTCCCTGCTGTCTCCAACATTTGTGAGTCTTATCTCTGCAATTCTTTCGCCAGAGATTTGCCCTTTTACTTGAATGACAGATTCTATTTTTGCATTTGTGATTTTACTTCTCAGGTAAGCGCAAAACCGCGGCGGGCGGGGAGGGTTTTCAAACTTCTCAGTAGTTAGGTACATTCTCGAATATGTCTGGTCTGTGGATATAAGAAGGTTTTTGTCGCTTCCACGACCAAAGAGTTTTAAAATTAGGGTCTTATCTTCAGGTTGGTGGATTTTGGAGATAATGCTCCCTCCAATATAGACATTAAGCTCATCTACGATATATTCAAGCATTTTGGGGTTCATAATGTGGTAATTCTACCACAAATTATTTTTAGTTTTCAGGTTTATTGTGGTTTTTTAGGGGATTATAAGGGAAAAGCCACTTTTTTTGTTCCATAAACTTGACTGGGAGCAAGCCTGACCCTAGATTAAGAATAGGAGCTAGCGATCTTATGAGCTAGCGAGTTCACTAGCTTGCGAACCCAAGAGCTAGCGAGCCTACGAATTTATGAGTAAAAAGGGCAGAAGCCTCTGAGAATAAATTAAAAAAGACACTGGATTCCGCATCAAGTGCGGAATGACAGACATAAGAAGAAGGAGAAACAAAGATGGGAAAGATAATAGGAATTGATTTAGGAACA
>CBDUXU010000020.1:0-21525 GCA_965371285.1 uncultured bacterium | reverse complement strand
TTTGCATATTTTTTAAATTTGCCTTTTACGAAGCCTATGGATTTATTTACTTCATAACTTTCACTCATGCCGGAAAAAGACCCAGGGACCGCTGCTCTGAATTCGTCAGGTGTTTGCGGCATTGCCCCGCAACCGGTTGTTATAAGTAGTGTTGCAAATATGGACAAAATGATAAATTTTTTCATGCAGGCTTCCTCCATAGTCTAAAGTTTTATTTAACAAAATTGTACAACAAATGGGGATAGAGTTAAAGTTAAAATAGCATGGTGGCGCCTTCGCGAGGAGTGGAGGCCTGTTTGTGGTAGAATTTTAAATCTTCTGGAGAATTTTTAATTCTTTCTGCTACCCTGGCAGGAATAGTTAAATCTTTTTTTCTTGTTTTAATTTCTTTTTCACCAAGTATGACATTTAACTTGTTTTCTTTTGGTTCTATGAGTATTTTATCTCCGTCTTTTAATATGGCGATAGTATTTCCCAGATATGCCTCATCAATGTGACCTATAATGGGAGCCCCTCCTACCGAACCACCGGAGAAGCGGCCGTCTGTCATTAATCCTATTTTTGCTTTTTTACCATAGCGGCCTACAAGGGCTGTAGTTGGCTTGAGCATCTCCGGCATGCCGGGGGAGCCCTTTGGCCCTTCATACCTAATTACGATGATGTCGCCCTCGCCTTGTACTTTTTCTTCCCATTTTTCGTGGAACTCGCTCTCGGAGTCAAAGACAACTGCCCGGCCTTCAAAGGGTGCATCGCCTGAGCCGGATATCTTTGTCCACCCTTTGCCAAGGTTGCCTTCTAATAGAACAAGGTGACCACGCTTGAGGATTGGATCTTCAAAAGGTTTTATAACGCCGGAAGCTACCATTTTGTCAATGTCGTATTCAATGTCAGCTAGGTCTTCGGCAATAGTCTTGCCGGTTAGGGTTTTTGCGCTGCCGTCGAGGTGGCCGTTGTCTAACATGTATTTAAGCATGGCAGGGGTACCGCCGATTTTTGCCAAGTCAGCCATGCGGTATTCGCCGCTAGGCATAAGGTTACTTATAAATGGAGTTTCCTTAGAGATTCTCTCAAAGTCCGCTTCCGTGAAATCTATTTGACATGCTCTTGCCATAGCGCGAAGGTGCATAATAGGGTTAGTGGAGCCTCCAAGTACGCAAACCGAGCGGGCGGCGTTTTCGAAAGACCTCTTGTCTATAAAGTCAGATGGCTTTCTTCCTGCTTTAATCATGTCTTCTAATACTTTATGTGCGTTGGCGGTCTCTTCTGCCTTGTCTTCTGCCATTATGGATGAGCTGTATAATGGAGAGAGCCCCATTGCTTCAAAGAGGGTGAACATGGAGTTGGCTGTGTACATTCCGCCGCAGGCGCCAAACCCCGGGCATGCGTGTTCCTGTATATCACGACGCTCGGCGTCGGATATTTCACCTTCTGCCATTTGTCCCGCAGCAACGAAGGAGTCAACTATGTCTATATCGTGTTCGTTTTCTCCTTCTCCAATGTGACCGGGTTTTATACTTCCGCCTGATAAAATATAACCGGGCATATCCATCGAAAGCAGTGCCATTGCAGAGGCAGGCATATTTTTATCACAGCCTGGGATTAAAATGATTCCTTCATAAGGCGCGGCGCTTACATGGTTTATTATAGAGAGAGCCCCTGTGTCGCGAGATACAAGAGAGTGACGCATAGCGTCATAACCCATAGAGATACCGTCACTAACTCCCGTTACGGCAAAGATGTCTCCTTTATATTCAGAGTTATCTTTAAACCCGGCCTGAACCTGTTTGGCCAGGGTTTCAAGGTGTGCGTTACAGGGGTTAAAGTCGTAACCAAAGTGACATATACCGATATTGTCCTGTCCGTAAGCACCAGTTGGCACCATCATGCAGGACCCTGGGCTTGTACCGTCTTTGGTTTCTTTTATATATTTATCTCTCTCTTCACTCATATATGTGGTGTATAAAACCTTTCATTTTCTAATGATAATAAAGCATAGTTAAATTACTTTATTAATTAACTGTGCAGTGTTTCTTTTAAGTGGATCCAAACACAGAGTGTTACACGTCGCGTTTGGCCTATTTGATACTTTTTAAGTATAATAAAGCATAGTTAAATTACTTTATTAACTAACTGCGCGGTGTTTCCTTTAAGTGGATCCAAACGTCACGTTTGGCTTATTTGAAGGTAGATCCTTCTGCAATTACTTTATAGAAGTACCCTGCACCAAAATCTACATCTACATTAAGAATTCCCTTTGCAGTAACTTTATCCCCGACATTTGGAGCTTCTGTTTTGGAGCGGAATACTATGTTGTTAGACCCGTCAGATGAGTTGCCCGTTCCGTCTTGTATGTGTATCCAGTTCATACCCATAATCATTTTAGATACTTTGACTACTTTACCTTTTATTTCTATGGTTTCGTTCTCCAGTTCGCTGCTTTTTTTGTAAGCATCTTCTACTGTAACTTTTTGTACCTTACCTGAGGATTTCTTTTTGGCTTTCTTTTTTTTCTTTTCTCCCGGCGGTGTTACGGAAGATTTTGCTCCTCCCCCTGCACCAAGGCTTATTCCATCTACGAAGAGTATTTTGTCAAATGTGCGGTCCAGCGCCTTACTTTTGAAGTTGGGCATCCACATGCCACCATCGAAGTTGATTTTATCACCCTTTTGCAGAAAGACATTTGGGGCTGCCAGCCAAAATGTTTCCCCTCCGTCTTTAGCTTCTATATATGTGTACCCGCCGGAGTCTATGGTGCTAATTACTTCTCCGGCTGTTGGAGATCCATCTGCTCTTGCCGGTGATGGTGAGAACAGAATCATTGTAAGAACAAATACTGACATTAAAGTATTTAAAATAAGTTTTGAATTTCTTTTTTTCATTGTAAACATTGGTGGTTTTCCTCGTTTCTGTTTTTTAGGAACATGGTGTCCTATATTTGAATCATTAAAATATGTGTAATTGTATAGAGTCTTTCTAGTTAAAAGCTTATCAGACGCCACCCGCCACAAGCTTTTAGAGTAGCATACTGAAGAGGGGTTTTTCAACTACCGCGGGGGCGGATTCAATTAAAAAGCGTTAATAATTAAGGGGGAAACAGGGTGTTTAAATGTAAGGGGTTTTAAAGCAGAATGTAGTCTTCACACCTATCTAGTCAAGGTACTTAAGGCCCTCAGGCGGTGTAGTTATTTCTCTTTTACCGTCTCTATAGTAAGACCAATTGTTTTCATGTTTATTCCAGCCAGGCTGAGAACCTTTTGAAATTTCAAATATATTGGATTGTCCGCTTCTATCCAAATCAGAATTGTCCTGTTCTATTGATTTAAAAGCTTTTTCTGGTTCCTCAATAACATTTCTGCTCTTAAGTTTCCATCCGTATGCATTCCAAGGCTCGCCGCCTTCCGGTTTTACATGGCAGAGAAGACATATACTTTTTTTGGCCTGTTTCAGTTTGTCGTCAGAAAGGGAGTTTTTGTAATAGTCCTGCCATTCAATTGCTATGGCATTTCTTGACTGAGCTTTGTTATTATTTATAAAAATTGCAGTAACTGCAAATAATATTATTATATAAGGTTTCATTATTGTCTTTCATGGTCAGGGCAGGAGAATATTTTTTGTGAAATCTCGCCCTAATACAAACATCGACAATTTTTTATATTTCTTTAATAGAATTTGTATTTGTGGTTAGAGATAAAGGAAAATAAAAAAAGGATTACCTTTGCAGGTATCCTTTTTTATTTTGGTGCGCCCGGAGGGAGTTAAGGCTCGACATAGTACCTGTCTCGCCTCCGATTAGAAAGGTAGAAAGAGCTATTTAAATGTTTAGTCCGGCACTTTCAGTGCAGGACTAAATCTCTAACCGAACCCAGTGCCTACGGCAGGGGTTCGAACTTCAAGAACGATAATATTAAAAAAAGGATAGTCCTTACGGATATCCTTTTTCTTAATTTTGGTGCGCCCGGAGGGAGTCGAACCCCCGGCCTTCGGGTTCGTAGCCCGACGCTCTATCCAGCTGAGCTACAGGCGCATCTTCAGTGAATTGATAATTAGGATATTTTAACATTTAGTAGTAATCAGTCAAGGGGAATGTAGTGCTATCTGCTAAAAGTCACCACAATGGATGTTCCTTGTCCCTCAGGATTATCTTTTATGGTTAGTGAGCCACCGTGTATTTCTGCAATCCATTTGACAATTGCCAGCCCCAGCCCGCAGCCGGTTTCTTTTTTCGATCCCGGCACGCGATAAAATCTTTCCATTACTTTATCTTTTTCACTCTCCGGTATTCCCACGCCTGTGTCTGTAACTTCTAAAATAGCTTTATTGTCAGTAGTTGTAAGTTTTACATGGAGCGTGCCGCCTCTAGGTGTGTATTTGTAAGCATTATCTATTAGATTGCGGGAAAGCATGCTTATACTGTCGCTATTTCCTTTTATCAGCAGGTCCTCCGGCACGTCTGTAGTTACCTTAATTTCTTTTAGGTCTAATTTATTTTTAAAATGACTTACTGAATTGTTAATAATGTCCGCAAAATTTATTTCAAGAAGTTCTATGCTTTTGTTGTGTAGCCGCGCAAAGTCCAGGAGCTGTTCTACCAGGTGGGTAGCACGGTCAGTACTTGTCACAAGGTCTTCTAAAATTTCCGTTAGTTTTTTATCATTTATATCTTCCTTTGAATGTTCATTGGCAACTTGAGCAAGAGTCTTTATAGATGCAAGAGGGGTTCTGAGTTCATGGGCAGCATTGTCGGTGAACTGTCTTTCATTTTCAATAGTGTTTTCCATTCTTTTCATGAGGTGGTTTATGGAGGTGGTGAGAGGTTTAATCTCCAGTGGTATGTCTGTTGTCTCCAGCGGTTTTAAGTTATCTGCTCTTCTGCCTTCTACCTCGACGGATAATTTGTTTACCGGTATGAGTCCGGATTTTAAGCCGGCCCATACTACGATTGTTATTAATGGTATAAGTAATATGAGAGGCGCAAAAATAGTTTTAAGCACACCTTCTATGAGTTCTTCGCGAATTTCATATAACTCTGCAACTTCTATTTTTATTTTTGAATCAGGGACCTGAAGCAGGAAAACTCTCCAGTTGGTTTTATCTACTTTTATATCACTAAACCCAGTAGGCGGCAGTGAGCTTGGAAAATCTTTCATGTTAGCAGAGCCAGTTACCAGCTCACCGTCTAGCCAGACTCTAAAAGCTAGTTTTTCTTCATACTTATCTTCTGTTTCTACTAAACTGGTTTCTAAATAAAAGCTGTCTTTTGCCCCGCCGTGTTCCAGTACCTCGTGTTCTACGATAGACATTAACACGCCGGCAGACCTTGCAAGTTGTGCGTCATAAACTTCCTCTGCTTCGTGATAGGCAACCTTGTATGTATAAATGCCTATAGTTAAAAAAACAACGGAAATAGGAATTAAAATTCTCTTGTTTATGCGCGTAAGAAGGGAGTATGTTGTTTCCTTGTTTGCCATGTTACTCAATTGTATAACCAATACCTCTTTTAGTTAGTATAAAATCTTTTCCTAATTTTTTTCTTAAGTTAGAGATGTGAACTTCTATGGTGTTACTTTCTATTTCAATATCAAAACCGTAGAGTTTGTCTTCTATTTGTTCCCGGCTCAGGGTTTTGCCGATGTTTTGCATTAAGATGGTTATGATTACAAGTTCGCGGGCTGATAAGTCCAGTGGTTTGCCGTCTTTGGTAACGGATTTTCCTGTTACATCAAGTTCTATATTTTTGTGTTTTATCGTTGTAGTGGCGCGGCCATGGCTTCTTCTCTCCAGTGCGCGAATTCGCGATTTTAATTCGCTAAGGTCGAAAGGTTTTACCATGTAGTCGTCAGCCCCCAGGTCCAGGCCTTTTATTTTTTGTTCCGTTCTGTCTCTTGCCGTAAGAAGGAGAACAGGCATGTCTATTTGCCTGTCCCTTATTTTTTTCAGTAACTCAAGACCGCTCATGCCGGGAAGGTTAATGTCCAGCAGGAGTAAGTCAAAGTCGCTTGTTTCAGTGGCAGTTAAACCTTCTTCCCCGCTTTGAAACCAATCGACTGTAAAGTCTTTCCTGAGACCCAGAGTGGTTGCCTTGCCAAGCATATCGTCATCTTCTATAAAGAGAATCCTCATTGTTTTATTTTATATTTTATATAGGTTTTTGGCAATAGCTTCTCTATGTTCATTTTTTGCAAGTTTATTTTTTCTTCTTTTCACTCAAAAAAGTTGAGGCACTTGTCATCATCACAAATAGCAAGAACTAGGGGGTCGTATCTGCAATGATATTCAAGTGCCTCAAGTAGGGTATTCATCTTAAATATCTACTGAAAACCTATTTAATACTCCCTCGTTTTGTTTATGATTAAATAATAAACTCTAAACCTTAAGGGAACCTTAAGGAGGGGAACAATCTGTTAAGAAGCCATGTTTAGGGGGTTTTGGGGGGGGGCGATTTTAGACATAAAAAAACCCCTTTTGGAAGTCCAAAAGGGGGTTTGAATTGAGTTATAATTTAAATAATTATTTTGCTACAGAGACCTTGCTCAGTAGGTAGTTAACTACATCTGCCGCTTTGTAGCTTGTCTCACCGTCTTTAATAAGGCGGCCAATATTTAGGTAGTCGTCTCCGCCTGTTATAAAAGGCAGTTCCTCTGTACCGTCTTTTAGGTGCTGGGGAAGGCCGATGTTACTCATAAGTCCGTTGCAAAGGCATTTTCTGCCTACTGTTTCTTCCTCTGCTCCGCCTTTTTTAACGAAGGCCTCTACCGGTTCTGACGGGCAGCGATATCCGGGCTTGCCGTCTTCTCTTTTGTAAACATGGCGAAGGTAACCTAGGTCGCAAACTCTTAATCTTTTATCATATACTTCTTTTTCTGAAATACTGCCTTCTAATGTTAAAGCTTTAAAAGGAAACCCTGTAGGGGAAGCTTTTGGATCTGTAAAGACTTCGGCAGTTCCGTTTAAAACTCTTTTAATAAGTTTTTGTTTGAATTCTGTCTCAAAACCTGACTCGTCTGTAAAGGCAAAGGCGCTTCCAACCTGCACACCTGCTGCGCCCTTATCAAGAGCTTCTACTACCTTCTCCGGAGAGCCAAAATATCCGGCCAGCCAGTAAGGTTTGCCGATTGCTGCAACTTTTTTAAGGTCAACTTCATCTTTTGGTCCGTATATCGGTTCGCCTTTTTCGTTTAGGTGAAGCTCCCCTCTTGGGGATGCGTTATGACCGCCGGCCACCGGGCCTTCTATAATGAAACCATCTACTTCGCCTGTTGCTTTTTTTGATAATGTCATTGCAAGGATAGTGGAAGCAATGATTGCAAGAAACTTCGGTCTCTTGAGTTTTGGCAGGCTTGGCATGCCATCGAAAAACTCGCTAGGGTTAAATGTCATTTTATAGTCGTCATCGCCACTACTGCCTTCTACGGCAATACTCATTGTAGCTTCTTCGTGGTTTACATATTTATCAAGTATGCCAGGTATTTCTCTGGGAATACCGGCTCCCATTAATACATAATCAACACCGGCAAGCATTGCACCATATATGGATGCAAGGTTTGGCATTTGAATTTTCTCCAGGTAGTTAACCCCTACAACACCATCGTGACCTTCTTTTGCCAGAAAGACTTCTATAAAGTTTGCAACAACAGTGAGTTCTAGAAGAGACTTGGAAGGGTTCATTGTGAACATAGAATGACCTTTAAATATCTCGTCAGCCTTTTTACCACCTTCTATAAAAAACTTATTCCAAACCCTCTCTGCCATTTCTTTAACAGGAAATGCGTCCATAGCTCTTTTTAGATGTCCCCCCGGGTCGCCCAGCTGAAGGCGTCTTTCTATGCAGACATCCAGGGCCGTACCTGACACTACGCCAAGCTGGCCCATCTTGGAAACCGTGTTGGCTAGAAGCCAGCTGGAAACTCCGACTCCCATACCACCTTGTATTACTATTGGATTACTCACTTTAAAAACTCCTATACCGGCGAGTCGCCGGAGACAATTTTGGGTACATATCAGCATAATTTAGTTCTTTGTTAAATGCTGACAGATAATAATTAATAATCGGCACTAACAAAGATTTTCTGAAGAGCCGATTAGATCATAGTACCATTTTTAAGCCAAAACTTCCACCAGCCAGCGTGACGCTGGCCTCAATCTCAGGTACATGATGCAATTAACTATTTACCTAAGAACCACCAACTACCTTTTAACCTTTCGGTCAAGCTGGAAGCTTGTGGCGGAGAGGGAGGGATTCGAACCCTCGATAAGGTTACCCCTATAACACCTTAGCAGGGTGCCGCCTTCAACCACTCGGCCACCTCTCCCAAAAACCTACATTATATAGACTCTATGTTCTACCATGATAGTTACCCTAATTTCAAGCCCATTTGCAATGGAGGCGATAAGAGGGACTACTTTATTATTAATTCGTTTATTGAAGGTTTGAAAGATTAGGCCGTATTTAAATTGGAGAACTAGTGATATAATCAAAAGAAATATAAATTTGATAGTTTGATTTTATAATATAGGAGGTGTGGTTTTATGTCAGGCAAAAAGACTGTTGGAGTTCCTAAAGAGGTTAAGGATAATGAGTTTAGAGTTGCCCTTGTTCCAAGCGGAGTAAGGGAACTCGTAGAAAATGGTCATAAGGTTAGGGTAGAGAGTGGCGCCGGGGTTGGCAGTGGTATAAGTGATGAGGAATATAGAGAAGCAGGGGCAGAAATTGGTTCGATTGAAAAGGTCTGGTCGGCAGAGATTGTCATAAAGGTTAAGGAGCCACAGGAGAGCGAATACGGGTTTTTTAGGGAGGGGCTTATTCTTTTTACCTTCCTGCATTTGGCTGCTAATAAGGGTTTGGCAGAGGCTTTAGTTAAATCAAACACCACGGCAATTGCCTATGAAACTCTTGAAGAAAAAGACTTGGAAGATGGTCATATTCTACCTATTTTAAAGCCTATGAGCGAGGTGGCAGGGAGGATTGGAGTGCTTGAGGGATGTCATTATCTGACTAAACCATACGGAGGCGTAGGGGTTTTACCTGGAGGTGTTCCGGGGGTAGAAAGCTCTACTATTGTCATAATTGGAGCAGGCACTGTAGGGCTTAATAGCATAAAAATGGCTGTTGGGGTGGGGGCAGATGTAGTTGTCTTAAACCATGGTACAGAGAGGCTTCGCAGAGTGGATGACCTCTATGGCAACAGGGTTAAAACCCTTATTTCCAATAAGCATAATATTGAAAAAGCCGTTTTAAGTTGCCACATGCTCATCGGAGCTGTGCATGTTCCCGGCGCGAGGACACCATTTTTGGTAAGTAAAGAACTTGTCTCCAGAATGAAAAAAGGCTCTGTTATAGTGGATGTTTCGGTAGACCAGGGAGGGTGCGTAGAGACCACCCGCCCAACAACTCATTCTGACCCTGTATACACCTATGAGGGAGTAATACATTATTGCGTATCAAATATGCCTGGGGCAGTGCCCCGTACATCGACATTTGCTCTAACTAGTGCTTCGCTCCCTCATTTAATGGGTCTTGCTGAAGAGGGACTGGAATATGTAAAAAAGGACCCACTTAGGGTCAAGGCTATAAATATCTTTGATGGTAAGGTGGTAAACTCTGCCGTTGCCACTGCTCTGGGTTTAGAGTATAGTGACATATAAAAAATTTTTTGGAGAGTTAAATGGGACTTGTTTGGATACCTCTAAATAAACCGGAGGTTGGGAAAGAAGAAGAATTTGAGAAACTTTTTTTAAAATTAAGTTCGAAACAAGCAACGGAGGTCGGAGTGGAGGAGCTTTTGGGTAAGTTTCTAAGAATATCTACTGCTCCCTATGAAACACTTAATGCGCCTAGAGTCGGTAGTGATGATAAGGCAACGGAGTGGGCAAAGTCAAAATTTGAACTTAGGCCCGATAAGGCCTTACCCTTAGAAGCCTTTATGGCAGCAATGGAAAATTTTTATGTTATCGAGCTTTTGGAGCGCCATGACGGCTTGCCTGTTTATGTTGGGGGAACTGATGAACCCCATGTATTTGGAGCTACCTTTATGAAGAACTGCGAGGAAGTAGTAAATGAAGAAATGCTTGATGAAGCCTATACTTCAAAGCTTGCAGGTGATGCCTTTGACTATGGCACCAGGCTTATGGCAAAGGCCGATGCCTATGCCAAGGAAAACAACCTTCAATACTTAAAAGATACTGTCATGCCTCCCGAGGGAGAAGAGGACTCACCGATAGGTAAAACCCACATAGTGTATTCAGCTGCAAAGTGGCTGCTTTGGTGGAGCAGCCGCGGCCACGGATACGAAGCAAATTTCTAGCAGGTGTGACACCTGCACTCTATTGCCGGTAGCACCATGTGGTTAACTTCTTAGTTTAAAGTTTACAAATTAGCTGTTTTATAGAAAAATGGTCGCAGACCCCATTGCCGGACTCAGTTAGATGAAAATAAAAAATAAAGGCTTTCTGTGACTTATAAAGAGATTCTAGGTGTTCTTGCTATAACATTTAGTATAATAGCATTTTATCCCTACATTCGTTCTATTTTTAAGGGAGAGACAAAACCCCATGTTTTTTCATGGGTTATATGGGGTTTTACTACATTTATTGTATTTTTGGCTCAACTTTCTGATGCCGGCGGGGCAGGGGCCTGGCCAACCGGCGTATCCGGTATTATTACAATGTATGTAGCCTATCTGGCATTTAGGAGACACTCCGATATAACAATTACTTTGGCTGACAAGGTATTTTTCGTCTCAGCACTCTTGGCAATCCCCTTTTGGTATTTTACTTCAGACCCCTTTTGGGCAGTGGTTATATTAACTACTGTGGATTTTCTGGGTTTTGGTCCGACAGTTAGAAAGGCCTATTATCATCCTTATGATGAGCTTTTAAAGTTTTATGCCATAATTGTATTAAGAGACTTATTTGCCATAATGGCGCTTGAAAACTATAGCCCCACTACCCTAATGTTCCCGCTCATGACGGGGTCCACCTGTATCTTATTTATTCTTATGATAGCGATTCGCCGCCGGCCAGCGTGACGCTGGACCCAGCTTCAGGTAGCACCATGCCGTTAACTTCCTAATTGAATATTTTCCAATTAACTGTTTTATAAAAAGTGGTCTCAGACCCCGGCGAATCGCCGCAAACCCCTTTAAAATCAAGGTTTTTCTTGACTTGGACCTTGCAAATGGGATAGATTATTCTATTATGCAGAACTGTGTATAAGTTTTCTGATTTGCATACAACTTATTGTTTTTAAACGATAAAATAAAATTTTTTTAATTATTTACATAAGATTATATTCATCTTTGCAGATTATAATTTTATAGCAGCTTTTTGACTCAATTGTACCGTTATTAAAGACAGGCAGAATATATAAAGATATTAATCAAAGAAAGGTAACTAGTTAGTGGATACGAGAAGCCAGGAATTTCAAGATAGATTAAAAAAATTAGAGACTCTTAGGGAAGAGGGAGTAAATCCTTTTCCTAATGACTTTAAACCGAATTGTCTTACTACAGAGTTTGTAGAAAAGTTTGATGAGTTTACTAAAGAAGAACTAGCGGACAAGGGCGTAGAGAACTATGTTCTTGCCGGCAGGGTGGTTGCTATGAGGAGTTTTGGTAAAGCAGCCTTTGCCCATATTCAAGACAGGAGCGGCAAGCTTCAGACTTATATAAAAAAAGATAAGGTGGGGGAAGATGCTTATAAAATTTTTAAAACCATTGATGTTGGAGATTTTATTGGTCTCACCGGCACTCCTTTTAGAACAAAGACAGATGAGCTTACTTTAGAGGCAAGCAGCGTAAGGCTTCTTAGTAAGGGACTGCACCCGCTGCCGGAAAAGTGGCATGGCCTTACTGATATTGAAGCCAGGTACAGGCAAAGATATTTAGACCTTATAACTAACCAGGATGTGAAAGATACATTTTTAAAAAGAACTGCCATAGTGAAGTTTATAAGAGATTATTTCTCAAGTAGGGAATTTGTCGAGGTGGAGACTCCTATGATGCAGACAATACCGGGAGGGGCTGCGGCAAAACCATTTAAAACTCATCACAATGCACTTGATACGGAACTTTTTTTAAGAATTGCGCCGGAGCTTTATTTAAAGAGACTTGTTATTGGCGGAATAGAAAGAGTTTTTGAAATTAACAGGAACTTCCGTAATGAGGGAACATCTACCCAGCACAACCCGGAGTTTACCATGCTTGAGTTCTACCAGTCCTATGCAACCTATGAGGACTTAATGGACTTAACAGAAGACATGATCGGTAAACTTGCTTTGAGTGTAACAGGATCAACTACAGTAGCGCACCAAGGCGTGGACATTGATTACAGCCCGGGGTGGGAGAGAATTACAATGTATGATGCCATCAGGAAGCATGCCGATTGTGATGATGATGTGTTTGCGGACAGGAAGAAGGCAATCAGTTACCTGAGAGAAATAAATCCTAACCTGCCTCATGACTGGGATAACCTTAGTCACGGGAAAGTTTTAACTGAAATATTTGAAGAAAAGGGTGAGCCGAAACTTATTCAGCCAACCTTTGTAACTCACTATCCAATAGAGGTGTCCCCACTATCGAGGAAAAACGAAGAGGACGACATGGTTACAGACCGTTTTGAGCTTTTTATCTCCGGCAGAGAGATTGCCAATGCCTTCAGCGAGATTAACGACCCAATTGACCAGAGGGAAAGGTTTGAAGCACAGGAAAGTGAAAGAGCAATGGGTGACGACGAGGCGCAGCTTATGGACGAGGACTTCCTCTATGCCCTTGAGTACGGAATGCCCCCTACTGCAGGTGAGGGGATTGGCATTGACAGGCTTGTAATGTTAATGACAGACTCGCCTTCCATAAGGGATGTAATACTGTTTCCACTACTTAAGAAGTTGAAATGATTATAAAGCAAGTTGATAGGTTTTATGTTTCATTGAAAAATTAAAAAAATTTCCACTGCTTAAAAAACTAAAGTAAGAGTTTGTAGTGGAATTGTTTTGATGTTTATTTATAGAAATTAAAAAAATGAAATAAGTTTGGGTGGTTGTCAGGTTGTGAGAAAATTTATAGATTTACCGGTTTATTTAATAGTAAGGGTTTTTATTTTTTTTGTTTCTTTTTTATCGCGAAGACAACTGTTAATGCTCGGCAGGTTTATAGGCAGGGCGCTTTTTTATTCCAGGGTTTTGTTTTATGGAAAAGTTCTTGATAATTTAGACCTTTGTTTTGGTAGTGAAAAAACAAAAAATGAGTTAAAAGCTATGTCAAAGCTGTTTTTTGAACACTTTGGCATGAACTTGATGGAGCTCTTCTATGACAGGCCCCTTACTGGTGAGTTTGTAGATAGCTCTATTGAGTTTGAAGGGCTTGAGCTTTTAGACCAGGCCAGGGCAGAGGGGCGCGGGGTTTTGGTCCTAACCGGCCATTACGGCAGCTGGGAACTTCTTGGCCATCTTATGGGTTATAAGGGATACCCTTTAGATTCCATTTATAAACCCTTTGATAATAAGTTTTTAGACTCTCTTATGAAAAAGAAAAGGGCCGTTAACGGCGGCGACCCAATAGAGATGGAAAACGCCTATGTTGTGATTATGAAATCCCTGAGGGCAGGAAAGATGGTCTGTATGCTTTTTGACCAAAGGGCCAGGGCAGGGGAAGGTATAACGATTGATTTTATGGGCAAACCGGCCAGAACCAATAAGGCTCTTGCCATTATTGCAATGAGGACCAAGTCGCCTGTTATCCCTATGTTTATCTCCAGAACTAGGGAGGGTCACAAGGTTACCTTTAGCCCCAGAGTAGATGTCACTGCCGGAGGGAGGGAAGAAGTTGTGGTTAACAGCATTAAGTTTAGCAAAATTTTAGAAGATAAGATTAAAGAAAAACCCCAGGAGTGGATGTGGTTTTTGCCTCGCTGGAAGTCGGGTCAATATAGAAAATAAACATAGAAAGTAGTTTTGTTTTTTATTTAAGGAAAATTATAAAAATGTCCTTCGAAAACTTTATAGGTTTTAGGTATTTAAAGAGTAAGAGAAAGCAGACATTTATTTCTGTTATTACATTTATTTCCATAACAGGAATAGTTGTCGGTGTAATGGCTCTTATTATAGTCCTCTCTGTAATGACAGGTTTTGAAGAAGACCTGAAAGACAAGATACTTGGCGTTACATCCCATGTTGTTGTGGCCCAGTACGGCGGAACTATGAGTGACTATGAAATTGTAGCAGCTACTGCAAGCGGCGCTGAGGGTGTAGTTGGCGCAACATTTTTTACATACAACCAGGCTATGTTATCCGTCCCTAGTACCGAGTACGGCGCAGGGGGGGTATCAGGGGCAGTTGTTAGGGGGATAGACCCGTCTACGGCGGGGGATGTGACTATACTGCCGGAGAGAATTATTGAGGGAAAATTTGAAGATATAAATATAGAGTTTGGCAATGACGAGGGGCTCTTGCCGGGGATTTTAATAGGCAGAGAGTTATCCATGGCTCTTGGAGCAGGGGTGGGTGATGAGGTTAGTGTTATCTCTCCTTCCGGCGCGACTAGCGGCCTTAGCGGAGTGCCGAGGATGGCTAAGTTTCAAGTTGTAGGTATCTTTCAGTTTGGTATGTATGAGTACGACGCCTCTCTGGCTTTTATGTCTGTTAAAAACTCACAGAAGTTTTTTCAAATGGGAGATGTTGTAACAGGTGTGGAGCTCAAGATAGAAGATATTTATGATGCCGACAAGGTTTCCGATAGACTTTATAGTATTTTAGGTACTCCTTATTACACAAGAACCTGGATAGACATGAACAGGAATTTGTTTTCTGCCCTAAAGTTAGAGAAGACTGCCATGTTTATAATACTTTCTCTTATTATAATTGTTGCTGCTCTTAATATTATTTCTACCCTCATAATGGTTGTTATGGAAAAGGGTAAGGACATTGCGATTTTAAAAAGCCTTGGTGCGACGCAAAAGTCAATTATGAAAATTTTTATGCTTGAAGGTATAGTTATTGGTTTTTTTGGAACTCTTCTGGGAACATTTTTAGGAGTATTGGTTGCAGTAAATTTAGGCGGCATTGTAAGTGCTATAGAGGATAAGTTTGACTTTAAGGTGCTTCCTCCTGAGGTTTATTATTTGGACAGGCTTCCATCTGAGGTTGACCCAACGGCCGTGGTTTTAATAGCAATGGTTTCGCTTGTCATAAGTTTTCTTGCCACACTGTACCCGTCGTGGCAGGCATCTAAACATGACCCTGTAGAGGGTTTGAGGTACGAATAAAGGAGCAGGTAAAATGAGTCTTGATGCCGGAACAATTGCAAAGGTAAAAGAAAAGGCAGAAAAATATTTTACTAAGGGCAAGTTTAAAGACGCCCTTGCTACTTATGAGAAGATTGAAGAATCAGGTAAGGTGGATCCTCGCATTTTTATAAGGATGGGAGACTGCGCCAGGAAGTTAAACCTTAATACAAAGGCCGGGGAGTATTACAGCCATGCCATTGCACCCTTTGTTAAAACCGGTTTTGTTATTAAGGCAATTGGTGTTTGTAAGATGATTATGCAGATTGACCCGTCAAGGGAAGATGTCCAAAAAAGGTTAGCGAAACTTGTTTCCGACCAGGGGGGAGCTCACGGCGGAATGGTTGGCGGGTTAATGCCTGAGATGAAGTTAGATGACAGTTCTGGTACCGACAAACCTAAAGTTGATGATAATGTAGTACATAACCTGGCTTCTTCGCAGGAGCCAAAGCCTGAAGCCGGCCCTGAGGCAGGAAAAAAGAAACTTACTTTTCCCAGGACTCCCCTCTTTTCCGACCTAAAAAAAGAGGAGCTTTTTGATGTTGTCCGCAAGGTACATTTTAGGGAGTTTGAAGAAGGCGGACTTATCTTTAACGAAGAAGATAAAGGGGACTCTATATTTATTGTAGTAGAGGGAGAGGTTTTAGTAACAGGGGAGAGGCCTGACGGGGGAAGAGTGGATATAGCGACCCTCAGGGAAGGTGCATTTTTTGGGGAGTTCGGTTTTTTCACCGGCGCAAAGAGGCAAACCACTGTTAATGCAAAGACTCATGTAGAACTCCTGGAGCTTAGAAAAGCCGACATGAACAAAATTATAGAAAAGTATCCAAGGGTTTCTCGTGTGCTTTTTGAATTTTATAAAGAACGGGTTGTTGACAGGCTCATGGCGCTTTCTGATATTTTTGCTCCTATGGAATATAAAGACAGGATTGAAGTTTTAAAACATGTCAAAAGTGAGAATTACCCAAAAGGTTCTGACATAATGGTTGAGGGTGAAGTGGGAGACACAATGTACCTTATAAAGTCGGGCACCGTAGAGGTTTGGGTTAAGGGAGAAGGGGGAGAAAGAAATAGCGTTACGGAGCTTTGCGTGGGGGATTTTGTAGGCGAAATTGCCCTGGCTACAAGTAAACCGAGAGTTGCCACGGTAACTGCCAAGGAGGATGTGGAGGTGGTTGTTTATTCCCGCCCCATGATAAAACATATTTTGGAGAGATATCCTGAGATAAAGGACATACTCACAGGGGTTATAAAGAAAAGAGTTATTGGTTCAGAAGCAAAGAAAAAGAAAGCCAAGGAAGAGCTTTTTATATAAAGGCATTTATATAAATACAATAGAAAAAACATTTAAATGGAATTAATTCGACTAGAAAATATAGTTAAGACATATAGAGGCACGGCAAAAGACGTCCCGGTTCTAAGCGGTATAGACTTTAGCGCTGCCAAAGGTGAGACCGTTGCCATACTTGGCGCGTCCGGGGTAGGTAAGTCAACCCTGCTTAATATTATGGGAGCTTTGGATAGGCCGACAGAGGGAAAGGTTACCTTTGGTGGGGAGAGTATTTTCTCTGAAAATTTTTCAAAATCAGATGATGACCTCTCTAGGTTCAGGAATAAAAACATTGGTTTTGTTTTTCAGTCTCACCATTTGCTCTCTGATTTCACGGCGCTGGAAAATGTAATGATGCCTGCCTTAATTAGCGGTACATCTTTTGCTGCGGCTAGCGATTCTGCTAAAGATTTTTTAGAGTCAGTGGGGCTTGGGGAGAGGCTTGACCATAAACCGGGGGAGTTATCGGGAGGGGAGCAGCAAAGAGCCGCAGTTGCCAGGGCTCTTATCCAGTCTCCGGAACTCCTGCTTGCCGACGAGCCCACAGGTAACCTGGATACCAAGACAGGAGAAGTGGTTTTTGAACTGCTTTTAAAGCTTAATAAAGAAAAAAATATAACTTTAATAGTCGTGACTCATAATGAAGATTTGGCAGGCAGGTTAGACAGGCGAGTTAAGATGGTTGATGGCAGGCTTTATGACTTGTAGGGAAGAGGGACGAGTATAGAGTGACTAGACTTGTGAGACTATTATTTTGTTTAATATTTATTGGATTAACATTCTCCCGCACAGCGGCAGGGGCCGATAAAACCATCTCTGTCCTTATAGTGCCTTTCGAGGTGCATAGCAGTGTTAATATAAGTTCCGAGAGAAAAGAAATATTGAATACAATTGCCAGAGTCGTCTCAGCTAAGGGTCTCTCCGTTGTAGGAATGGACCTATTGAAAGCCGAGTTTCTCGGCAGCGCCAAGACAAGCCTTACTGATGCCGAGGCAATGGTTATTGCAAAAACGGCAGGGGCTGATTTTATTATAAACGGCTCTATTTCCATGTTAGGCAAGTCAACTAATGTTGACTGGAGAGTTTTGGTCAGCGAGACAGGGAAGGTTGTTAAATATTTTTATAAGGCATCGGACAGGCAGGAGGATTTACTCAAAAAACTAAAAACCTCTGCAGAGGGTTTGTATAAGGTCATTCTTGACTCCAAAACAGAAGTGACTGCCTCCGGCGACACCCTGTCTAGGGTTACGGTAAAGGGAAACCAAAGGGTAGGGTCTGAGGCAGTACTGAAAAAAATAAAGAGCAGGTCTGGCCAGGTATTCTCGGTAGATACTGTTAGGGAAGATATAAAAAGTATTTATGCAATGGCATATTTTGAAGATGTAAAGGTGGACTTGAGCCGTACAGGTTTTGGCAGTGAGCTAACCTTTATAGTTAAAGAAAAACCCTTTGTTAAAAAGGTCAAGCTTGAGGGTTTGAAGACTATTACTAAAGAAGATTTAGACCCTATAGTTACTGTAAAGGAAGGTGCAACACTAAGCAGGGCCCTTGTAAAAGAAGATAGCGAGAGGATAAAGGAATATGCCAGGAGCGAGGGACTCTATCTTGCAGAGGTTACAACCCGCATAGAAATAGATGGAATTAATGCTACCGTTATATATGACATTAATGAAGGGGCTGATGTAAAAACAAAAAACATAACAATTATTGGTAATGAAGTTTACTCTGACAAAGAAATAAAAAAGACCATGCTTAATAAAGAAAAGGGTTTTTGGTCTTTCCTTACAGGGTCGGGGGTTTTTAATGAGTTTTACCTGGAAGGGGACAGGTCTTTTATATTAAATAAGTATTTTGATAGTGGTTATATAGAGGCAGACATACTTGACCTGAGGGCTCTTCTTAGTGAGGACAAAAAGTGGTTTTATATAACTGTTGTGTTAAAAGAGGGAGAGCAGTTTAGGTTAGGCACTATAGATGTAGATGGAGATATCTTAGAGGGAAAAACAAGCAGGGAACTTGCGGAGCTTTTAAAACTTGAAGAGGGAGAGGTTTTTAACAGGAGTAAGTTTGCAAAAGGCATGGAAAGAATCTCTGATATCTATAAAGATGCAGGGTTTGCTAATGTTGACTTAAGGCCGCAAACATCTATTGTAAGAGAGAACAGCACTATTAACCTGACGGTAGTGGTTACGCGGGGCAGCCCGGTTTTTATTGAAAGAATTGATATATCGGGGAATGTAAAAACAAAAGATAAAGTTATAAGGCGGGAGTTTTTTATTGGAGAAGGAGACCTCTACTCTTCAACAAAGTTAAAGGAAAGTATTAACAGCCTCAGAAGGCTTGGTTATTTTGCAGATGTTGAGTTTATAGAAACCCGCGGGTCAAGCAGTGAGAAGATGAAGGTAGATGTCCAGGTTAAAGAAAGGCCTACCGGTTCCATAAGTTTGGGCATTGGTTATAGCACAACAGATAAGGTTGTCGGCTCTGCTTCTGTTTCTCAGTCTAATTTTTTAGGTACGGGAATAAAGACAAGCATTTCTGCCACGGCAAGTGATAGGAGTAATTCTTATAGTTTAAGTATTACGGATCCATGGATATTTGATAAACCCCTTTCCGCAGGGTTTGATCTTTTTCATAATACCAAGGAGTTTGATGACTTTACCATGGAAAAAGACGGGGGGGGAGTCAGGTTGGGTTTTCCGTTTTTCTCCAGGAAGACCAGGTTTAATATTGGTTACAGGATAGAGAATGTAACTGTCACGGATGTAGAGCCCTTTGCAGCCCAAACGATACTCGACCAGGAGGGAGACACAAGGGTGGTTAGTGTTTTGACTGCCATTAGGAGAGACACGAGAAACGACGCATTTTTCCCGACGGAAGGTTATAAGATAGTCCTGTCTAACGAATATGCAGGAGGAGATTTGGGCGGGGATACAAATTTTGTAAAAACAGACCTTTCTGCAATAAAGTATTTTAATTATGACCAAAAATATATTTTTGCCCTTCGCGCTGCCGGTGGTTATGTAAATAGTTTTGGAGTGGACGAATTCGGTAACAACCAGATTGTGCCTATTTATAAGAAATATTTTATGGGTGGCATGAATTCCATAAGAGGTTACAGGTCCAGGAGTTTAAGCCCCAAAGACCCTGTGACGGGAAATTTAATTGGCGGAGAGAGTAATGTTGTTTTTAATGCAGAGTTTTTGTTTCCCATTGCAGGCAGCAAGTCCTTTCGCGGCGTTATTTTTTATGACACGGGAAACGCCTTTGACGGAGGGGTGGACTGGGAAGATATGCGCCGCGGCGGTGGGGCGGGAGTCAGGTGGCTTTCCCCTGTCGGGCCTCTTAGGTTTGAGTGGGGTTACAACCTGGACAAAAGAGAGGGTGAGAGGCAGGCTATGTGGGAGATTGCCATTGGCTCAAGTTTTTAATAGTTCTAAATAATAAAAGATAGGGAGATTTATATGAATAAGTTTATAGTTGCAGTAGTTGGAGTTTTAATGTTTACCTTTAATGCTTACGGGGCAGATAACAAAATCGGTTTTGTTGATTTCCAAAAGGCTCTAAACGAAAGCAGGGCCGGAATAGAAGCAAAGGACAGGTTGGAAAAAGAAGGAGCAGCTCTTGCTGATGACTTGGATGAAAAGCAAAAAGTATTAAAAAAATTAAATGATGAAATAGAAAAGAAAAAATCTGTCTGGGATAAAAAGGTTTTGGATAAAAAAGTTGAAGATTTTAAGGCAAAGTTAGAAACATTTCAATCAGAAGCTAATGAAAAAAGAGAAATGTTAAACAGCAAGAGACAAACTGACGAGAGAAAGATTATAGAAGATTTAAAAGAACTTGTTTCCGAAGTTGCAGATAAAAAAGGTTATAGCGTTATTTTGGAAAAATCTGCAGGAGGGGTTATTTATTTCAACGCAGAAGACGATATTACTAACATAGTAATTCAGTCTTATGATAAGGCTTACAGGAAAAGTAAAAAGAAATAAATAAAAAAATGTTTGAGGTTTTTTAAAATGATTATAAAAAAAACACTTGGTGAGCTTAGCGAGTTTTTAAGCGTCGCTATGGAATGTTCTGTTGTTGGCGAAAGGACCATTGAAGTTACCGGTATAGCGCCAATAGAGAGTGCCGGAGCGGATGAGCTGACTGTGGTTGCCTCTGATAAGTACGAGAAGTATTTATCAGATACTAAAGCAGGGTCAGTAATAATTTCTTCTAGCCTCAAAAAGGAGAAAAGACCGGGAGGCAAGAACTATCTGGTCTGTTCTAATCCTTACCTTGCCTTTGCACTAATTCTTGGAGTTTTCAGGCCCTACTACCAGCCTAGCGACGGCGTAGATGAGAGAGCAGTGATAGATCCCAGCGCCAAGATAGGAAAGAATGTGACTGTTCAGGCAACTGCCTTTATAGAAAAGGATGTTGTTATTGGAGACTCGGTAATTATCTATCCCGGAGTTTATGTAGGGAGGGGAGTCTCCATCGGAGATAACACTATAATATACCCTAATGTATCCCTTAGAGAAGGCACAGTGGTAGGCAGGAATGTTATCATTAACTGTAACTCTGCAATAGGGACAGAGGGGTTTGGTTATGCCAAAGACGGGGCAAAGCAGGTAAAGGTTCCCCAAACAGGCATAGTAGTGGTGGAAGATGATGTAGAAATAGGCGCAGGGTGCATGATTGACCGAGCTGCAATGGATAGAACTATTATAAAAAGAGGTGTTAAGTTAGACAACCTTTGTCATATTGCTCATGGCGCTGTTATTGGTGAAGATACTATGATACTTGGCCAGTCGGGAGTTTCCGGCAGCACCACTCTTGGAGCCAGAAACATCGTAGCAGGACAAAGCGGTTTGGTTGGCCATATAGAAACAGTAGATGATGTGGTGATAACCAATTCTGGCGATGTGACGCTT
>CBDUXU010000019.1:0-22663 GCA_965371285.1 uncultured bacterium | reverse complement strand
AACATTTAATAAACCTGCTTTGTTTCAAGATTCTAGATTTGAAGGAAATTCAAATTTTGAAGGTATAAAGTTTATTCATGATGTTGATTTCTCAAATAGTAAATTTATAAAAGAATTGAAGTTAACATGTATAGAGTTTAAGGGTAATGTAATATTTAAAAGATGTGAATTCTTTCAAGATGTGGAACTTGCAGAAAATTTATTTAATAGCACTGTTATTTTTTCTGGTTCAAAATTTAGGGGTGATACTTCATTTGAAAGTTCTAAATTTAGAGCAGTCTCTGAATTTAAAGAAGTTGTGTATTTTAGAATCGTCGATTTTTCAAATACATTTTGGAAGAGTGAAACAAGGTATACTGATTCAATTTTTGAGGAAGAAGTCATATTAAATGGAGCTGAATTTAATGGTCCAGTTTTATGGAACAAAACAAATTTTAAAGCAGAAATATTACTTAATGATGTTAAAATTTTACATAATGTGGATTTTTCCAACAGCATATTTCAATGTGATTTAAAATTTGGTTGTTTAGAATTTGGGGGAAATGCAAATTTTAATCAATGTTGCTTTCAGGGAGTGGCTGATTTTAGTAAAAAAATATTTAAAGGTGTGTCCAGTTTTTCTGCTGCGGATTTTTTTGGTTTTGTTTCATTTCAAGGTGCAGAATTCATGAATGATGCAGATTTTGTACACTGTAATTATTCAGAAAAAGCAGATTATGGAGAAAGTCTCTTTCATGGGTACGCTAATTTTTCTAGTTCAATTTTTAAGATGGAAGCATCATTTGACGAAACGCTATTTAAAGGAAATGTGACGTTCTCTGACATAGAATTTTTTAATAGCGCAAATTTTTTCAAAACAGAGTGGAGAGGTCAAAGTGAATTAATAAATACAATATTTCATGAAGATGCTATATTTGCTTCATCCTTAATGGAAGGGGCAAACTTTAGTGGTGCTCAATTTGAAGCCTTGGCTACCTTTAATTCAGCCATCAGCAATAAGAAAGTTATATTTATAGACTGCACGTTTACTAATCTCACTGACACTGTAAATTTGTATGTTGATTTTGAAGGTATGAGATTTGGTGGTGGTGTTGATTTTAGTTCTGCTCAATCAGGTAGAACTATAACATTTAAAAGTGCCGTTTTTTACCCAGATACCTTTTTTGATGATATGCATATAAATGGTGATATTTATTTTGATAACGCTGAGTTTACTGGTGAAGATAGGTTGTTTTACAATATTGAAGTGGGTAGAAAACAATATTTTCGTGATGTATTGATTCTAAAAAAATTGACATTTAAAAATAAGCATTTTGAGGATTTTTGTTTCGCTGGAACAGACTTGGACAGTATAAGATTTTTGAATTGTACATGGAAAACAGATGATATGAACATGAGAAGGTTTTACGATGAAGTATTATATCTTCAGAAAGTTGATGAAGGAGGATATACTGACAATAAAGAAATGGTCGAAAGTGTTGTGAAAGTTGAAGAATTAAATAGGCAAATGAAACGAAAAAGTTGTGATGAGATGAACTGGCCATTTGCTTCAATTTGGCATGTTAGAGAAAAGAATATGATGCTTATAAGAGCAAAGATTCAAGGGAGTAGAAGCTGGGGTGACTATTTCAATTTAATTGGATTAGAGTTGTATGGTAGTCTAAGTCACTACAATGAAAGTCCTGTTAGGGCCAGTGTGGTGTTTGCGTGGTTGCTACTATTTTTAGTTCTTTGTGCACCATATGGGTATATAATTGGGAACTTTAATAGTGGAGTGTGTAGCATTATTCTAGATGGTGCAGGTTTTTTATTGTCTAAGTTATTTAACACACTGGAGTTTTTGCCATTCGTTAAGACTTCACAGGTTCACTGGGATAATGTTTCAATTTATCAGAAAGCTGCTGCTATCTTTTTTCAAGTTGTCATAACAATTCAAATAGGTCTACTCGGTATGTCCATCCGCAACAAACTTAGAAGATAAGAGCTAAGCTGGCTATCTAACAATTTTTCAATTGCACTGCATAGGGCAATTATGCTACTATTACTAACTTGTGCGAGGGTGGCGGAACTGGCAGACGCGCTAGGCTTAGAACCTAGTGGGCGACCGTGGGGGTTCGAATCCCCCCCTTCGCACCAACTTTTTCCTCACCCCGATTTCACGAAAAACCCCCCTCTAAGATCTCAATTTCCCCAAGAAAATCAATAACTTATAATTATTAAAGAGATATAATTTGCATGAGAGGGTCGTTTGCACTATATTAATAACAGCCAGCGGACTGACAGTGACTAGCGACCCACAAGCGAATTATTACAGAATTAACCGTAATATGCTGAAAATAAGATAAATATCAATTTATATATAAATTTTGCACTATAAAAGACATAAAGACCAATAAGGAGAGTAGTATTTAATGAAAGTAGAATTAGAAGATTTAGGAGCAGTACAGAAAAAGCTTACAGTAGAACTTCCGGCAGATATGGTTACAGAAGAAATTAATATTGCCTACAAAACCCTTACTGCGCAGGCAGAACTTCCCGGTTTTAGAAAAGGTAAAGTACCTGAGAAGGTAATAAGACAAAAATATTCAGGCAGCATATTAGGCGATGTGGCAAGCAGGCTAATAGAAACAAGTTTTCCCAATGCCATAAAAGAGAAGGACTTAAAACCTATTAGCCGTCCTACAGTAGACATTCAGGACATAGAAGAAGGCAAGCCTTTTATATATACAGCTACGGTGGATTTAAGGCCGGAAATTGATATTAAAGATTATAAAGGTTTGAAACTCCACAAAACTCCTGTTGAAACAACAGACAAAGAGTTGGAAGAGGCTCTTGAGTATATACAAAAAACCAATAGCGACTTTAAAGAAGTGGAAAGAGGAGCCAAAACCGGCGACCTTCTTGTAGTGGATTTTGAAGGGTTCGTTGAAGGAGAGGCAATCAAGCAGGGCAAAGCTGAGAATTATCAGGTAGTTCTAGGCGAGGGTATGCTTCTCCCCGGTTTTGACGAAGCCCTTGAGGGCTGTAAGGTAGGAGATAAAAAAGATGTTACCACTAACTTCCCCGACGATTATCACGAGGCACACCTATCGGGCAAGGCAGCTGTATTTAATGTGGAGGTTAAATCCGTAAAAGAAAGACTCCTTCCAGACCTTGATGACGAGTTTGCAAAAGACATGGACTCCGATAGCTTGGAGGATTTAAAATCTAAAATCTCCGCAGAAATAAAAGTAGGAAAAGAAAAGTCTGAAAAAGAAAAAAACAGAAGCGAAGCAATAGACCTGCTAATCGGTAAACACGAGTTTGAAGTCCCTGAGAGTTTGGTAGATAACTATTTTGCATCTGTTATGAGTCAGGTTGTAGATGGGATGAAACACGGTCATGTTCATCCCGATGATAAGGGCTTAGACGAGGAAGGTTTAACGAAGAAGTATAAAGAAGTTGCCCTTCGTCAGGCTAAGGGAGACTTAATCATTGATGCCATATCAATAAAAGAAGACATAGGCGCCACCGATGATGAGGTGGAGAAGTTTGTAGAAGACTTGGCTAAGAGCAAAAATGAGCCGGTTGGCCCAATGCTTGCCAAGTTTGAAGAAGACGGAACAATAGATGCAATCAAGTCCTCTCTTATAAAAGAGAAGGTCTTTGACTTAATAGTAGAAGCTTAATAACTTATAATTGACTTAAATTCAATTTTTCTGAAAGGCGATATATTATGAGCAAACATGACATAAACAGCAGCGTCGGAGATTTCCTCAATGAGCAGAATATGCTGGTCCCAATGGTGGTAGAACAAACAGGCCGAGGGGAGAGGGCATACGATATATATTCCCGATTATTGAAAGACAGGATTATTTTCCTTGGCACCGGGATTGACGACAATGTTTCAAACTTAATAGTAGCTCAGCTGCTCTTTTTAGAAAGCGAAGACCCTGAAAAAGACATACATATGTACGTAAACTCGCCTGGCGGGGTGGTTTCTGCCGGCATGGCAATTTACGATACAATGCAGTACATAAAACCTGCCGTATCAACCATGTGTATGGGGCAGGCGGCGTCCATGGGGGCTCTCCTCCTAACGGGAGGAGAAAAGGGTAAGAGGTTTGCACTGCCTAACTCGAGGATTATGATTCACCAGCCTCTTGGCGGAGCCCAGGGCCAAGCTACGGATATTGATATTCAGGCAAAGGAAATCATAAGATTAAGGACGGAACTTACCGGTATAATAGCAAAACACACCGGTCAGGACACAGAAAAGGTCCATATAGACACAGAAAGGGACTTTTTTATGACTAGCAGTGAAGCTAAGGAATATGGTATAATTGATACTATTATCGAGAAGAGAAAGTAGTCACTATCAGTGTTTGTATTTCGATAAGGTTTTTAAGTTAACTGTAGATTATGGAGGTTAGTTAACAATTATGGCAGGAAACAAAAAAAGCAGCAGCAGTTTGAATTGTTCTTTTTGCGGTAAAACCCAGAGTGAGGTAAGAAAACTGGTTGCAGGACCTATGGTTTATATCTGCGATGAGTGTATTGAACTCTGTAATGATATAGTAGCAGAAGAGTACGAAAAAGAAGGTATAAAAAGTAAACATGCTGATCTTCCTAAACCTATGGAGATTAAGTCTATTCTTGATGAGTATGTAATTGGCCAGGACTTTGCAAAGAAAGTCCTTTCCGTTGCTGTGTACAACCACTACAAAAGAATAGACATAAAAAATCACAAGTTCTCAAAAGCCGGCGGTAAGTCCAAAACTGCGGCCGGCGGTATTGCTCCGGATTCTAATATAGAAATCCAAAAGAGTAATATACTCCTTCTTGGCCCAACAGGCTCCGGTAAGACGATGCTTGCTCAGACGTTGGCAAAGATTCTTGATGTTCCCTTCACTATTGCTGATGCAACTACCTTAACAGAGGCCGGTTATGTTGGTGAAGATGTAGAGAATATAATTTTAAGTCTTCTCCAGAACTCTGATTATGATGTTGAGAAATGCCAAAAGGGTATTGTTTATATTGATGAGATAGATAAGGTTTCAAGAAAGACAGACTCTCCGTCTATTACAAGGGATGTATCAGGCGAAGGTGTTCAGCAGGCACTTCTAAAGATTATAGAAGGCACCGTTGCAAATGTTCCTCCTAAGGGTGGCAGAAAGCACCCTCAGCAGGAGTTCCTGCAGGTTGACACCTCTAATATACTTTTCATATGCGGAGGGGCGTTTAACGGTTTAGACAGTATTATAGCCCAGAGGGTCGGCAAAAAAACTCTCGGCTTTAATTCAGAACATAAGGAAACAGAAAAGGTAGAGACTGCGGAGCTATTGAGTAAAGTCGAGCCTGGGGATCTTATGAAACACGGTTTAATTCCTGAATTTATGGGGCGTCTTCCGGTCTTAGCGGTTCTTGATGAACTTGACGAGGAAAGTCTTGTCAGGATACTCACGGAACCAAGGAACGCTCTTAGTAAGCAGTACAGAAAACTCTTTGAACTTGAGGGTGTTGACCTTAATTTCACAGATGGAGCCCTCCTTGCTCTTGCAAAAGAAGCAACAAAAAGAAAAACCGGAGCCAGGGGTCTTAGGGCAATTTTAGAGTCTACAATGCTGGAAACGATGTACGAACTTCCATCACAGTCTAATATAAAAGAATGTATAATAAACGAAGATTCTGTAACAGGAAAGTCTAAACCTATTATAGTTTACGAAAAAGACGCAGAGAGTGCTTGATTTCTCTAGTAATACTTTTTAGTTAGTTTATTTAGAAGCTTTTATTTTAAGTACTGCTGCCTAGAATTGCCTAATTAATAAAGTAAAACAGTAAAAATATAAAAACTTAAAAGTGTAAAAACTTTAAATATATTGGAGGTTTATTTTGACAAAAAAAGTAATAGTCCCTCTTATTCCACTAAGAGATATAATAATTTTCCCTCATATGGTTGTGCCTCTGTTTGTAGGCAGGGAGAAATCCATAAAAGCGCTTGAGTTTGCCATGAAAAACGATAAAAAAGTTTTTCTATCTGCTCAAAAAAAAGCTAAAACCGATGACCCGAATCCTGAGGATATTTTCACATCAGGAACTATGTCCACTGTTCTTCAGATGTTAAAACTACCTGACGGCACGGTAAAGGTGCTTGTTGAAGGCAAAAACAGGGCGTCTATAAAGAGTTTTATTCCTAGCAACGATTGTTTCATGATTGAAGCTATAGAGTTTGAAGTAGAAGGGGCCGAGGAGGTGGAGACTGACTCAGAGACTGAGGCAATTGTTCGCTCTGTTGTTAAGAGTTTTGAGACTTATGTAAAACTCAACAAAAGAGTTCCCCCTGAGATGATAATGAGCGTCTCTTCTATTGAAGAGCCTGGCCGCCTTGCGGACACAATTACAACTCACCTTACTATTAAGTTAGAAGAGAAACAAATTCTCCTGGAGTATGTAAAACCTATCGAGAGGCTCAACCACCTTTATAAAGTTATTGAAGGTGAAATTGAGATATTAGAAGTTGAGCAGAGAATTCGCCAAAGAGTAAAACGCCAGATGGAGAAGACTCAAAAAGAGTATTACCTTAATGAGCAGATGAAGGCAATTCAAAAAGAACTTGGAGAAAAAGACGAGTTTAAAAATGAAATCCAGGAGTTTGAAGATAAAATAAAAGCCGTCAAGATGAGTAAAGAGGCTGAAAAGAAGTCCACCCAGGAGATAAAAAAGCTAAAGCAGATGAGCCCTATGAGCGCTGAAGCTACTGTAGTTAGAAATTATATTGACTGGATGGTGGACCTGCCTTGGAGCAAACTCTCAAAAGAAAAGCAGGATATTGAAGAGGCAGAAAAAATTCTCGACGCAGACCATTATGGCCTAAAGAAGGTTAAGGAGAGAATCCTAGAGTACTTGGCAGTAAAGACCCTAACCGACGAGCTAAAAGGCCCTATACTGTGCCTTGTAGGGCCTCCGGGAGTAGGTAAGACATCACTTGCCAAGTCCGTAGCCCGCGCCACAGGAAGGGAATTCGTAAGGGTTGCCTTAGGGGGAGTTAAAGACGAGGCGGAGATTCGCGGTCACAGGAGAACCTACATTGGTTCTATGCCTGGCAAGATTATTCAGTCCCTTAAAAAGGCAGGCACAAATAATCCTGTAATGCTCCTAGACGAAGTTGATAAAATGAGTAACGACTTTAGGGGCGACCCTGCGTCAGCACTCTTAGAGGTATTGGACCCGGAGCAGAACCATACTTTTAATGACCATTATTTGGATTGTGATTATGACCTGTCAAAGGTGCTTTTTATAACTACTGCGAACTATATGCAGGGCATACCTTATCCTCTTTTGGACAGGATGGAGCTAATCAGGCTCTCCGGTTACACAGAAGATGAGAAGTATAATATTGCCACTAAGTTTTTAATTGCAAAGCAGCTTAAAGACCATGGACTTACTGACAAGAATCTTACTTTCCCTAAAACTTCTTTAAAGAAGTTAGTTAGAGAATATACAAGGGAAGCAGGGGTAAGGAACCTGGAGCGTAAGATTGCCGCAGTATGCAGGAAGAGCGCAAAGGAAATTCTCAAAAAAGGCATGGACACTAGTATTACATTAACCAATAAGCTTTTAGAGAAATATTTAGGCTCACCTGTTTATCGTTTTGGAATGGCTGAAGGCGAGGACGAGATAGGAGTTGCTACAGGGCTTGCATGGACCGAGTCAGGAGGAGACCTGCTTTCTATTGAGGTGCTATTAATGCCCGGTAAAGGCCGCCTTACTGTCACTGGTAAGCTTGGTGATGTAATGCAGGAGTCCACTCAGGCTGCCATGGCTTATATCAGGAGCAGGGCAAGCGAGCTTGGGCTAAATACTGATTTCTATCAGAGGCTTGATATTCATATGCATTTCCCAGAGGGTGCTACCCCTAAGGATGGCCCTTCTGCCGGTATTGCAATAGCTACGGCCATTACATCGGCTCTAATAAAAAAGCCGATTTTAAAGACCGTTGCCATGACTGGCGAGATAACCCTTCGAGGTAAGGTGCTCCCTATTGGCGGCCTAAAAGAGAAGCTTCTTGCAGCCCACAGAGGGGGTATTACAAAGGTATTAATCCCTAAGGAGAACGAAAAAGACCTTAAAGAAATACCTAAAGTAGTACTAAAAGCTGTGACTGTTATACCTGTTGAACATGTTGATGAAGTGTTGGTTCACGCCTTTGGTGCTAAGGATAAAAGTGAAGTATTTAGCGCAAAAAAGGTTGATTATGACCTGACAGGAACAGGTAAAGGTAGTTCAAGTGACGGAAAATCTGATGAAGTTGTGAGGCATTAATTAATATTATCTAAATTTCCCTTGACAATTAAGGCGTAAGCTCCTAATATTCTCTCTGATGTTAGTTACAATAATTTAAACAGAAAGGATTGGGTATATATGACAAAGGGAGAATTAGTAGCAGCAATAGCAGAAGACACAGGACTTACCAAAACAGATTCCGAAAGAGCTTTAAATTCATTTGTAGACACAGTTAAGACAACACTGAAAAAAGGCGGGGATGTTTCTCTCGTTGGATTCGGTACTTTCTCAACATCAAAGAGAAAAGCCAGAATGGGCAGAAACCCACAAACTGGCGAAGAGATTAAGATTGCAGCAGCAACAGTACCAAAGTTTAAGGCAGGTAAAGGCCTTAAAGATGCTGTAAAGAAATAAGTTGGCTCATGGGCTTAGTTGTTTTTTTAAATTCTTCTAGTTTATAGAAACAGCATTTAAGCTTTTATGTTGCCATTGTTTTATAAGTAATACTTTTTAAAGTATTACATGGGCGGTTAGCTCAGTTGGGAGAGCACGGCCCTTACAAGGCTGAGGTCACAGGTTCGAGCCCTGTACCGCCTACCATATCTTGGGTAAATAGGGACTGACCCAATTTAAACAAGAGGATATACTTAATAGAGAAAGAGTAACAATTAAATAGCGGTCTGTCCCTATTTAATAATGTAGTCTCGTTGTTTTAAATGTTAATCAGGTCAGCAGTGACGGTGCTGGCCATTTATATTTTTTGGATTTATTTTTTAAAAGGTTTTACCAGTATTAGGAGCCGTAGTTAAGCTGGTTATAACGCCGGCCTGTCACGCCGGAGGCCGCGGGTTCGAATCCCGTCGGCTCCGCCATTTTAAACAAAAAAAGGATATCCCTATGGGGTATCCTTTTTTTGTGTTCCAATCATTTTTACTTCCTTTTTTTAGCCATTTACCTTATCATAGAGCCTTCATTTTCCTTTCAATAAAGAGTGTTGATTTATATATATTTTTGGATGTTTCTGTATTTGTATAACTAGTGGGGTTAACTTATGGGCAGTCTGTCAAAAAGTTTTAAAACTATATCAGAAATTTTCTTTTTCTCGATTCTTTTAATAACCATACCTGCTATCTCGCAGAGTGCTGTGTACAGTTCTGCTGATACGCCAATTTTCCATCCCGGAGGCACAACAATTACATCGGACATTGTAATTGCCGACAGTGGAGGCCTAGAAGACCTAAATGTTACTCTTGATATAACAAATACATATGACAGCGATTTGGTTATCACCCTTAAAGCTCCTGACGGAACAAATATACAACTTGTCAACAGAAGAGGCGGCGGCGGTGATAACTTTACCAATACTGTGTTAGATGATGAAGCAGGTTCGGCTATATCCTCTGGCTCGGCGCCATTTACCGGCAGCTTTAGACCTGAAATGCCACTTTCACTATTGGACGGGAAGTCTATTACAGGAACATGGGAATTGAAGATAGTAGATTTAGTCAGTTTTGATTCAGGTATATTAGACAGTTGGTCAATGGATGTTACTGCTTCTAGTGGAGGCGACAGCGGAGGCGGCACGGTTTACAATTCAACTGATGTACCAATTGGCCCTGTATTATTTGGAGTAACTACATCGGACATAGTAGTTGCCGACAGTGGATATTTAACTGATGTAAATGTGACTTTTGATATAAGTCATCCGTATATCAGCGATTTGATTATAACCCTTAAAGCCCCTGATGCAACAAGCGTTCAACTTGTTAATAGAAGAGGTGGCTCAGGTTCTAACTTTACTGGTACAACTGTGGATGATGAGACATCAGTATCTATAACCACAGGTACTGCGCCATTTGCCGGCAGTTACACGCCTGAAGCCCTTCTGAGCTCACTGGACGGTAAATCTATTACAGGGACCTGGGTGTTAGAGGTTTTTGACCCTATATCTAATGACTTTGGTACATTAAACAGTTGGTCTGTAGAATTGCAATTTGCAGACCCACTTGCCGATGACGGCACTCTTGTAACAGATGAAGATGTTCCGGGCTCCGATACTCTAAGTGCCACTGACTCTGGTGGGGATTCTCTTACTTATTCGGTAGTGTCAAACGGTGCCGAAGGTACTGCAGTGATAGATGACTCTGCAACCGGGGCATATACTTACACTCCTGATGCTGACTACTTCGGGTCAGACTCCTTTACATTTCAGGTTATTGATTCTAATAGCGACACTTCAAACACAGCGACCATAAGCATAACGGTAAACCCAGTAAGTGATGACCCTATTGCAACAAACGGCGTCCTTGCCTTTGACGAAGATACTGTGGGAGCAGGAACCCTCTCTGCATCCGATGCCGACAGAGACAGGATTACCTATTCATTGGTAACTGCCGCTTCTTACGGAACAGTGGTGGTTGATACAACTACAGGTTCATTTACATACACGCAGGACACTGAGCACTGGTTTGGGGCCGACTACTTTACTTTCCAGGTTATGGATAGTTACGGGGTATATTCTAATATTGCAACGGTAGACATTACCGTTAACTCCGTTAACGACGACCCTGTGGCAGTGGGGGACACTCTTTCGGCAATAGATGAGGATGCTGTAGGTCTTGGCACGCTAAGCGGAAGTGACCCTGTGGAGGGAGACTCTATAACTTATTCTCTTGATACTGATGCAACATATGGTTCAGTAGTTGTCATTTCAACGGGAGCTTACACTTACACTCCTGATACCGATTGGAGCGGTGTGGACTCCTTTACCTTTGTAGTAACTGATTCTAATGGTGGCGCGAGCGACCCTGCCACAATAGACCTTACGGTTAACCCCCTAAGCGATGACCCGGTAACGACAAGCGATGTAGATGGGGTATATGATTACAATTGGTCCGTTACAATGAACGGCACAGATGTAGTCTATAGCAGAAGTGTGGCTACTGACTCAAGCGGCAATGCTTATGTAGTAGGCGAGTTTGAACAGACAGTGGACTTTGATTCAAGCATCGGCGTGGATGAATATACAAGCGCCGGCTGGAGGGATATATTCCTTACAAAGATAAATGCCGATTCATCTTACGGTTGGACTATTGCCATTGGCTCTGATAGTTATGACATCCCCTATGATGTAGCAGTTGATCTAACTTCCAATGTTTATATGGTCGGTACATTTAGTAACACTGTAGATTTTAATCCTATGGGTGCAGGCGATGAGCAGGGCGCCTATGAAGAAAGTTATGGGTTTATTACAAAAAGGTTTAGTGATGGTTCATACGGATGGACCAAGTCCTTTAATTCCGTTGTAATAGCTGACGTTGTGACAGATTCGTCGGATAGTGTTTATTTTACCGGCAGGTTTATGGGGACAGTCGATTTCAACGCAGGAGCAGGTACTGATGAGTTTGTAAGCGATGGTTTCCGAGACGGCTTTGTTACGAAACTTAACCCTGACGGCAGTTACGGATGGACAAAAGTCTATACCGGTACTGGCGCATCCTCTGTTTCCTCACTGGTTATTGACGAAGACGGCAATGTCATTGTCGCAGGGTCATTTACTGGCACCGAGGATTTCGACCCCGGGGCAGGCACTGCAGAACATACAAGCACTGTTGTAGATAAAAGGGATACTTTTGTAGTTAAGCTTGACTCAAGCGGAGTTTATTCATGGTCCATTGTATTGGCAGGAAGTAACACCAATTACCCTGCATCAGTAGGAGTGGATTCAGGGGGAAATGTTTTTGTTGGAGGTAATTTCTGGGACACCGTTGACTTCGACCCCACCGGCGGAGTGGACGAATACACGAGTGAAGATGCTTACGACATGTTCATTACGGCCATTAATTCCGACGGCTCTTATGGATGGACCAATGTCATCGGTGCCGTAAGCAGCCAGTCTCTTAATGACCTAATTGTAAGCGGAGATGATATTTTTATTGCAGGAGGTTTCTGGTACCAGGTAGATTTTGACCCCACAGGTGGCACGGATTTACGCTCTCCTTACGGTAACCCATATCCAAGCGCAAGCGAGGATGTTTTTATTAGCAAACTCAAGACTGACGGCTCTTACAGTTGGACAAAGACTACAGGCGGCATAGCCTCTGATGCAGGGCATGGATTGTCAATAGACGGGGAGGGAAATTTATTTTTAACGGGAGTTTACAGCCTTACTGATGCTGACTTAAACCCCAGCATAGAGAGCGACTGGCATACAAATGTTGGTTCTTATGATTCTTTCCTGACAAAGTTTAGTTATAATGTGACCTCTCTAACTATTGATGAAGACACACCAATAGATGGAATACTCTCTGGTAGTGACGCAGACGGAGACTCCCTTACCTATTCTATTGTAGGCGTGGCTTCTAATGGAACGGTAACGATTTTAGATTCAGCTACAGGTGAGTTTAGTTATACACCTGACGTAGATTATAACGGTTCAGATTCCTTTACTTTTCAGGTTATAGATTCTAATAGTAATACCTCTAACATCTCTTCCGTCACAATAAACATACTTCCTGTGAACGATGCCCCTAGTGCAGTAAGCGAAGCCGTATTTTTTGATGAAGATGTTGTTGGTGTAGGCACAGTAAGTGCAAGTGATGCAGAAAGTGACTCTTTTGATTTCACTCTCATTGACGGACCGTATTTTGGAATACTTACTTTTAATACTACCACGGGAGATTATAGTTACACACAGGCTATACCTGACTGGTACGGCGTGGACTATTTCAGTTTCACGGCAACAGACTCCAATGGTGCGACTTCAGATGTTGCTGCCATTAACTTAACCATAGACCCGGTTAATATAGCGCCCGTAACGACATCAGACATACTGGAAGCATACGATTGGACTGTGACTATGGGTAGCACTGGTAATGAAGGCGGCGACAATGGCGGTAATGCCAACGTGGCAGTGGACTCAAGCGGCAATGTTTTTATTGCCGGAACTTTCTGGAGTTCAGCCGATTTTGACCCCGGCGCGGGCGAGGATATCCACACTACTGCCGGGGGATACGGGGCTTTCCTCACGAAGATGAACTCTGACGGCAGTTACGGATGGACAAAGACTTTTGAAGGATCAGGTTTTACTGAGGCTTTAGATGTGGCAGTTGACTTAAATGGAAATGCTTTTGTTTCAGGTTATTTTTGGAGTACTTTTGATTTTGATCCAAGCGCAGGCACAGACGACCACACAAGCAATGGAAGCGGAGATGCATTTGTCACAAAAATATACAGTGACGGCTCCTACGGTTGGACAAATACATTTGGCGGTACATATAGTGACCATGCCGAGGCGGTAGGTGTCGACTCGTCAGGCAATGTTTATATAGCCGGAACTTTTAGAGACGATACGGTTGACTTTGACCCCGGGGTGGGAGTAGACGAAATACTGAGCTTGGGCGAAAGCGGATTCTTAACTAAATTCAGCAGTGACGGAAGTTACGAGTGGACAAAGGCTTTCCGGACAATTGACACTGTTGTGCCTCGCGACATTGCTTTTGGGTTAAATGATGAAGTGTATGTTACAGGTGGCTTTAAGGGTAATGTTGGCTTTAATTATGGAGGCTTTGACTTTCATTTAGCTTCAGGTTTTAGTGATATTTTCCTTACCAAAATTATGAGTGACGGCTCTTACGGCTGGACAAAATCCATTGGCGATACTGGTACAGACCGGAGCAATAGTGTGGCTACAGACTCCAGCGGTAATATTTTCATTACAGGATATTTCGGCGGCACAGTTAACTTTGATACCGATGGGGGTAGTGATGACCACTTAGCCGTGGCTAGCAGTGACGGTTTTATAACCAAAATTAACAGCAATGGCTCATACGGTTGGACAAAAACCTTTGGAGGCAGTTCCGATGATGAAGGTCTCGGTATTGCTCTTGACTCCAGCGACGATATTTATATTGCAGGGCGCTTCAATGACACAGTTGATTTTAATCTGGGGGCAGGGGGCGACAACCATACAAGCCTTGGGTTTTACGACATATTCCTGACAAAGTTATATAATGACGGTTCTTACGGCTGGACAAAGACTGCCGGCTCTACAAATTATGATGAAGGCATAGGTGTAGCAGTAGACTTGAGCGGAAATATTTTCCTGTCCGGTATATTCATCGGCACAGTCGACTTTGACTTTGAGGACGGTGTCGACAACCATATATCCCTATCCGGCACCAGGGATATATTCCTTACAAAACTAAGCTCCGATTCAGCTGTCTTAAATGTCCTTGAAGACTCACCTAAGACAGGTACCCTTAGCGCAACTGACGCAGATTATGTGGATATGTCCGCTTATTTCATGACTGACCTAAGCGATTCTCTTATTTATTCCGTAGTAACTCCTCCATCATACGGAACTGTAGTAATTCTTGACTCAACTCTAGGTTCATTTACTTACACCCCTGATGCAAATTATTTTGGTGCTGATTCATTTACCTTTAAGGTAAATGACGGTACGGCAGACTCTAATATCTCTACAATTACGGTGGATGTTATTTCCGTTAACGATATTCCTGTTGCAGTGGACGGGGCTCTTCCTGCCATTGATGAAGATACGATAGGCGCAGGGACAGTTACAGTCAGCGGCGCCGATGTAGAGGGAGACTCTATAGTCTTCTCTTTAGTAACTGACGCATCTTACGGAACAGTTGTTATAACCTCTACAAGTGGCGACTATACCTATACTCCTGACCCTTATTGGAATGGTTCGGACTTCTTTACCTTCCAGGCTATTGACAGTAGCGGCGGTTATTCCAGCCCTGCGACCATTGACCTTACGGTAAACTCTGTTAATGACGACCCTATTGCCTCGGGCGGAGTTCTTGTTACAGATGAAGATGTTCAGGGAGCAGGTTCGCTTATAGCAACAGACGATGATGGAGACAGTTTAACCTACTCGCTTGTAGCAGATGCATCATACGGAACAGTTGTTGTAACTTCTTCAACAGGTAGTTATACCTATACACAAGACACTCAGCACTGGAACGGCTCTGACTTCTTTACCTTCCAGGTTATGGATAGTTATGGGGTTTACTCAAATATTGCAACAATCAACGTAACTGTTAATTCAGTTAACGATGCACCAGTTGCAACTAGTGATATGACATCATTAGGATGGATAAAATCATTTACCCCTGCCGGCGTGTTTCCTCTGGATACTAAAACCGATTCTAAGGGTAATATTTACATTTCAGGTTATATGTTCCCCGGTACTTTTGATTTTGATCCCGGCCTCGGTGAGGATCTCCATGGTTCAGGTTCAAACGTTAGGGGGTTCTTGACTAAAATAAACTCTAACTACTCATACGGCGGAACCATGTCTTTTGCAACCTCAGTTACTGGTATAGCTATTGACTCCGATGATAATGTGTTTATATCAGGACGGTTTAGCGGTACTGTAGACTTTGATCCGGGGTCAGGCTTTTATAATATTACCTCTTTTGGTATGAATGGTTTTATGTCAAAATTCAACGCCGAAGGCGAGTATCTGTGGACAACCAGCTATGGCCAGGATTTTGATGATGATTATGCATATGATATTGCAATGGATTCTAACGGGAATATTTCCCTGGTAGGCTTGTTTGATGTAGGGGGCGGATCTTCTAACTACAGGGTTTTAAAAGTCAGCCCTGCTGATGGTAGTATTATTTGGAAATATAAACTATTAAACGGATGGCCGGCAAATTCAGTTGCAGTAGACTCAAATGATAATGTTTATGTCGTAGAGGACTCTAGTATCTATAAACTTGATTCGGACGGCTTTTATCTTTGGTCGAAATCTACGGGAGGGGCTGTTGCCGTTGCCGTTGATCAGGCTGGCGGTGTTTTTGTGGCAAGCGGTACAGGTATAAATGCCAAAGTAGTGAGGTATACCCAGCTTAGCGGCCTTACATCTTGGACAACTAATTTAGGTACTACTGTCAAGGGAGTTGAAGTTGATTTAAACGGAGATATTATCGTGACCGGTGCAGGTTATATTAAAAAGTTAAGGGCCTCAGACGGTGCCATATTGTGGTCGCAGTCTGCTTCAGGTTCTTTAGTAGAAGCTACTATGGATGAGACCGGAAATGTTTATGCTACCGGGAATGACTCCAGCGGTGGTTATATAGCCAAGATAGAGTATCCGATAGACACCTTGATACTTTACGAAGATACTGCTGCATCTGCAACACTTAGCGCCACTGATGCCGACGGTGACCCTCTGGTTTATTCATTCGTAGGGCTTGCTTCTAACGGAACCCTTTCATGGATTAATTCAACTTTAGGCACGTTTACCTACACGCCTGATGCTGATTATTTTGGCTCTGATTCCTTTACCTTCAAGGTAAACGACGGTACCGTTGATTCTAATGTTTCCGAAATTACAGTAAGCGTAATAAGCGTTAACGACGCCCCTGTGGCAAGTAGCGCAGCGCTTCCTGCCTTTGATGAGGATACTGTAGGTGCAGGGATACTTAGCGTAACAGATATCGAGGGAGACTCTTTAACTTATTCACTGGTCGCTGATGCATCATACGGAACGGTTGTTATTACTTCTACAACAGGAGACTATATCTATAATCCTGACCAGCACTGGAACGGCACAGACTTCTTTACCTTCCAGGCAATGGACAGTTATGGGGTTTACTCAAATATTGCAACAATTACCATTGATGTTATTGCAGTGAACGACCAGTTCACTTTAGCTGCTAATGATATAAATACATATCAAAATACACATGGTACAAGTCAGATTGCCATTACAGACCCAGACTTGGTGGATACTTATACCTATTCGGTTATAACAATTGCAGGCAGTGGCACAGTCTCAGTAGATACAAGCGGACTTATAACATACATGCCTAATACGGATTATGTTGGCGGTGATTCTTTTGAAGTGGAAGTAACAGACTCTGGAGGGCTAACTGACACAGTTACCATAAGCGTAACTGTAACTGCTGTTGACTCCGCGCCTCCGGTGGACGGCGCGTTTAATATAGTCTCCGGTAATGCTTATAATGCACTTTCTTGGAGCGGATTTACAGATGACCTTGGAGATATTTCATACACTGTAGTTATGGAAACAGGAACATTCACACCTTCTACTACATGTTCATCAGGTGTGACAGTTTATAGCGGTTCGTCTACAAGTTACAACCACGTAAACTTATTAAACGGCACGACTTATAATTATAGACTTTGCGCAACAGATACGGCAGGTAACACCTCTGTAGGTCTTACAGGAACCGCAATTCCATCTGCACCTTCGGATGGTATAAGCTTTGCCGGGGACGATGCAAATGCAAACGGACTTGTAAGGGGCGACGGAGGCAGTGACGGAAACAACCTTGACACGGGTACAGGTAAACCTATGTCGAACCCGGGTTTTGAATTTAAAATAGTGGTACAAGATACGGTAAGCGGAGCAGCGCCGTTATCTGTAAGATTATTTGTAGAAGACAGGGCAACTCCTGGAACCTACACACCTTACGACATGACATGTAGTGGAGACTATACAGAGGGGCTGCTATGTTCTTATTCGACCCTACTTGGCGCTTTCTCAAGTGGAAGTTATTATTTTGAGGTTGTGCTTGGTGATATTACCCCTACAGTATGGACATCTGCAACTTTCCAAATGCCTTTGGTAAACCTATTAAAGGGCTATGCCCTTGTAGGTGTGGCAAGAGATATTGACGCATCGAGCCTTGTTGCTACACACCTAGGCTGCAGTGACCCTAATAGTGTGTACAGGTGGGTCTCTAGTGGGCTTTCTAAAAAATCTGGTAACAAAGGTGCTTACGCATTAGTAGATGGAGTATCGCCTCTCAAAACAGGCGAAGGTTACTTCCTTGATACAACTACCTGCGGAGATGTTCTGCCTGAACTGGAAGGCAAAGATGATACTGAATTGGCTTATCCAACTGCTTTCAACATTATCTTGCAGGCAGGGTGGAACATTGTAAGTAACCCTTATAATGGGAATGTGATGCTTAGTGATATAGAGGTGCAAAAAGATGGAGAGGAGCCAATGGAGTGGACTGATGCCGTAACAGGCGGAGTAGTGGTAAACGGTATTTATTATTATGACGGCTCCGACTGGGGTTATACCTATACTATGGAAACCGCAGGAGGCACACCTGATGCCAAGCTTGCTCCTTGGGTCGGTTACTGGCTTTATCTCAAAAAAGACGATGGTGTATATCAACTAATAGTACCAAAACCTTAGTTCAGCTTTCATAGTTTACACTTAAAATCTGCTCTCTTGTGTTTACCTGGCACGGGGCGCAGATTTTTTGTGTCTGCTCCTATTCGGGAGAGTCTTTTTAGTTGTGTTTATACCCCTCATTTGGGATAATTAACAATTAAAGTAGATTTACAAAAATGCGGCTATCTACCTACCTTCAAAAGCGTTAATAAAATAAAACAGAGGATTTTACTAATTAAATAACTATGATTAAGCTCTTTAGCGTATCCAAAAAATATGACGACGCCACTGATGCCATAAGCGATATTACTTTGACAATCGAAAAAGGCGAGTTTGTCTTTATTACCGGCCCCAGCGGTGCAGGTAAAACCACTCTGCTTAAAACTATTTTTGGTACAGCTGAGCCAACCGGAGGGCAGATTCTAATTGGCGGCCGTAACTATTGGAGGGCCCATTACAAAGAAATCCCCCTTCTTAGGAGGCGCATTGGTTTTGTCTTCCAGGAGTTTAAACTTTTAAACAACCAGACCGTTTTGGAAAATGTTGCCCTGTCTTTAAAAGTTATGGGTATGGGCCCCATAGAAATTCGTAACCGCACAATGAAGGCCTTGGGCTATGTAAAACTTCAGCACAGGGCAAACTTCAAACCTCTTACCTTGTCCGGCGGTGAGCAGCAAAGAGTTGCCATTGCAAGAGCTATTGTGAAAGAGCCTGCCATACTCCTGGCAGACGAACCTACGGGAAACCTTGACCATGAATTAAGTCTAGAGATTATGAATCTATTTCAGGAAGTTAATAACAGAGGTACAACTGTTATTATAGCAACCCATGACAAAGCTATACTGGATAGTACTAATAAAAGAATTATAGCTATGGATAAGGGCAGGATTGTTGAGCCTAAGGGTAGTAAGGATTCTGGCAGCAAAGGGGGCAACTGGTAATGGAAGGTAGTGCTGGATTCATATATGCTCTAGGTGATTCCTTTAGGAATTACAGGGAAAACTTTGGCACAAACTTCTTGTCGTCACTTACTGTTGCTTTTTCTCTGGCCATATTTGCATTCTTTTTTATTATTTTCAGCAACCTGAATAATGTTGTAGAGTCATGGGGCGACAGAACTCACATTGTTATCTATATAGATGACAAAGCTATAGCAAAAAACAGTTCCGAGAAGGTTACCAAAAAAATTGCAGTGATGAAAAATGCCCTTTTAGAAATACAGGGCATTAAGTCAATTACTTATGTCTCAAAAGACCAGGCTCTCAGTGACCTTAAAGAAGAATTAAAAGAATATAAAGAAGTTATAGAAGGGATAGGCGAGAACCCACTGCCCGCTTCTTTTGACATAAGGCTTATTGACAGGTACCGATCCGGTGAGGGGCTTGGCCTTGTCGTAGACAGGCTTGGCAGTTTTGATTGGGCAGCAGATGTTCAGTATGGTGAGGAGTGGGTAGAAAAGTTTTCTTCATTTTTGGCTTTTGCAAAGCTTGGAACTTTTATAGTAGCCCTGTTTTTAGCCTCTGCTACACTTTTTATCATATCCAACACTATTCGGCTTACTGTTTTTGCCCGTCGCGACGAGATAGAGGTTATGAGGCTTGTCGGAGCCTCGGACCTGTTTATAAAAACCCCTTTCTTTATTGAAGGTGTGCTGCAAGGTCTCGGCGGGGGAATTATTGCCCTGGCTATGCTTTATCTGGGAAGGTTTTTGGTAAGCCTTAAAACCCCGGATTATTTCATGTTCATATTGGAGAACTCCTTCTCTGTAGCTTATCTGGCAGGGGCTTTGGCCTTATCTGGCGTCATTATGGGAGCAGCAGGGAGCCTCTTGTCTCTTAGAAAGTTTTTAAAGGTATAATTCCTATGTATTTTTTCTCTGAGGTAGTACAAATTAAGATAAAAAATAAAATATTTATATTACTGTTACTTCTTTTTGTCGCGATTTCGGTGGAAGCCGCGGCAGATAGCAGGGATGTTGTTGTGCAGGAAAAAGAGTTAGAGGATGTTGAGCGTCAAATCAGAGCGACCAAAAAGTCCATAAAAAAAATTGAAAGAAAAGAAACATCTATACTTGGAGAAGTTGAGAGGGTAAATAAAAAAGTTGCAAAAAAGAGGAGTGCAACTCGCGCTGTAGAGAAAACAATAAGTAAGGTTAAGCGTAAGATTAAAGAGGCAGGCAAGAAGATAAAAACTCTTGAGAAAAAGAGAGCTGTTTTAAAAAACAGGCTTGGCAAAAGGTTAAGAGCCATATATAAAATGCGCTCAGGTAGTTTGCTTAAAGTTGTGTTCTCTTCTGCCACTTCCGGCGACCTTGGTAAAAGGTATAAATACATGACCATGGTCATGGCAGCCGATAAAAAACTCATGGACGACTATGAAAAACATATGTTGAAACTTGAGGTAGAGAGGGATAAGTTTGACAGCTTAAAGTCTGAATTGGAAGGTGATAAAAGAAGGCTCAAGAAAAGCACCTATGAGGCAAAACTTGAGCTTAAGGGCAAAAACAGGCTTCTGAAAAGTATTACCAGAAAAAAACAAAATCATTTGGCTATGATGGAAGAATTGGAAGAGGCATCGAAGGAGCTTAAAAAACTTTTGACTTCCCTGAGGGAGGACGCCCCAATAGACATTCCTAGGGGAGCATTTAGTAAAAGCAAAGGGTTTTTAAAGATGCCCGTTAGCGGAAGAGTCGTGACTAGTTATGGCAAGGAAAAACATCCTGATTTTAACACAGTAACATTTAACAACGGCATTGTTATTTCATCGGATTTTGGCACTACCGTCAGGTCCGTTCATAGCGGGAAGGTAGCTTTTGTCGGGTGGCTTAAGGGATACGGCCAGATGCTTATAGTTGACCACGGTGGAGGTTATTACACTCTTTATGGTTATCTATTTAAGGTTTTGAAGAAAAAAGGCGAATATGTATATCAAGGTGACGGACTGGCCTTGGTTGGCGAATCCGGTACCCACCAGGAGCCCGGTCTTTATTTTGAAATAAGGCAGAATGGTACGCCTCGCGACCCTTCTGTGTGGCTATCGAGAAGGTAGAAGTTAGCTTAAATATCGCTAATTAACTAAATTTAATGAGAAATTTTGAGGGTTTTATAGTATGCTTAGTTCTAGTTTGAAAGGGGATAATGAAGAAATGTTAAAAAGATTAGCCAGTACTGTTTTTGTAGCGTTTATATTTTTTACTACACTGTTGATGCTCTCGTTTTTCAGCGCGCCAAAGAGTGTAGATGCACTGCCAAATAAGGACTATGAAAGCCTGGAGACTTTCACTAGTGCCATAAGTCTTATTATAGAAAATTACGCAGAAAATGTTGAGGTTCAGAACCTGGTTTATGATGCCATTGACGGAATGCTTAAAGGCCTTGACCCCCATTCGTCATTTATGAACCCCAGTGAATATAAAGAAATGCAGGTGGACACGAAGGGAGTTTTCGGCGGTATAGGTATTGAGATTGGACTCCGTGACGGAGTCCTGACTATTATTGCGCCAATAGAGGACACCCCTGCAGCTAAGGCCGGATTGAAAGCAAAAGATAAGATTATAAAAATAGAAGACAAATTTACAAAAGATATAGGTATTAACGGCGCTGTAAAGTTAATGAGGGGAGCCCCCGGAACGGACGTGACAATCTGGATTATGAGAAAGGGTTTCGAGAAGTTAAAACCCTTTGAGCTCACAAGGGCAAGGATAAAAGTAAAGAGTGTTAAGTGGCGCAACCTTGATAACGGTTATGGTTATTTAAGGCTTACACAGTTCCAAGAAAAATCTTCCGAAGATATGGACAAAGCCCTTTTGGATATGACAGAGAAGAATAAGGGTGAACTAAGGGGTTTAGTGTTAGACCTTAGAAATAATCCAGGAGGACTGCTTCCCCAGGCAGTTGCCGTAAGTAATAAGTTTATAAACTCCGGCCTTATTGTTTACACTAAGGGCCGCGTGCCGGGCCAAGACATGGAGTTTAGGGCAGACAGGTATAAGACTGTTCCTGATTATCCTGTTGTAGTACTAGTCAATAGCGGTAGTGCCAGCGCATCGGAGATTGTGGCAGGAGCTTTGCAGGACCACGGAAGGGCTGTTATTTTAGGTGAAGGGACATTTGGTAAAGGTTCTGTCCAGACTATTATACCGCTGGAAGACGGGTCGGCAGTCAGGCTTACAACTTCCAAGTATTACACCCCGGCAGGAAGAAGCATTCAGGC
>CBDUXU010000018.1:0-23203 GCA_965371285.1 uncultured bacterium | reverse complement strand
AAAGCACTTTTACAGTTATTGTTATTAAGCCCTCTCACGGCGAAAACAGGGGTTCGACTCCCCTTGGGACTGCCAGCAGCGTGACGCTGGACCCATTTTCAAGACAACTTCCAGAATGAACAAACTACCCAACCCCTGGACTTAAATATTCATTGCTAACTTGCCGGAGACAATTCTCAGGCATATCACAATTCTAACCTGCAAATTAAACTCTTCAACTTAAACGCCTATTAATAAACTAAGGGGGTTTTTATATGCGAAAAAAAATCAGGCCGGGCAATCTGCGGTATAACCGTTGTTGCCCTGTTATAAATACATACCCAAAATGATTCAAATAGTATGCCAAAATACGGACGAATCAGCTAACTAAAATATGGAAATTTACATAGATATATTATAAAATATACCTGTGTGCTATAGAGCCCTAAAGGGTTCTGTAATACATGTTCATTTAATGATTTGGGGGACTTATTATGAAAAAAGACAAGTCTTCAGTGAATGAGCTAGAACTAGGGCATGACCTTCATGATCTTTATTTAGGGCATGAAGACGCAACTATTCGTTTTCTGCACAGGGTAATAAGAATGACCGTTAAAGTACTGGCCGTGCTTATGGTTCTTGTTATTATCTGGGGTATTCTTGATGTTGTTTATGTTTTGTATCAGGGAGTCATCAAACCACCATTTATGCTTCTGCAAATTCATGACATCTTTGCAATTTTTGGTGCGTTTTTGGCTGTACTTATAGCGATTGAAATATTTATTAATATAAGTATGTACCTAAGTACCAACGTACTCCCAGCTAGATTGGTCGTTGCTACTGCGCTTATGGCGATAGCTCGAAAGGTGATTATTTTTGATTTCGAAATGATATCACCACATTTTGTATATGGGACTGCTGCAGTTGTTTTGGCATTGGGAATAACATACTGGTTAATTACAAAAAAAACCTGACAACAACTTTGAGCCAAAAGGATGAAGCTACCAAAATGATGTACAGCTATGTAAACTCCCCCGGAGAGTCACTCCAAACAACTTTTCAGGCATAATGCAACATTGATTTACTGTTAAACAAAAAAAACCGACAATAAAAATTGTCGGTTTTTCAGGTAGTTACAAGATTAAACTATTCTATTTCTTTAACTCTAGAGCTCCTCCTGCTTGAATCCAAGCATTAAAACCACCTTTAAGAGCTTTTACATTTGTGTAACCTAAATCGTTTGTCAGTAACTGTGCCACACGGGCACTTGTCATTTCGTTTGTTCAGGTACAGAAGGTTACGATTTCGTAACCTTTAGGCAGTTCTGCTGCAGCCCTGGTTCTTACATCTTGAGGTTCAATCCTTATAGCATTCTTTACAGTGTATTTTGTTGAATCATAAGAACCTTTAGTTCTAACATCGAGAATTATGACCTTCTCACCTCTTAAAATCTTGCCTTGCAGCTGGTCAACCGTTATTCTTGGTGCCCAGTTGTCTGCCGGCTGCAGAGTGGATTGACCGCCATGGTTATGACCATCATCAGCAGAGAAAGACGCCCCGGGCATCATCAAAAACATTGCAAAAAATACCGCAAGTACAACCTTCTTTGGACTTTCCAAAGTAGCTAAAAATAATTCCATAAAATTCCTCCTAGTCAATTAGAAGACTAAATATTAAGTAAAAGGACAGTTTCGCGTCTTGCCCAGGACTATAATCTACAACCTTCGCTACAATGTGCAGTTCTAGGTATCATAAATCTCTTTATCATTTTCTTACTCCTTTCAAGAGCTCATTATAGCCGGATAACCGGCTCTCTATACTCTTAATATAATAACAAATAAAAAAACCAAAAACAACCGAAAAACGCCATAAAGTGCTAATTTATATAAGTTTTAATCTACTTTTAATAATCCGGTTCTATAACTCTCCAATTATGCCTATAACTCTTGCCTCCAGCTTTAACTGCAAATAAACTTACTTCTTTTCCTTCTCCTCTTTAAGGGACTTAAGTGTCTCCTTGCAGTCTGGTTTTAAACGTCTGGGCGAGAAAGGATACTCCCTTGAAGCAGGCCTTATCTTAATAACCTCTCTCGATCCATCTCTAATAACTACAAAGGTAATCATTTTGCCCGGCTTTTGGGACTGGATAAACTCTATAAACTCTTTTATTGTCCCTGGAGAGCTGGCGCCGGCATTTATAATAACATCTCCGCCACGCATCCCTGCCTCATAAGCAGGGCCATCTTCATCGGCATGAACGATGTATATTCCCTTGGCTACCTTTGCACCGGTCTTCTTTTTCAGTTCATCTGTTAGCGGCTGAATCATTACCCCTATCCAGGGGCGAAGATCCTTCTTACCTATAGCGTCTTGTTTTTCAGCGCTACTGGCATTACTACCGGCAAAAAGAAAAAAACTTACAAAGAAAAACAGCAGGAAGGTTTTATTATATGAGAGTTTAGAGAGTAACATTCGCCCCTATTACTTTCCCGCTTTGTTTATATCTTTACTGTGCTCTGCTGCTTCGCCGCGAATCTTATCTTCGCAGGCATGGCATATTACCGTAGCCGAGGGCTTAGCGCAGACGCTGCAAACATGAGGATGCTCCTCAGTAGTTTCTACCTTTGTTTTTTCTTCATTTTTGTTTTCTGACATAAACTTAATCCTCCCTTATTTAATATGATATATTTTATATTCAATATACAGGGAGTAACACCTTCCCCTATACTAACTTAATCCTTTTGTAAATTATGTAATATAAACTACACAATTAAAAAAATTTAAAAGAGCTTGTATTTTAAATTCTTAAAACTAAAACAACTCAAATCAGAAACATCTCGCGCCAGCTTACTTTGTATCATAACTTTAAAAATATCGCCAACCCCGCCGGGGAGGACCAACTCTTTTATAGCTTGGTTACGCTTAATGGCCTCGGCGCTGGGTTTATCCATTTCCATTAAAGCCTCAAACTCACCTGTTACTCCAAGCCCTAATAAAAAACCAGACTGAGTTGTAAAACCAACAACATCTAAACCAGCCTCGGAGCCTACCACTGCAAGAGTAGTAAAATCTATATGAGCAGTTATATCCTGCTCTCCCACATTACTATAAGGGTCGTCGTTTACTTTATGTTTGTAGTGACAAAGAAGAGTCCCGCCTGTCCTGCTTTTATCATATAAAACTTTTGCAGGATAACCGTAATCAACTGTTAGAAGGTAACCTTTTTTTATAAGTCTTGAGGCTTCCTTTATAAAACCTTCCATATGAAGGTTAACCTCACACTTGGAACCTTCCGGAATTTTTATGTCCAACCTGTCTAAATAAGAAATAAGCCTGTCATAGGATAAGTCTTTTAGTACCTCAACAAATTTACTTTCTTTAAAATCAACATGAACTTCCTTAAGGCCGCCGTCGTTTTTTAAAACATGAACAGGCATTGCATCAAAGAGTTCGTTAGAATAAATAACCCCTACAAAAGGCTCACTTACTTCTTTTATGTCTTGATAAGTTTTAACAGGCTTGTCTAGTAAGTTAGTTAACTCAACTGCTGAGTCTTTAAAGGCTCCGCCTCTATCCACCAATACAACCGACAGAGTGTTTAAAAAACTTTCATAAGTTTCATCAACCTTTGACTTAACTGATATTGATTTTACAACTTCAAGAGTCAGAGTCCCCCTGCCAGCGCCTGCTTCAAGGATTGTAAATGTTTTTGGACTTCCCAAACCCTGCCACATCTCAAAAAAACATTTACCAAGCATTACTGCAAAGGTGTCGGATATGTCTATGTTAGTAACATAGTCACCTCCTGCTCCCCAAACAGCAGAACCGCCGCTGTAGTAACCTCCATCGCCATAAAGGTCACCACTGCCATAAAGTGCTAGTTCCATAAACTTCTCAAAAGTTATGGAACCGGAGTTTACTATTAACTCTTTAATATGAGATTCAATGCTCCGGCTACCTGCACCTGTCATATGTGAAATACTTTCTTTATATACTTTAACGCCGCTAAGCAGCGGCCCTTAATCTTTTATTTCTTCAAATGCTGATTTAGGCGCAAAACAATCGGGACAAGCATCGGGAGCTTCTTCGCCTTCATGAATATAACCGCAATCTATACAACGCCATTTTTTTACATCGGCCATAACTTTTAAGCCTCCTAATTATAAATACTTTATAACTACTTTAATACTATATTCTACCGTTTTTAAACCTGCCTTGCAATAGTTTTGAATATTTTAGAACTTAAATTTACTCTATAATTTCTTCCAAGTCATTAAACTTTTCAATTAAATAGTTTGCTTTGGCATCTTCTAATTCCGCCCTGCCCCTGAATCCGTAAACAGCCCCTATTGAACAGACCCCTGCAGCAGCCGCGCTCTGGCAATCAACCGGGCTGTCGCCTACAAAAGCGGTGGTAGCCGGGTCTCCGCCAAGAGCTTCCAGTATCTTATGGACCGGTTCAGGGTGTGGTTTCTTCTGGGTAACAGAGTCTCCGCCGAGTACCACCTCAAACTTATCCCTAACTCCCATGCTTGCCAGGAGTTCTTCAGTTAGACCTATAGGTTTGTTTGTGGCTATGGAGAGTTTAATACCTTTATCTAAAAAACCGTTTATGGTTTCTTCCACTCCATCGAAAAAACAGGTATCAACATGGAGGTGGTTTCCATAATGTTTTAGAAAGTATTCTCTGGAAGTTAATAATTCCTCATCACCTGCATGAGGCAAAAGCTGCTTCATAAGATGATGAATCCCCCAACCAATGGAAGATTTTATCTCGCCGTAGGACCTGACTTTATAACCCATCTCTTCGAGGGTCTTGTTAGCGCTCCAGGCAATGTCCTTGCTGGAATCCACAAGAGTGCCGTCAAGGTCAAAGATTATTATGTCTGTTTTAATTTTCATAGCTCTTTATTATACCATATTTAAGCATTAAATACGGTGGGCAGTGCCCGCCACTTATATTTATTTTTTATTTAACTCCCGACACACAGAGAGTAACAGAGGGAGCAACTACAGACCCGCCCTCCCCAACAAGGTCATCAACAGAATCTGCCACTACCTGCCAGAGTCGTTCATGATCGCCCTCCGGCTGGCTTTCGACTATGGCAACAATAGGGGCTGCAAGGTCCCTCATTGAATCTCTGTACTCCTCTTTTGAAACATATATAAAATCCAGAGTAAGCGGTTCTATACTAACATCCTTAAAACCTGCATCGGTAAACATCTTTGTCAGCCTCTCTTTATCTGAGAGTGCAAAGATTCCCGGTGTCCCTGGCGGCGGAGGGGTTAGATTAAGCTCTTTTGTAAGAGCCATAACAGGCCTGCTTGCAAAAGGCACTTCCTCGGAGGTGCTCCAGACCGCTGCGCTTACTCTGCCTCCGTCTTTTAGAGCCTTATACATTTTTTTAACTGCCTCTTCAGGGCTTGGCAGAAACATGAGCCCCCACCTTGAAGTAACTGCGTCAAATTCTCCATTAGAGTTAGAGTCTGTTCCAAATTCGGCTTCTTCCATATCCATTTTTTTAAATTCAATATTAGAGACTCCCTCACTCTGTGCCCTCTCCCTGGCAATCTCCAACATCTCCTCAGAGATGTCCGTGGCAACTACAGACCCGCTTGTCCCAACAACTTTTGATATGCTTATGGAAGGCTCCCCTATGCCGGTAGCAAGGTCAAGCACCCGGTCTCCGGATTTAATTCCTGCAAATTCGATTAGTTTTTTACTTGCAGGGGCTGAGAATTTTTCCAGTAGGCTCCACCATTTTTTCCATCCCTTGGCAGCACTGTTCCAACTTTTTCTCTGTCCTTCTTTAAATTCTTTCCCGTCCATTTAACTCTCCTTATTTAATGTTAATGAGCTAGTACAACAAACCCTCTTTATTCCTAAATAATCGGTGGGCAAAGCCCACCCTACATGGCTTTGTTATTTGGCACTTTTTGCCTATCCACTCCTCTGTCCACCTCCATGTATTAAGTACGAGATTGCCGCACTCGCCTACGGCTCGCTTGCAGTGACACACCAAATAAGTCTAAATCATTATACCATGCTGGACAATTAAAATTTCATCTGATACTATCAATAACTTACAAAATACTTGATATTTAGAAGAAAGCAGCAACTACACAACCATGACTAAAAAAATCAAAACTCGTTTCGCCCCCAGCCCAACAGGTTTTCTGCATATTGGAGGAGCAAGAACGGCGCTTTTTAACTACCTCTTCGCCAGACAAAATGGCGGCGAGTTTGTATTAAGAGTAGAAGACACAGATGTGGAGCGCTCCACCGAAGAGTCCGTAACCGCCATACTCGATGGTATGGAATGGTTAGGACTGGAACATGACCCGGCAAGTGCAGAAAGCGACATACTCTTCCAGAGCAAGCGATTTGATATTTACAGAAAACACGCAGAGGACCTATTAGACCGTGGCCTTGCATACAAGTGTTACTGCACCCAGGAGGAGCTACAATCTCGCAGAGAAGAAGCAATGGCAAAAGGTACTAAACCAATGTACGATAAGCGATGCAGGACTAGAGCCGATTCGGCGGATTCTAATGAGATGCCATTTACCATCAGGTTTAAAATTGAACCCGGTGTAACCGGTTTTAAGGACCTAATTAAAGGCAACATTGAGATAAATAACGAAGAAATCGAAGACTTTATTATTCTAAGGTCTGACAAAACCCCAACCTACCACCTGGTGGTAGTGGTGGATGACGCTGAAATGGGAATTAGCCATGTAATAAGGGGCGATGACCATATAAATAACACCCCAAAGCAGATTCCACTTTATAAAGCCCTTAATTTTGAGATTCCTGAGTTCGCCCACCTCCCCATGATTATGGGAGCAGATAAGGCACGGCTCAGTAAACGCCACGGGGCTACCTCTGTTATAGCCTACAAAGAGATGGGATACCTCCCTGAGGCTCTTCTAAACTACCTCGCGCGGCTTGGCTGGTCCCATGGTGATGACGAGATATTCACCATGGATGAGTTAATAGAGAAGTTCAGCCTTGATAATGTAGGCAAGTCTGCAGGAATATTTAACCCTGATAAGCTTCTTTGGCTAAATACCCATTATATCAAAAATGGCGATACAGAGAGGCTTGCCAACCTAACTCTGCCCTTTTTTGAAGAACTGGGAGTGGACAATGCAGATGCTGACCCAGGCCTGCAGGACAAGATAGAGACATTAAAAGAGAGGGCAAAAACCCTTCGCGAACTGGCAGAAAGCGGGCTATTCTACTACACAGATATTGCAGAATATGACGAAAAAGCAGCAAACAAGCACTTAACTCCAGAAATCCAGCCGGTCCTTTTAGAGTTAATAGACACTCTGGCCAGGATAGAAGACTTTACGGCGGAGGCAATAGGCGCGGCATTTAAGGATATAATTGCCAAATTTGACATGAAACTCGGCAAACTCGCCCAGCCAGTGAGAGTTGCACTGACCGGCTCGGCAGTGAGTCCCGGCATCTTTGAGACAATTCACGCTCTGGGGAAAGACAAGACTCTGGACAGGATAACTGACGCCTGTTTGTATATTGACAAGAGTAACCATTAGGTTAAAACGATATAAGGTAAAACTATAATAATTTCAATTACTTATAAATTTTATATCACTCATCTAATCGGTTTTTCCCTTGACATTTCACCCCTATTTCGGGGACAATACTCTCTCGCTTAAATTTTATGGTCGTTATTGTCTAAATTAACTAACACTTCGGTTTTTCATTGAAACAGACTCTAACTATAAAATATATAACTGAATTGGAAAACAAACAGGTCTATCTATGTTTAAAAAGGTACTAATAGCAAATAGAGGCGAAATCGCCACAAGGGTAATCAGAGCCTGCATTGAACTCGATATTGACTCTGTTGCCATATACTCGGAGAAGGACTCCACTGCCCTCCATGTTAAGAAGGCAGATGAGGCATATATGATAGGTCCGGACCCGGTAAAGGGCTATCTCAACATGAACCGCATAGTTGACTTGGCAGTCAAGGTCGGAGCCGATGCCATCCACCCCGGTTACGGCTTCCTCTCTGAGAATCCAAAATTTGCCGCCCTTTGCGCAAAAAGAGGCATTTCGTATATTGGCCCCTCTGCCAAGGCAATTGAAGATATGGGCAACAAACTTACCGCCCGTGAGATTATGAAAAAGGCAGGCGTTCCTGTCCTTCCCGGTACAGACGACCCTGTTACCGACAAAGAAGAAGCAAAAGTTATTGCAAGAGAGATTGGCTACCCTATTATGGTTAAAGCATCCTGCGGAGGCGGAGGCCGCGGCCTGAGAGTTGCCAACAGCGAAGAAGAGTTATCCAACGCCATGGATATGGCATCTAGCGAGGCAAAAGCCGCCTTTGGCGAATCAGAAGTGTTCCTGGAGAAATTCCTCGAGAACCCCCACCACATTGAGTTCCAAATACTGGCCGATAGTTATGGAAATGTAATTCACCTCGGCGAGAGGGATTGCTCCATACAAAGAAGAAACCAAAAACTTGTAGAGATTGCCCCCTCTCTCCTCTTAGACGACCAGCTTAGGGAGAAGATGGGAGATGCTGCTATAAAAGCTGCCCGCGCAACGGATTACGAAAATGCAGGAACAATTGAGTTCCTCGTAGACAATAACAGAAATTTTTATTTCCTAGAAATGAATACAAGAATTCAGGTAGAACACCCTGTCACCGAAGAAGTAACAGGAGTTGACCTTATAAAAAAACAAATTGAAATTGCATCAGGCCTGCCCCTTGAATTAAAACAAAGCGACATAAAGATAACAGGGTTTGCCATGGAGTGCAGGATAAACTGCGAAGACCCTAAAAATAATTTCTTCCCCTCCTCAGGAAGGGTTACGGCTTATTACTCCCCGGGAGGGATAGGGGTAAGAATAGACGGGGCAATTTATAAAGATTACATTGTCCCCGATTGTTATGACTCTATGATTGTAAAATTAATTGTACACAGCCCTACTTGGGATGAAGCAATAAAAAGAATGAGCAGATGTTTGGAAGAGTTTTCTATAAGAGGTATTAAAACTACAATACCCTTTCTCAGGAACATTATGGCTGACAAGGATTTTAAAGAAGGTAACTTTGACACAGGATTTATTGAAAGCAAACCCGAGCTTAGGGAATATTATGAGTTTCACGAAAGAACAGATATTGTTGCTGCCATTTCGGCAGCCATTGCGGCCCATCATGGGTTGTAACCCAGCATCAAATGTAAAGATTAAAGACATAAATATTAAACACTATTAAAAACAAGAAATTTAGAGCAATTAGGAGAATATATTTTTTATGGCTACAAAGACAAAAAACCAGCGTGACGCTGGACTCAATTCTCAAAAAAACAAAAAAGCTAAGCTAACTAAAGCTGTAGCAAAAAAAACAACTAAGAAAAAAGTAACTGTTAAGGCAAAGCCAAAAGCCGCCAGAGTAACTGCCTCTAAAAAACCTAAGACCGTAAAAGGTTTAGTCAAAGGCAAAACTGTTGGAATAACAGATACCATATTAAGAGACGCGCACCAATGCCTCCTTGCCACCCGCATGAGAACTGAAGACATGGTAGGTGCTTGCAAGATGTTAGATAAGGTTGGTTACTGGAGCCTTGAGGCTTGGGGGGGAGCTACCTTTGATGCCTGCGTAAGGTTTTTAAAAGAAGATCCATGGGAAAGGTTAAAAATTTTCCGCAAAGCTATGCCTAACACAAGACTGCAGATGCTTCTTCGCGGCCAGAACCTTGTCGGTTACAGACATTACTCAGACGACTTGGTTAGAAAGTTCATTGAACTCTCTGCTAAAAACGGTATTGATGTATTCCGTATATTTGACGCACTAAACGACACAAGGAACTTAAAAACATCTATAGAAGCAGTTAAAGACTCAGGCAAAATAGCAGAAGCCTGTATAAGTTACACAACCAGCCCTGTTCACAGCCACGGTGGTTTTGTAAAGATGGCAGCCCAGTTAGAGAAAATGGGAGCCGATGTTATATGCGTAAAAGATATGGCGGGGCTTCTAACCCCCACTGCCAGCTTTGACTTGATGAGTAAACTTCGGGCTAAAACAAAACTTCCTATTCATATCCACACTCACGATTCAGCGGGACTTTCTGCTATGAGTTACTTAAAAGGCATTGAAGGAGGAGCAAACATTATCGACACTGCAATCTCTGCAATATCAAGCGGGGCAGCCCAGCCCCCGACAGAAAGCCTTGTTGCAGCCCTTCAGAACACACCTTATGACACAGGTTTGGACTTAAACAAACTTGCGGAGATATCAGAATTTTTTAAAGAAGCTCGCAAGAAATATAAAAAGTTTGAAAGCCCTTACACAGCCATTGACCCGAGAACCCTTACCATACAAGTCCCGGGGGGAATGATTTCAAACCTTGCCAACCAACTAAAAGAACAAAACGCAGAAGACCGCATTGACGAGGTGTTTGAAGAAATCCCTAAAGTTAGAAAAGACATGGGCTACCCTCCTCTGGTTACTCCTACCAGTCAGGTAGTCGGCACTCAGGCAACTCTAAATGTGTTAAACGGTAGTCGTTACAGTGTTATAACAAGCGAAACAAAAAACTATTTCAAAGGTCTCTATGGAAAAGCCCCAGGGGACATTAATGCAAGGGCCAGAAAAAAAGCAATCGGCAGTGAGACTCCTATAACTTGCCGCCCTGCTGACCTTTTAGAGCCGGAACTTGAAAAAAACATTGCTGAAGTTGGAGACAAGGCAAAAAAAGAGGAAGATGTTTTAACCTATGCCATGTTCCCTCTTGTTGCAACAGAGTATTTTGACCAAAGAGACAGCGGCACATTGACGCCGGAATCACTGGACATAGAAGATGACGGCAACGGTTTATCTAAGGCGGCGCCATTTCTAGCGCCAAGTGAATTCATTGTTACAGTACATGGTGAAACATATGATATTAAGGTTGCAGGAGCGGGACACTCAGAGGACGGTAAGAGGCCGTTCTTTTTAAAAATTGATAACAGGTTAGAAGAAATTATGGTTGAAACCGTAACTGAAGTTCTCCCTGCTACTGCCGGAGACCTGGGCAGCGCATCAACTACCCCTCAATCGGTTCGCCCGAGAGCAACAAAAGACAGTGATGTAACAACACCGGTGCCTGGAAAAGTAGCGTCTGTTAAGGTGTCAGTTGGCGACACAGTTGCAGAAGGCGACACAGTTCTCACGGTTGAAGCAATGAAAATGGAGAACGAAGTACACGCGCCTGTAGGGGGTGTTATAAATTCCATATTAGTTAAAGTCGGAGATGATGTTAACCCCGATGAGACTCTTATGGAAGTTGATGTAAGTTAGGACGATTATAACAAAACCCAGTGTAAAACATTATAACGAAACCCAGTGTGAAAAACAGAAACAAGCCGGCATTATAACTATCACGAAACTCCGTATAAGACAAAAACAGAAATAGAACGAAACAGAACAAAACCGGTATTATAAGAAAACCCCTTGTAAAGCAAAACCAAAAGAAAACCCAGTGTAAATCAAAAAACTATTTAAGAATATAACTAACCATGCCATTTTTATCTGTACTTGAAATAGTGACCCCTGTTTTCGCCTCCATAGGCGTGGGATATCTATTTGCAAAGTATAAAAAGATATCTCTTGAACCTTTAATCGAACTACTTCTATACATAACCATACCTGCTCTCGTAATACATTCACTCTCTACAAATAGAATAGATACCAATGATTTGCTTTTAATATCACTTGCCGCCCTGTTTGTAGTTTTAGGTACAGGTTTTATAAGTTTTATTTATTTAAAACTCACCGGCCATGGGGGCAAAAAAGGTTTCTACATTACAACCATGTTTATGAACTCCGGGAATATTCCTTTCCCTCTCGCACTTTTAGCTTTCGGTTCTATTGGTTTAACAAAGGCTCTTATATTTTATATGGCAATAAGCCTTCTTTTTTATTCGCTGGGAATATTCATTATTAAAGGCAGCGGCGGACTCTCGGAGATATTTAAATTCCCTCTAATTTATTCCGCCCTTGTTGGTTTTTATTTAAGTTTAACAGGGTCGATCTTGCCGGAGGCAATTGGCACTACATTAAAACTACTTGGAGACGCAACAATACCTCTAATGCTTCTTAGTCTTGGTTATCAACTTCAAACCTCAAAACTCAGCCATTTAGGCCAGTCTCTTAGCGCATCAATAATTAGAATTGTTGGAGGTTTTCTTTTGGGCCTATTAGTCGTTGAATTGTTTGACATTGGAGGTGTATCCAGAGCTATAGTAATACTTTCCTCCTCAATGCCTTCGGCAGTAATAAACTTTGTTATAAGTTATAAATATAACATAGATAAAGAGCTCGTGGCATCTACCGTAGCTCTCAGCACCTTATTGAATCTCGCTACCACTCCCCTAATACTCATGTGGCTTCTCAGTTAATAACATAATAAGACTTAGGTTGACTCACCACTCATAACATTATAGAATCCCTATCATGACAAAAAACACAAAAATCCTAATATCTCTAGCTGTAGCTCTAATTCTGGGACTCCTAACGGGAGCTATATTTGGAAGTTCCATGTTTGCAGGAATTGAATCTCATAAAAGCCTAATAAAAGGCGTGGTAGAGCAGTCAACAAATGATACTGCTTATTTCTTCTATAGGATTATAAAATTTGGGGGAGTGCTGTTTTTAAACCTCCTTAACATGATGGTAATTCCTCTTGTTGTAACGAGCCTTATAATGGGCATGGTAGCTCTCGGGGACATCCGTCACGCAGGGACAACGGGCCTGAGAACCTTTATATACTATTTTGCCACAACCTCTTTTGCAGTCCTTATTGGAATAATTTTAGTTCAAATCATCTCCCCGGGAGTGGGTATTGAAGAATCCACGGAGATTGCAAAAAAAGTGGCAGGGAAAGAAAATTTAGGTATTTTAGATAAAATACTTAGCGTTTTTGTTAATCACTCTAACCCCAGCAAGGGGATGTTTCCTGCTAATATCGTAGGAGCCATGGCTGGTAAAAATGTACTGGGAGTAATAGCATTCTCAATCCTCTTTGGTGCTGCCATAACAACTCTCGGCGATAGGGGCAAGATACTGGCCGGCTTTTTTGAATCAGCAAACGAAGTAATACTAAAAATCATCCACTGGATTTTAAAACTCCTTCCATTTGGAATATTCGGTTTAATCGTAGCAAGGCTTGCGGAAATTGGCGGAGGCCCTGCCCTGTTAGACGAACTCTCTAAAGTAGCACTGTATTTTATAACGGTTGTAATAGCCCTATCTCTGCACGGTTTGATAGTGCTTCCACTTCTTCTTTGGTATTTCACAGGCCGGTCGCCGCTTCAATATGCAAAAGGTGCAACCCAGGCGCTCCTCACTGCCTTCTCAACTGCCAGCAGCTCAGCCACCCTGCCTATTACAATGGAGTGCGCAGAAGACAATAATAATGTATCTAAAAAGTCAGCTTCCTTTGTACTGCCTCTTGGGGCTACCATAAATATGGACGGGACAGCGCTTTATGAAGCAGTGGCAGTAATATTTATAGCACAGGTTTATGGAATTCACATGGACGCTGTTATGCTGCTTGTAATTTTTCTTACTGCAACCCTTGCTGCAATTGGAGCGGCAGGAATACCGGAAGCAGGACTGGTTACAATGATAATAGTTCTTAACGCCACGGGAGTACCGCTGGAAGGAATTGGCATACTTCTTTCCATTGACTGGCTCCTTGACAGGTGCAGGACAACTTTAAATGTTTGGGGAGATTCAATAGGGGCTGCTATTATAGACAAATTAGAAAATAATGTTAAAGTTAAAAATAATAACTAAAGGACAGTTATTTTTGGAGTCTTACCTGCTTCTTTAAAGACCCCTACCTCCGAGCCGTGCACACCCTTGGAGATTAGAACCTCAAGGAGTTTATCTTTTTTATCACTGCTTACTGCTATTAAAAGTCCGCCTGATGTTTGCGGGTCAAACATCACCATTTTAAGTTCATCACTTAAGTCACCTTTAAAGTCAATCTTATCCTTTAAGTATAAACTGTTCTCTTTAATGGATTTCGGCCTGTTCTTTTTCTTTTTAACAAGGTCTAATGCCTGGGGAAAGACTTTTAAATTATCAGAATTGATTTCCAAGGACAACCCCGCCCCCTTTGCCATCTCAAGACCATGACCAAGAAGGCCAAAACCTGTCACATCGGTACAAGCACTTACACCAAAATCAAGCATAACAGAGGATGCAATGTCATTTAAAGTACACATGCTTGTTAGCGCCTCAACAACTTGCTCCTCTGTGGTAGTTTCGTTTTTAAGAGCGCTGGCAATAATACCTGTTCCCAGCGGTTTTGTAAGTATCAAGATGTCACCAAGGTTTGCACCTTTGTTAGTAACAATACTTTCCGGATTTATAGTACCTGTAACGGACAATCCATATTTAACTTCTTCGTCTTCAACTGAATGACCTCCTGCCACAACTATACCTGCTTCCTTTAACTTATCACTGCTGCCTTTTAAAATATCTACCAATATGTCGCTGGAAAGTTTAGGAGGGAAACAAACTATATTTGTTGCAAAAATAGGCTTGGCTCCCATGGCATAAATATCACTTAGTGCATTAGCCGCTGCAATCTGGCCAAACATATAAGGGTCATCTACTATGGGAGGGAAAAAGTCCAGCGTCGATACAATTGCAGTCTTATCGTCCAGACGATAAACTGCCCCGTCGTCAGAAGACTCTATTCCAACAAGTAAATTATCATCCTTATATTGCGGGAGCTGGCACAAAACTTGCGACAGGGCCTCAGGGCCTATTTTAGCAGCTCAACCGGCACAGCTTGAATAACTGGTTAGTTTTATCTTCTTGCCTCTATTCATAATTTATCTATTCTACCTATAAATTTCTTAAATGTAACCATATAATTTATAAAATACCAATCCGGCATATTCCCAAAGAACAGTGTAAAATAAAGAAATCCTCCCTACTGAGCTTGTAATCTCCCCTGTGTAATCTTCTACAGGGGCCGCGGAGCAACTCAGGCCAGCCTTCCGGGCCGCCAGGATTGAGCGGTACATATGAGTTGGAGAAGTAACTATCATACAAGTTGAGAATTTATTAATTTCCATATACTTCTTCAGTTCAACCATATTCGCATATGTGTGAGTTGCCCTGTCATCATAGGCAATACTCTCTGGGGGAATACCCATAGCATAAACGGTGTCAAACATAGTTTGACCTTCCAATGCATAAATGTCTTTGTTATCAGTAGTGCCTCCGGCGCTTGATATGACTTTTTTATCAAGCTCCTTTATAGTAGCACCTGTAAAAAAGAGCTTGTCACTGTAACCCTTTTTATAAAGCAGGAATCCACGCAAGACTCTCTCACTTGTTGCAGAAGTTAGGACTCCATTTTTATATACACCTCCGCCAAGGACGGCAATGACATCAGACTTTTTTACTAAAGGAGATACTATTAAACCACCAGCCATTAAGTTAGCTATAGGAGTAAAAGCTATCAAAAAAATAAAACCTGTAAATACAACACAAAAGTACAAAAAGGGTTTTTTTATTTTTTTAACAATATGCTCTTCTAAATTCCAAATCATAATATATTGCAACCCTACTTTCTAAGTTTTCTAAAATCTCCGTCTCTTAGAGTAACACCTTCTCTGTCAAAATAATCTAACAACTCCATTGTGAGTTTTCTGCCGCAACCCAGGAGGTCCCTGAAATCAGAAACCTTTATATTATCATTTTTTTTCAAAAATTCTTTAAGGCGACCCTCTGCAAGAGTTGCAGCATCTTTTTTAATATAAACCCCATCAGTAAGTCTTACAATATAACTATTCTTTTGGAGTTTCGCAATAACTGGTTTAAGTTTTGATCCGGAAATGTCGAGTCCCTCAATAGCACTTACCTTAGTTGATTTAAACCCCTCATTAAATTTATCCAGCGTAGCCTTCTCCTCGTCCAATAAAGGCAATACCTCTGCACTGCCACTATTTTTAAAAGTATAAACAGGTCCATTTTTATATAGAGACTTACTTTTAACAAGTTTATCAATAATAACTTTTAAAAAAGGGTTTAAAAGCGGATTTATTTTTTTTAATGGTTTCAAGCCGTAAACAGCCTTCATAAGTTCGCCGTCCGTGACTTCCCGTGAGGCATTGCCCTCCTTTACCCTATTAACAATTTTATCTTCTATATACTTAATGTTCTCAACATTGCTATAGTAATCACCTAAAAGAGAAACATTGCCGGGAAGTTTCTCACCTACATTTAAATTCATTATATATTCATACTCCATTTTAGGCCGCCCCATTACTGTGGAAACTTTTTCAGAGAGTATCCAATCAGAAAACTTTTTATTGTCTTTATCACTAATCTGTTTAAAATGTTCTTTGTTATTTTTTATTTGAGGCAGCTTTTGTTTTTTAAAATAAGGGAGTAAACACTCCCCTCCCCCTACCGTCCTATTTTTTGCCGTGTCTCTCAAAATAAACCTGTCGCCTCTGGTCATAACAAGAGGCTCCCTGAGATATAACCTGCAATAGGAAGACTGTCCACTTTTTTCCTTTTTAATAACTCCATCGGCAAGTCTTACCTTAACAACAACTTCCTTGGAATAATGATAGAGCTTTAACTCCGAGCCATCTTTAATCTCTTTAGATATGTTAGGCAAAATTGACAGTTTGCAGTCAACCCTATATATTTTACTGGCAAGGTTGAAGTGTTTAGGGTCAATGAGCATATCTCCCCTGGCCATGACTGCCACACTAGCCGATGACAAATTAACTGCCCCCCTTTGCCCCCGCCAGAGTTCTTTAACCTCCTCCCCGTGTGAGTGGAGACCTCTGATTCGGTAAGGTTTTTTATCCTTAGGAAAAATAGCTACATCACTGCCTGCTTGAACAGTGCCTGATGCCAAAGTGCCGGTCACGACAGTTCCGAAACCTTTAACAGTAAAAACCCTATCTATGGGCAGGCGAAAGATGTTTTTATTTTCATCTTTTTTAGCTCCCAAACAAAGCTTGGAAAGTGAAGTTTTTAACTGCTGGACTCCGACGCCTGTAACAGACGAGAAGTCCAATATTTCAGCACTGGATAATGTTGTATCTTTAATTACCCTCTTAATGTCATCCCTGACCTCTTGGATTCTGCTAACAGATGCCAAGTCAGACTTTGTAATGACAAAAACACCCTTATTTACACCAAGGAGGTTTACAATATCCAGGTGCTCCCTTGTTTGAGGCATAATCCCATCATCAGCGGCTACAACAAAAAGCACAATATCAATGCCGGTAATGCCGGAGAGCATGTTTTTAATGAACCTCTCATGGCCGGGAACATCTACAATTCCAACCCTCCCTATACCGGGAAGTTCAGGCAGGTCCAGGTAAGCAAACCCCAAATCTATTGATAAACCACGCTCTTTTTCTTCTTTTAAACGGTCAGTATCGATAGATGTGAGTTTTTTGATAAGGGATGTCTTACCGTGGTCAATATGTCCGGCAGTGCCAATAATAATATTCATAAGGAATCATAATATATCATTATTATGGTATTTTCTCTAAGATATTTTCTGTAAAAAACATTGCCTACTATTTAACCTTGCTCTTGCGAGGTTAAATAGTTATACTAGCGAATACAAGTACTTACATTAGTGAATTAAACAGGGTTATAAGATTTTTATATAAGAACAAGGAGTTTAGTTTTGCGCATAAATATAGCAGATAAAGATACATTAGAGAGAGTCTTGCAGCGCAAGAAGTGGTTTGAACCTGGCAAAAAAGAAGTTGACCTGAAAGCCATGCTCAAAACTATTCTTATGTGGGCTAATGAATTTGTCCCTTCTGAGTCAGGCTCCATACTTCTAGATGACCCTGTCTTCCATGGTGAAGGTAAAAAGGCTGGGAACCTCTACTTTGTTGCCAGTTATGGTAAGGGCTCTGAGAAACTTAGCGGCACTGCCCTGCCTGACGATATTGGAATAGTCGGCCAGACTTACGGGTCTGCAAAGCCATATATAAGCCAGAATGTAAAAACAGACAAGGTCTTCTATTCAAAAATTGACGAACAAACTAAATTTGTTACCCGCTCCATCATTTGCGCTCCCATAGACATAAACGGTGTTGCAATTGGTGTAATTGAACTAATCAACAGAGTCGGAGATATTAACTACGTAAAAAAAGACCTGACACTGCTAGAAGTTTTTGCCGGATATACATCGACGCTAATACAAAACTCTCTAGATGCAAAACGCTTCGGGGATATGTCGGTTAGAGACAACCTCACAGGATTGTATAATGACAGGTTCTTTTTTGACTTTATGGAAGAACAAATTAAAAAGAGCATGAAACAAAATAAAGATCTCTCTTTGCTCTTTCTGGACCTGGATAGATTTAAGGAAATAAACGACACATACGGCCACCTTGCAGGAAGTCAACTGCTCCATGAACTTGGTTTAATACTTGCCGACATAGCAATTAATACTAACATCATACCTATAAGGTATGGCGGTGATGAGTTTATTATAATCCTTCCAAAAATGGAAATTACCGAGTCCACTGCTTTTGTAGAATCATTAAAAAATAAAATTTCTAATTACACATTCCTATCAAAAGCAAACCCGGGAACATTAAAAAACCTAAACATAAGTGATGTCATAACATGCAGTATCGGCGTGGCAACTCTCAGGACTAATGTTAAGAAAAGAAAAAGCGCAAAAGATATGAGAGAAGCATTAATAAAACAATCTGACAGGGCTATGTATAGCGCTAAAGGTGCAGGCAAAAACAGAGTGGTTGTAGCAAAAGGTAAGATTTAAAAATTAGCAGTTAAACAACCTTCTTAAAATATTCAATAGTTTTTCCCAGTCCCTCTTCAAAACTTACGGTCGGTTCCCAACCAAGTTCCTTAATTGCCAAACTAATATCCGGTTTTCTTCGAAGAGGGTCGTCCTTGGGCATATTCTTATAAACTATTTTAGAGCTGCTCCCTGTCATTTCTTTTATGGTTAATGCAATTTCTTTTATTGACTGTTCAACAGGGTTACCCAGATTGATAGGATTAATATAATCACTCTCCATTGTTTTAATCATTCCGTCAACCATATCATCTACATAACAAAAAGAGCGGGTCTGGGAACCGTCGCCGTAAATAGTAATGTCTTCCCCCCCAAGAGCCTGAACAATAAAGTTACTCACAACTCTGCCGTCATTCTCCAGCATGTTAGGCCCGTATGTGTTAAATATACGAACAACTCTCACATCTACATTTTGCTCTCTATTATATGAATAAAGGAGGCTCTCTGCGCATCTTTTACCTTCATCATAACAAGACCTCATACCGTTTGGGTTTACATTACCAAAATAAGATTCTTTTTGCGGATGTTCAAGCGGGTCTCCGTAAACTTCAGAAGTAGAAGCTTGCAGAATCCTGGCACCGGTCCTCCTGGCAAGACCAAGCATATTCAAAGTGCCTAGAACATTTGTTTTAATGGTTTTTATCGGGTTAGCCTGATAATGAATTGGTGATGCAGGGCATGCCAGGTTAAAAACACTATCTGCCTCCAGCAAAATTGGTTCTGTAATGTCATGCCTGAAAAGTTCAAAATTTTTATTATCTAAAAGGGCAGCTATATTCTTTTTAGATCCTGTAAAAAAATTATCGACACAAAGTACTTCTATGCCCTTTTCAACAAGTTTTTTACATAAATGTGACCCTATAAAACCTGCCCCGCCTGTAACTAGTACTCTTTTCATTTTTTTGTATAAAAATCCTTTATATTATTTACGACATACTCTATTTGTTCTTCTTTAAGCTCAGGAAACATAGGAAGGGATAAAACATCCCAGGCTGCACTCTCTGATACAGGAAAAGCTCCCATCTTGTAACCTAAATAAGAAAAACACTTCTGCATGTGTAAGGGTATTGGATAATAAATTTCTGACCCTATTTCTTTTGTAGCAAGAAAAGCCCTTAACTTATCTCTAACTTCAGACCTTATTACATACTGATTAAATACTGACTTATTTGATTTAGCTACATAGGGAAGTTTTATAACTTTATCAAGCCCCGCAGACTCAAAATACCTGTCATAGAGCCTTGCATTTTTTATCCTTTTATTTGTCCAATCATTCAGGTGTTTTAGTTTTACTCTAAGCACTGCTGCCTGCAACTCGTCAAGACGGCTGTTTACTCCAACTTCATCGTGATAGTACCTTGCGTGGCCGCCATGTACCCTAAGTTTTTTGAGCCTGTCGGCAATCTTTGCCTTGTTTGTAGTTAACATCCCTCCATCACCAAAACAACCCAAATTTTTTGTCGGGTAAAAAGAAAAACATCCAATATCACCTAATGTTCCGGCATTTTTAACTCCGTAACTGGCTCCGATTGATTGCGCGGCATCTTCTATAGCAGGAATTCCAAACTTCTTCAACACAGTGTTGATTTCAATCATCGGTGCACACTGGCCGTAAAGGTGGACAGGTATGACTGCTTTAATCTTTGCACTGGACTTATTCAATCTTCTCTCAAGCTTAACGGGGTCCATATTAAAGGTCTTAGGGTCTATATCAACAAAAACGGGCAATGCTCCAAGTCTGGCGATTGCCCCTGCAGTTGCAAAAAATGTAAAAGGAGTTGTTATAACCCTGTCTCCAGGCCCTACATCTTCTGCCATAAGGGCCAGCATCAGGGCATCGGAACCGGAAGCGCACCCTACGGCGTACTTGGCTCCTGTAAAAGCAGCTATCTCAGCTTCCAGCTTTTCTACATTCTCGCCCAGAATATACCTTTTAGAATCGCAAACCTTCTCTATAACCTTCAAAGATTCATCTCTAATACTATCGTACTGCTCGCTTATATCAAGTAAAGGAACTTTCATATTTGCCTTACACTACCCTCCAACATTTTTAATTTCTGTCCGACTTAAGGCTCTTTGCGACAGAATCAAGCACTCCGTTTAGAAACTTTACAGATTCATCGGAGCTGTACCTTTTTGCAAGCTCCAGAGCTTCATCAATTGCTACTTTAAAAGGAACTTCACTCTTGCAATAAAGCAGCTCGAATACTGCAATTCTTAAAACATATAAATCAATTAAACTTATTCTATATATAGTCCAATTTTTAGAATGTTTCTCAATTATCTCATCAATGGAAGTTAAATTTTCTTTAATACCTTCAAGGAGGTACCCGCAGAACTCTTTAGCTATTTGATGTTTTTCAAGAGGCTCCATAACTGACGAGAAACTTCTGTCAGTTGACCCAATGACCATGCCTTCTCTATACAAAATTTTAAGGGCAGTCTCCCTGCCCCTTCTTCTCTCGGTTATCTTCAATTACTAAAGAATCCTCTATATTAAATTTTTATTTTGTTGTTTTGTTATTTTATCGATTTGTTATTTTATTGATTTCAACAGACTGGCCATTTCAATTGCAGCCAGAGTTGCTTCCCTGCCCTTGTTGCCGGATTTGGCTCCCGCCCTTTCAATTGCCTGCTCAAGAGTATCTGCTGTAATAACTCCAAAAGAAACCGGTATGCCATTTTCAGCACTGACTCTTGCAATCCCCTTTGTAGCCTCTCCTGCTACATACTCAAAGTGAGGTGTACCGCCTCTTATGATAGCTCCAAGACAAACTATAGCATCATACTTTTTTGTTTCTGCAAGTTTTGCCGCTGCCAGAGGAATCTCAAAGGCCCCCGGCACTTTTGCAACCTGAATATCTTCTATAGACGCCCCGCTCCTGGTCAGGGTATCTATTGCAGCATCAAGCAGTTTGTCCCCTATAAATTCATTGAAGCGGCTAATAACTACTGCCACTTTTAGACCCTGGGCATTCATTTGCCCTTCTAATACTTCCGGTAGTGTTTTACTCATTATTAAACTCCTCAAACTCCCCTTTTTTTGTTATCAGTATATTTTTATTACTTACCATTACTTAACATTACTTATCTTTGACTGTTTTTAACAGATGCCCCATTTTATCTTTTTTAACTCTTAGATATTCAACATTGTCAGGATGAGGTACCGTTTCAATAGGAACCCTATCAACTATTTCCAAACCAAAACCCTCCAAACCTTTAACCTTTTTTGGGTTGTTTGTCATAATACGCATTTTCTTTACTCCTAAGTCTAACAAAATCTGCGCACCTATTCCATAATCTCTAAGGTCGGCCTTAAAACCCAACTTCTCGTTTGCCTCTACTGTGTCAAGTCCTCCGTCCTGGAGTGCATAGGCTTTGAGTTTATTAGAGAGGCCAATGCCTCTCCCCTCCTGATGCATATAAACAATAACCCCCGCACCTTCTTTTTCAATCATCCTCATAGCTCCCTTTAACTGGTCTCCGCAGTCGCACCTAAGAGAGCCAAGCACATCTCCTGTTAAACACTCGGAATGTACACGAACAAGGACAGGAACTTCGGGATCAATGTCACCTTTAACCAGTGCCAGATGTTCGTGAATGTCTATATCGTTCTCATAACCAATTGCTTTAAACTCCCCGCCAAAAGAAGTGGGAAGTCTTGCCTCGGCAGACCTTCTAACAAGCCTGTCTTTTTTTAATCTATAGGCAATTATGTCTGCAATGGACACTATTTTAATGTCATGTTTTGCGGCGAACTTCTCAAGGTCCGGCATTCTTGACATAGTGCCGTCTTCATTCATTATCTCGCAAATCACTCCTGAGGGGTTAAGCCCTGCAAGGCGAGACAGGTCAACAGACCCTTCTGTTTGGCCTGTTCTAACCAGCACCCCGCCGTCACAAGCGCGAAGGGGAAAAATATGTCCCGGCCTTACAAGGTCGCCAGGCTTGGCTCCATCTTTTACTGAATCAAGAATTGTTTTTGCCCTGTCGTGCACAGAAATACCTGTTGTTATGCCCTGAGCCGAATCTATAGACACTGTAAAGGCAGTTTTATAAAGTGAGTTGTTATCGTCAACCATGTGAGGAAGGCCAAGTTTGTCTGCATGGTTTTCTGTAAGAGTTAAACAAATAAGCCCTCTTGCATGAGTTGCCATAAAGTTAATTGCCTCGGGGGTGACAAGTTCTGCCGCCATATAGAGGTCTCCCTCGTTCTCGCGATCCTCATCATCAACAAGTATTATCATCTTACCGGCTCTTAAGTCTTTAAGCGCCGCTTCTATTCTTTCTATTGCCATAAAACTTTACACTCCTAGTCCTTATATAAATATTAATCTTTAAATATTAAAAATATTTAAAAAGTTAT
>CBDUXU010000017.1:0-23393 GCA_965371285.1 uncultured bacterium | reverse complement strand
ATTTATTGATTTTAATAGTATTATCTAGTACATGAATACACATACCCTGTACTATGAATGCACCAACGATCCACCATACTAGTTTGTTTAACTGGTTCCAACCCATTCCCGGTGCTCTCATCTTGATGATGGTAGTGATAAAGTTAACACCACCGGCAATAGATGCAAAACCGAGAAGTAGAACTGTAAATGTGTAGTACGATGTGTTACCGCCTGTTAGAATAGAGTAAGGCGGATATCCTGTCCACATGATATCAGGTGGGTCAGGGATGAAGAATGTTAAAAGTGCAACTATAACACCAGCATAGAAAAGCCATACGCTTAGTGCGTTAACTCTTGGAAATGCAACATCTCTTGCACCAATCATAAGAGGTACGCAATAGTTTGCAAAGAATCCGGTAAGTGCCGGAATCTGGAAACCAAGAATCATAACTGCTCCATGGGTGTATAGCCACACATTGTAGTCCTGTGCACTACCTATGTCGCCGCCGACATTAGATAACTCTATCCTCATAGCCATTGCCATTAAACCAGCAACAACGAAGGCGGTAATTGAACCAATAAGGTAGAGAATTCCTACCCTTTTATGGTCAGTGGTAAATATCCACTCTTTCCATTGAAATCCTGATTGACTCATTATTATTCTCCTTCCTTATAAGTTTTCGTCAGAACCTTCAGATTCAGGGGTGTTTGCTACAACCCATCTGTCATAATCTGCTTGTTCTTTTACTATTAATGTACCATACATACCACTATGGCCGAATCCACAATACTCAGCACATGTGATAACACTTTCTCCTACTTCAGTAGGAAGGAACCACATATGTGTAATTCTTCCAGGCATTGCATCTTCTTTTACCCAGTGGTTAACAGGATAGAGGCTATGAATTGTATCATAACTTGTCATCTTCATAACTACTGGTGTGCCTTTTGGAACTACGAGCTCGTTATCAGTTTCAATACCGTTAGGGTAGGTAAAATGGAAATTCCACATGGAAGCATCCATTTTAATCTCTAACCCGTCTTCAGGCATTGTTCTGTAAACCCTGAATAGATCCCATGCTTTTACGCCAAGATAAAAGTCATCTGCCATAAAAAGGAAAACTGGGATAAAAACCCAAGAGAGCATAGCACTGCTAGATAGCGGCGTTGCTGTTCCTACTTGGTCAGGACTGGTTCTCCTGTTTGCTATTAATAGGTATAGTGTGATTACAGCAAAAATAACACCTATTATTGTGATATCGATTAAACATTCGCGCCAAAGGTGTTCCCACCCGGCTTTTGGATCCTTTATGCCGCCTACGCCTGTTGCAGCAGGTGATGAAGCGTAAGCAATGGCATCAAAAGACAGTGTCGCTACAGCAGTAGCTACTGTCAGAAACCATTTTTTCATGATTTGACCTCCTTTTTGCCTTTGTTTTTATAAACCGTTAATGAAACTACAATAAGTGAAACTCCTAACAAAAGAGAAGCACTGGAGATAAAGACAGGGTAGTTTATAGTATACTTTCCTTCTTTGTAGTTATAAGAATAACAAGCTACAAGAAAGATGTCAGTGAAGTCGGTGATCACACTTGCTGTTGCCTTATTATTGTTAGCATCAACAAGGGCAAGTTCCATATCTTTTTCGTCTATAAGAGCACTGTAAAGATAACGGATAACACGACCTTCCGGAGAAATTAAGATAAAAACACTTGGATGTACAAAGGTTTTATCAGCTTTACTCCAAAAATACTTATACCCAATCGAATCTGTTAGTTTTTTAATATCCTCTTTGTTTTTAAGGATGGAAGTTCTCCAGCCCTTCATGTCAGAGGGGATACCTATCTCTTTTGTAAAGTGCTTTAGACTCATCATATCATCGTTAGCATCAAATGAAGCGGTGAGTACATTGTAATACTCTCCCGGCTTTATTCTATCTATTGCTTCTATATGTTTAAGAAGGTCACGATTGATTGATGGGCATGCACCATCACATTTATAGTAAGAAAGAAGAAATAATGTAGCTTTTCCCTGAAGGTCTTTAAACTTAAATTCATTACCATCGACATCAATAAACTCAAGCTCCTTGTCAATCTTGGTACCAAGAAACTTTTGCTCATCTATGATGAGTAGGGTAGGGTCTATAGTAGAGTCCGGTGTTACGCCGCTGTAAATTGCAAGAGCTTCTCCTGAAGCAAGGCAAAACACTACGACTGCCGCGCCGACTGTGACGCCGACGACCTTCTTTATGTTCCCGATTATGTTTTTAAGTTTTAGTATCATTCAAAAAATCCCTTAATTATTTCTACTTTTTTTTTAACTCTTACCAGAAGTAAATCTGTGAAACAACAAAGAACCATACGATATCAACAAAATGCCAGTACAGACCAGCTGACTGAACAAATGAGTTGTTGACTTTACCCTTTAGCGCTGGAAGTAGAATGCAAAGAAACATTAAAAGTCCAACGATAACATGGGATGCATGAAACCCTGTAATAGAGAAGAATGCACCACTGTATAGGTTTGTTGAAACTGTGAAACCTTCATGTATAAGGTGGTTCCACTCATAAGCGGAAAGTCCGAAGAATGAAGCACCAAGCAGCATGGTTATAATTAACCATGTAATAAATCCGCCGCGGTTGCCTTCTTCTAACAGGCTTTCTGCATGATGGTAGGTGAAACTGGAAGAAACAAGGATAACAGTCATTATTAATGGAATTGTAGCTGCCATTTCAACTGTTCCCGGCGGCGGCCAGTTATCTGAACCGTAGGAAAGCCTTGTTACCCAGTAAGCTGTAAAGAAACCTACAAAAATAAATGCTTCAGCCACAATAAATGACGGCATCGCACCAGGTGCAAGTTTTTCTTCACTTTCTACCAGAGTTTCGCTTACCCAACCGGCACATCCTATAACATTTAGGATTAAACCTAGGCTAAAGAATATAATTGCCATCATTGGATTTTCGTAAACGAATTGATAAGCAAAGGCGATTGGAATCATAAATAGTACGCCAAAACTTAGTATGAACGGGTATATACTATAATGCCAATGTTCATCTGCTGCATGATCACTCATAATACTAGTACCTCCTATACTTTAGTCTTTATTTATTTTTTTGGAGTTAAAAGTAATTCTACCCAGGTAGAATTACCCTCCCAATCATTTAAATCTTACATCTGTAAAGCGTTTAACATTTGCAACTAGAGACCAGACTTGGTCTAAGGTGTTAATCCTCCTTTCGTAGTTACCTGTTTTTTATTAAACTGTACTTAAAATAAAAAAAACCGCTATACCTATATATTAATAGGATAGAGCGGTTTGTAAATGCCTAGAGTTGTTAACCAGACTAGTAGGGAGTGACATATGAATGTCTGCGATTTTAAACGCAAACATTGCGTTAACGGAAAAGGGAGCTGAACTTAGGTATTCTTCTAATACCAAAGATTTCCCCACCATTGCAGAACTCTCTACTATGCTTTTTTTTAATTTTCTTTGTCTGGTCATTTTAATTTGTGCCTAATCTGATTAAATCGAGTAGTACTAATTTCAGTGTCAGTAAAGGCATTTATTCAAATAAAACATACCTTTTTTATCCTAAAAATTAGCACTAGTCAAGGGTTTTTTTACATTTTTGCCACTATTTAATTATGTCATTAATGTAACCCTATTATTTAGTAATTTTAATTCTAATTTAATATATAGGGGTTATTCCCTATAACCCCAGTAAGAGTGTGTCTTTAAGGCTTTTCTATCCTAATTGTCTTTATATTGTTATTGCCGATTTTCTCCCGTAATTTGCTTTTTATCACATCTCTAACCAGGCCTGCTCCGGGAGGAGTAAGGAGTAAAATGCTCACAATGTCGGTTAGAATTCCCGGGGTGATTAAAAGTGCACCGCTTATCACAACTATAAGGGCGTTTAATATCTCGTCTGCCGGAAAGCGTTTCTCCAAAAGGGCGTCTTTGATGTTGTCAATTACCATTAAACCTTGCAGTTTTATGAGGATTGCCCCTAATAAGGCTGTACCCAGTACTATGGCTATAGTCTCCATAGTGCCTATTCTGGAGCCGACTTGAATAAGTAGAAAAAGCTCAAGAAGGGGAACTACCGTAAAGAGTATGAAGAGTTTTAGTATCATAATATAAAATATAAGGGTATTATTATGAATTATGGGGTTTTTGTCAAGTATAGCACCGGTTTTGAAGTGAATATTTTAAAATAAAAAACATTAAATAGTGTTATATAAGTCTATTTTTGAAGTTAATAAAGTATTGCAAAGAGATATAAAAGGTATATAATAAAGAGCATTCGACAGTTTAAAATGCCAAAAAACGCCAATAAGGGGATATTTTGATGAAAAAACTGCAAATATTGACGCTCCTTCTAACAGCTCTTCTGCTTAGCTCCTGCTCAGGGCTGAAACCACAGCCTGACCCAACAAATCCAATAAAGACAGTAGCAGTGCTTCCAATGTATAATGTCACCAACAGTGTTGGCGGCGGACAAATGGTCCAGTCATTAGTAGAAGAAAAAATGGCTAAGAAATTTTACATCGTTAAACCACATGATGAGGTTAAAACCATTCTTATGGACGAAATGGGAGTGACCATGGGAAGCCATGTTGGTTTAGGCGAGGCAACCCCTCAAAATATCGGTAAAACCCTGGGCGTTGACGGAGTTATTGTCAGTTATCTTATTGATTTTAAGTCGCTTATAACAGGGGTTTTAAACTCTAATTCTGTAAGGGCTGGTTTCAAGCTCATTAATGTTCATACAGGGAAAACTGTCTGGTCCAGGGGGCAGGGGGTAAGGCGTGGCTCAGGTCCGGTAGGCGACCTGGGTAGCCTCCTTAGTGGTGCTCAGGCCCTGGGGGGAGCTCTTGGCAAGGGGCATGAAGATATTAAGGGAGTAGCCGGGATTCCCGGCATGAACAGCTGGTATGAGATGCAGGACACGGCCGGAGGGTTTGGCGCCCTCGGTAACACGGCCTTGCACCTTACAGGTAAGTTTGTAAATAAGGTTCGTGGCAAAGACATGTATAAAGAAAGTAAAATGATGGTAGACCTTGCTTTCCGCGGGGCGCCTAACGGGCCCGGCAGGGGAGTGGAAGCAGGCGAAGTAGATGAAGCAGACAAGGCAGATAATAGAAAATAGAGAACTGTTTTATACCGAAGGAGGTATTTTATGAAGGGAAGCAAGTTAATTTTAGTAATGCAGGTAGCTGTAGCCACTGCGGGTCTTGGCTGCACGGCAAAAATGTCAGGCGCTGTTAAAGATGATGTTAGTATAACCGGCCAAACGGGTAAGCTTGAGGCAGAGGGAGCTGATTATAGGGGGCCGGAGTACACTGTAGCCATACTGAAATTTGCAAATAAGACCCCCAGCAGGAGGCTTGGCCTTGGCGAAAGTGCTACGGACATACTCAGAACCATAGTAAAGCAGGCAGGGCTTGAGCCAATCATGCTCTCGGAAGATGAAATGGAGGCCCAAGATGAATTAATTGCTCTTCAAGAGTCGGGAGCCTTAAAAACAGGCAAGAAAGACGCTGCAGCAGGTTTTGATAGTGTAGATTACAGAATTTCCGGATCCATTACTGCATATTCGGAACTTGCAGAAAGCTCTGATATTTTAATAGCTCAGAGTAAGACGGTTATTGCCAGAGTTTCTGTTGATTACGCACTGGTGGATATTGCTACAGGCAGGAGTATTTTAGCAGAGAGCGGCACCGGGATATATAAAAAGAAAACAGGCGGCATCTTAGGCTTTGGCTCCAAGAGTACGGCAGATGTGGGGCTTAGAGACGGAGCCCTGAGAGACGCCCTTACAAAGGCTATGACCAAAATGATGGCAAAGCTGAACTCGATGCCCTTTACCAGTAAGATTGTTATGATAGATGGGGTTGAAATACTTATAAGAGCAGGTACAAAAAGCCGCCTCTCAGAGGGGACAGTGTTAAGGGTTTTTAGGAGTGGAAAGAAAATTATAGACCCGGACACTGGAAGGGTTCTCAGCGTAAGGCAGAAAAAAATCGGAGAAATTGTAGTCTCCGGTCATGAAGGTGATAGGGTTTCTACGGCAATTACCCAGTCCGGAGGCGGTTTTAAGAGAGGCGATATAGTTAAAGTACTAAATTAAACTTACGCTGTAACTATCTGAATTTATAAGATAAAATATACTGAAACTTATATAAGTAAGTCCTTTAATTGTATCCTTCTTTCAGCGGGTCTTGCCAGACAGCTGGCACCAGAGTTGTAAGCAGCATGGAGGAGATGGGGGGAGATGGAGAAAGTACTTACCTAAGTAGTGTTTGTTGCAGGAAAGTTTTCTAAAGAAAAGCTGATGTTTTTTTTATCCTTGAGTAACATAGCTTTATTGTAGTATTATTTGTTAGATATTTTTTTTGGTATTAAATAAAATTTGGAGGATTTTTATGAGGCATTTTTTAACAAGTTTAGCAGTAATGGGATTTTTAATTATCAGTTCCAATGCCCACGCTATTGCAGAAGTAGAAGTTAGGTATTGGGACGCAAAGCTTGCCTTGGATACACAGGTTTCAACAGGGTCTCAGCTAGGTACTGAGTTTGATTTTGTTGATGCACTTGATATGGATAATAAAGAGGGCATTCCTGAGTTCAGGGCAAAAGTGGGTTTCTTTGGTAACAACCTAAGGTATGCCTTTACTAACCTTAGCTGGGAAGGTGATGACAAGGTAACTAAAGATTTTACTTTTAATGGTATTGATTATGCTAAAGGTCTTAATGTTGAGTCTGAGTTTTCTCTTGCCTATCACAGGTTAGGCGTAGAGTTTGGTTTTGAACTGGCAGAAAACCAGCTTGGTATTATACTGGAGCTTAAGTACTTTGATGCCGAGATGACCCTTGATGTTCCAGGCAACCCAATACTTAATGAATCCGAATCAGCTGACCTGCCGGTTCCTGCTGTTGGAGTAATATTTAATATAAACCTGCCGTTTCTTATTAGTTTTGGCGGAGAGGTGACGGGAATGACCATTGGAAGTAAGCTTACTGTCATAGATGCTGAGGCTGCCATTCACTTTGACCCAGGCCCGTTTATGACCTTCTCTCTTGGTTACAGAATGTTAGAGATTTCAGCTGACGACGGTGATGATAATACATTGGATATTTCAGTTGACGGACCATATGCAAGATTTGAGGTTGGTTTTTAGGTAATTCTTGCATATTTGTATTTATTAGTAAAAAGGCGGCGTTTAATAAACACCGCCTTTTTATTTTCCTCTAGGCCTCTTTTACTTTATATTGACTTTCTTTATTTTCTTATGGCAAAAACATATTTGCTGTTGACCTACATTAGTACCTATGGTTAAATACTCCATATTATATTTACTTTAAATGATAATTTGGTCTCTTAAAGTAAATAATAAACCTAAGGCCTGTCCTCTATGACCGGCTCTTTTGAATGATAATTATAGATGATAGTTGGTAACTCTTTGTAAACTTAACTAAGCAGCAGTATCCATGCTGGGGGCATGTTAGTGTTGAAGTTCACGTCTTTAATGATTACACAATCCAATCACTTATATTTACCTTTTCTTGCTAAGACTATGGCAAGGTTTCTTATTGCTATTGGCATTATTTCTTTAATTACTCTAAATGCAAGCGCAAATCAGGGCAGTCCTGACTCTTTTGGTTATGTCTGGACAGACTCAAATGCTCCAACTCCTTCAATCTCTTATTCTTGGGATGAAATTTCAAGCACAGGGACTTCAGCTATTGGAGTTGGCTCAATCTCTTATCCTGTTGGTTGTGATAATTGTGGTGAGATTATTCCAATTGGTTTTTCTTTTAACTATTACGGAGCAAACTACACTGACATTAGAGTTGACTCAAACGGTTATATGGAATTTGATTTAGCTGGTTTAAGTCAGCCTTGGAATGACCCCTTGCCTTCGTTTATGCCAACTGGAAAGGTAGCACCTTTTTGGAGTGATTTAAATGTGCCTCCTTCCGGTGCTGTATATTATGAGACTTTGGGGTCCGCTCCTAACAGGTATCTTGTAGTTCAATGGAATGTAGAACATTTATGGGATCCGGGATTCCCTCTTCTCTTTCAAGCTGTGCTGCGTGAAAGCGGTGAGATTGAGTTTAGGTATAACACAATGACAGGGTTCTTAGCAGACGGCTGGTTCTCAACATTGGGTATTGAGAGTTATGACGGTTCGGTGGCTAATGAGTACTCATTCTTCATGGCAACAGTCACTGATAATATGGCCATTGAATTTGCCATCTCTGGAGGCGGCGGAGGGGGAGGTAGTGTTTATAGTTCTGCAGACACACCAATGGCTATACCTGACTTCGATAGCATATTCTTTATACCAGGTGAGGCATGGTCTATTATAAATGTACCTGACTCTGGAACTGTTGAAGATATTACTGTAACAGTTGATATTACTCATCCTGCTGTTCACGAGCTTGATTTATTCCTTATATCACCTGCAGGAACATGGGTACAGCTCATGCCTAGTTGGTGGGTCGGTGGCGCAAACTATACAGGCACCACATTTGATGATGCTGGCGGAGATATTGCTTTTGATGGCCCACCATATTCAGGCACTTACTTCCCACCATGGGATAGCTTGTCTAATGTAGACGGTGAGAATATGATAGGTAACTGGACATTGTATGTAGCTGACTGGGACGACTGGGATCCTGCTAATGTAGGTACTATAAATAGCTGGTCACTTGATATCACCACCGGTGGTGGCGGCGGAGGTGGAGGTGGTGGACAATCATGCAGTTCTGTTGCAGGCAATCCTTTTGTGAATTGTGGTTTTGAGAGCGGAAACTTTAGTGGTTGGGTTACTCAGGACCTGACTAGTCCATTCTACGCTCTAGATGTTGACGGTGCCGGAATAGATCCTTGGGCAGGATTCTTTATCAGTAATCCAACTGAAGGCAGCTGGGCAGCATTACATGGTTTTGACGGAGATGGACCTGGTACAATAAGTATTGCTCAAGATGTATTACTGCCTAGTGGTGGTCCTCTGACACTTTATTTTGATCACAGAGAAGCTTGGCTCTTCTTTGGTGGGTCATTGGACAGAACCTTTACAGTAAATGTAGAGCCTTCCGGTGGAGGTACACCAATGCAAAGTACGCTAATTTTGACCGCTGTATCTGGTATTTCTAATTCAGATACTGGACCATTAACAGGAGAAGTTGACCTTACACCATTTGCAGGGCAGGATGTTCGCATTAGTTTTGATTGGATGATTCCTGAAAACTTTACAGGTCCAGGTTTTGCACAATTAGACAATGTATATGTTGATACAGTAGGGGGTTACGTTGCACCTGTTGCAAGTGATGGTAATCTTATAGTTGATGAGGATGTTGGAGGCGGGGGAACTTTAGTTTCTTCTGGCGGGGAAGGGCCACCTGTTTATGAAGTTGTTGACGCACCTTTAAATGGAGTTGCTTTGATTACCAGTTCATTGCTGGGAACTTACACCTATGTTCCTGACCCGGACTTTGAAGGGTCTGATTATTTTACCTTTAATGTTTTAGATGGAACAAATTATTCCAACATTGCTACTGTAAGTATAACGGTTGTTGGCACTCCTGATCAGCCTCAGCTTTCCTCAGGACCTATTGATACCTTTATTAATATAGCAAAAAGCGTACAAGTTTATCATAACGACCCTGACATTGGAGATGTTCACACCTATGTAATTAGCTCTCTGGCAAGTGATGGCAGCGCAAGTATAGACGTTAACGGAGTAGCCACATATACTCCTAACTTGGACTTTACAGGGCTTGACTCCTTTGAGGTCTTAGTAACAGACATAGACAGCCTTCAGGACTATCTAACTATTGCAGTTATGGTTACGGCAATTGACACTAACCCTCCTGTTGATGGAAGTTTAAGCGTATCAAGCAGCAATTCTTTTGCTGTTTTGTCTTGGAGCGGCTTTACCGATGACTTGGGTCAGATAACTTACACTCTTGTCTATGACACTGTTTCAACTCCGACTGACTGCTCCTCAGGTATGGTTTTATATTCAGGAATGGATACAAGCTTTGACCATACAAATATCTTAAACGGTACTACCTATTCTTACAGGCTTTGCGCTACAGACACAGCAGGCAATGTGTCTGCTGGAGTTACAGGAAGCGCGTTGCCTTATGTCGCTTCTAACGGAATTAGTCTAACAAGTGATGATATTGACTTTGATGGAATAGAGAGGCTTGATGGTGGCGACGATGACAACAACCTTGACGAAACTACCGGTAATCCAATTACCAGTCCTGGCTTCAACTTTAAGATAGTAGCTAAAGACCCGGGAGGCGGGGTAGCTCCAATTGCAAAACTTTATGTCACTGACAGAACTTCTGCAACATCTTATGCGACCTATGACATGTTGTGTACTGGAGATTACACAGAAGGCCAGCTTTGCAGTTATACAACAATACTTGGCCCGACTTCTGTAATGAGTTACTACTTTGAAGTTGTTCTTGAAGGAGGGGCAGGGTCTACTCTCAGGTACCCTGCTTCCGGTAATATAGCCGGTCCTGTTGTGGACCTTCTTAATAGTTACGCAGTTGTAGGCGTAGCGAGGGATATAGACAGTTCAAACCATGACAGCACCAGAGCTTTTGGCTGTATGATTGCATATAGATGGGTATCAGAGGGGCTTTCAACACAGGGTGGAGGCAATAAAGGTTATTTTGAACTGGTTAACGGCCTAAAACCAATAAAAGCAGGAGAGGCGCTGTTTGTACAGAAAGCATCCTGCGATGGAAACACCTCGCTGCTTGAGCTTGACGGAGAGGGTGACATTGTTTCAGGTGTTTATGAGGTTTCGTTACAGGCAGGTTGGAATCTTGTAAGTAACCCATATAACACTGATGTCCTGTTAAGTAACATCGAAATAACCAAAGATGGAGAAACCGGTTTAACATGGGCAGATGCTGCAACTGATGGCTGGGTTAATAATAGTATCTATTATTATGATGGACTTGATTGGGGCGGGACTTATTCCTTTGAAAGTGCAGGAGGTTTGTCGGAGGCGAAGCTTTCCCCGTGGACAGGTTACTGGCTCTACCTGCATAAAACAGACGGTGATTATAAATTAATTATAACAAAGCCTTAGTATATAAAAATTTATATAAGAGTTTAAATGAAAAAAATAAATGAAAAAATATATAGTTTAAAGAAGATAACCTGCAAGGTCCTTGTGGTCATAAGTATGTCTATTCTTTTAGTGCCTTTTGTAGCGAGAGCAGATGAAGGCTCACCGGATTCCTACGGTTATGTCTGGACTGATACAAATGCACCGGCACCTACAATATCATATACTTGGGATGAGATTTCAGGCACAGGGAATGTGCTGACAACTTCTTGCGATGATTGCACATATACAGTTCCTATAGGTTTTACATTTGATTACTATGGGATACCTTATACAGATATTAATATGTCATCAAACGGTTTTTTGCAATTTTTAGGTACATATTCTGATTTTTCTAATGAGCCTCTCCCCTCAGGAATTCCAAGTGCTAAAGTTGCACCATTTTGGGATGACCTTAAGGTTTATTCCACCGAAGGACATAAGATGGTCTATGAGACAATAGGGAGTGCGCCTAATAGGAAATTTATTGCACAGTGGGATGTGGCTCATTACAGTGCTATGTCAGCAACATATATTTTTCAGGCAGTTCTACATGAATCTGGTGAAATAGAGTTCAGGTATAACACAATGACTGGAAGTTATGCCGACGGAAGTGGTGCTACAATAGGTATTGAGAATGAAGATGGTTCTGTAGCTAATCAGTACTCATATAATACTGCAGCAGTTTCTAGTTCTATGGCTATTGAATTTTCTACTAGCATGGTTCTGGACCATATGTCTTCAGACACTCCTATCTCTATTTCTGATGCATCAGTAACTACTTCTACGATTACTGTTGCAGACAGCGGGGTAGTCACCGATGTAAATGTAGGATTGGATATTAGCCATACCAATGATTCAGATTTGACTATAACACTTATTGCTCCTGATGGAACACGAGTATTACTTGTAGACCAGAGGGGAGGTAGTGGTGATGATTTTACTGAGACTATCCTTGACGATGAAGCTGCAACTTCTATATCATCTGGCACAGCTCCGTTTAGCAATAGTTTTTTGCCTGAGGAGTTCCTTTTTCTTCTTGACGGTATGTCTATGACTGGAGACTGGACATTAGAGATTGTTGATGTCAGCGCAGGCGGAACGGGGACTCTTAATACCTGGGGACTGGACATAACAATTCCTACCCCACCGGAAACCAGCATAACAACAACATTTGCCAATAATAGCGGGTCAGGTGGAAATATGTTTAATGTGACCGCAATCAATACTATTACCATAGAGAGCTTTGATGTCAATGTATCTACATTTGGTTCTGTAGGTATAGAGGTCTATTATAAATCAGGAACTTATGTCGGTTTCGAAACAAATTCTGGTGCGTGGACACTTTTGGGGAGTGTTACTGCGACTGGTGCTGGTTCTGGAAATGCAACTAGTGTAAACATTGGAGGTTTGACTATTCCAGCTGGTGATACCTACGGTCTTTATGTAAGGGCTACCTCAGGCACTATGAACTATACTGTTGGAGCCAATACATATTCAAATAGTGATGTTTCTCTAGACCTTGGTGTTGGCGTAGGATTATTATTTAGTAGTATCTTTACTCCTCGTACTTGGAATGGAACTATACACTATAACTCAGGTAACCCCATTGCAAGTAATGGCACCCTTGTGGTTATTGAAGATGTTGGAGGAGGAGGAACTCTGGTTGCGGTTGACAATGAATTGGACCCAATAGTTTATGAGATTGTCTCTGACCCTCTATATGGAACTGTAACACTTACCAGCTCTATATTAGGTACCTATACCTATAGCCCTGACCCTAATTTTGAAGGGTTCGATTATTTTACTTTTAATGTTTTTGATGGTACAAATTATTCAAATACTGCAACTATTAATATTTCAGTATACGGCACACCGGACCCTCCTGTACCTACAGCAGGGGATATTGATACATATATTAATACTCCAAAGAGCACCCAAGTACTTCATAACGACCCTGACCTGGGAGATGTCCATAGCTATTCAATAAGTTCTATGGCAAGCGGCGGCACTGCCGCTGTAGATGTAAGCGGACTTGCGACCTATACTCCACTTGCAGACTTTACAGGTCCCGATTCATTTGAAGTGCTTGTAACTGACATGGATAGTCTTGAAGGTTTTGTAACAATTTCAGTTATGGTAACGGCAATTGATGCTAACCCTCCGGTTGAGGGTAGTCTTAGCGTCGCAGCAGGTAATGCCTATGCTGGGCTTATCTGGAGCGGGTTTACAGAAGATTTGGGTCAAATAACATATACCCTTGTCTATGATACTTCTACTACACCGTTAGATTGTTCATCTGGTATGGTTTTATATTCAGGAATGGAAACAAGTCTTGACCACACCGACATTTTAAATGGCACTACTTATTATTATAGGCTCTGCGCAACCGATAGTGCCGGAAATACTACTCCGGGACTAACCGGAAGCGCTACGCCTTTTGTTTCTGCAAATGGTATTACCACAACTGGTGATGACAGTGATTTTGATGGAATTGAAAGAAATGACGGTGGTGATGATGACCATAACCTTGATGAGGCAACCGGTAACCCAATTACAGATCCTGGCTTTAACTTTAAAATAGTAGTAAAAGACTCAGGTGGCGGGGTAGCGCCAATTGCTAAACTCTATGTTGCTGACAGAAGTTCACCTTCAACTTATATGTCTTATGACATGCTCTGTACAGGGGACTATACTGAAGGAGAGCTTTGCAGTTATACAACTATTCTTGGCCCTTCATCGGCAAGCAGTTATTATTTTGAAGCAATTTTAGAGGGGGGAGCAGGTTCAACTCTCAGGTATCCTGGGTCAGGAGATATTACAGGTCCCGATGTGCACATTCTAAATAGTTACGGGGTTGTAGGCGCATCAAGGAATTTAGATGGTGCAGACTATGATAGCACCAGGGCCTTTGGTTGTACTGTTGCATTTAGGTGGGTTTCTGAAGGTCTTTCAAGAAATAGGATTGGCAATAAGGGACACTTTGAAATTGTAGATGCTTTTAATACAGTTAAAACAGGAGAAAGTTATTTTGTACGTAAGTCCTCATGCGGAAATAACACATCACTTATTGAACTGGAGGGGATGGATGATATAGTAAGTGATACTTTAGAGATAACATTACAGCCCGGTTGGAACTTGATAAATAATCCCTATAACGGAGATGTTTATCTAAAGGATATCCAGGTTCAGTCCGAGCAGTTTCCTTATGTCTCTTGGCCTTATGCAGTCTCACAGAATTGGCTGATAAACGGTATTTATTCTTACAATGGTAAGGATTGGGGAGGAACGTATTCCTTTGAAAGTGCAGGCGGCTTACCGGAAGCTAAACTGACGCCGTGGACAGGTTATTGGATTTATCAATTGAAAGAAGATGTTACTTATAAAATAATAATTCCAAAACCTTAGTTTTTATATTACTAGGAGGGTAGTTAATGAAAAATATATTCAAATACAGTTTTATGTTATTGATGCTTGTGATGCTTTCTTCTTGCGGAGGAGGTAGTTCGTCATCAGGGGGCGGAGATCCATTAGATTCAAAACCAATACCGCCAGAAGAGCCGGGTTAGTGTTGGATTACTGACCTTATCATTTAAGAAGGTTAAAATATAAGACCTCCTGTGTTTTTATGTTCAGGGGGTTTTATATTGGCTTTTTTATAATAGTGTCTTTTTTGAAATTTTTATCATCAAGATCAGGGTGGTCGATGTTAAAGTGCAGGCCGCGGCTTTCTTTGCGCTGTTTTGCTGATTCGATGATAAGAGATGCAACTGTTGCAAGGTTACGAAGTTCGATTATGTTATTTGTTATGGTGAAGTTCCAGTAGTACTCATTAATTTCTCCAAGCAGTAAATTGATTCTTCTTTCGGCTCTCTCTAACCTTTTATCACTTCTTACGATTCCAACATAATTCCACATAAACCTTCTTATCTCGTCCCAGTTCTGGCTTACAACAACTGCCTCATCACTTGTTACGGCGCCGCGAGACTCCCACTGAGGCAAGTTTGGGATTGCACCGTTTTGTTTTATAATCTCGCTAACTACAGCGGCTGCTTTAAATGCTATGACAGGGGACTCAAGAAGGGAGTTGGATGCGAGCCTGTTTGCCCCGTGTAGTCCTGTGCAAGCAGACTCTCCAATTACAAACAGGCGGTTAATGTCTGTTTTTCCCGATGTGTCCGTAACAACTCCTCCGCAGATGTAGTGAGCAGCAGGCACAACCGGTATAGGCTCTTTTGTAATGTCAATATTGAACTCCAAACATTTTTTATAAATATTTGGAAAGCGTTTTTTTATAAAACCTTTGTCCCTGTGAGTTATGTCCAGGAACACCGAATCGTCGCCACTCTTTTTTAATTCATAGTCTATTGCGCGAGCAACAATGTCGCGAGGGGCAAGTTCTCCGTCAGGGTGATAATCTTTCATGAACTGAGTACCGTCTTTTAAAACAAGCCTTGCTCCTTCACCTCTTAACGCTTCGGAAATTAAAAAACTTTTTGCTTTTGAATGATAAAGGCAAGTAGGGTGAAACTGCATAAACTCCATGTTTGCGATAGTAGCTCCAGCCCTGTATGCCATTGCAATACCGTCACCGGTTGCCACATCGGGGTTAGATGTAAAGAGGTAAACTTTTCCTGCCCCTCCTGAGGCTATGACAGTTGCTTTTGCCAGGAACCTTTTTATCTCGCCGGTTTCTTTGTTTAAAACATAAGCTCCCCAAACTGTGTCGCTGCCTGTTTTTATTTTAGAACCTTCAACAAATTTAGATTCTGTTATAAGGTCAACACCTATGTGATTTTCATAGATAGTAATATTTTTTTCTTCACCAATCGCTTTAAGAAGAGCTTCATCAATCTCTCTGCCTGTGATGTCTCCTGCGTGAACTATGCGCCTGTTAGAGTGACCGCCCTCAAAGCCGAGGCTTAGTTTCAGGGCGCCGCTGCTCTGCGCGGAAGTGGTAAAATGTGTGCCGATTGAAATAAGTTCGTTAACCATTTCCGGCCCAAGTTTGACTATTTCATCGACTACTTCTTTTTTGCAAAGCCCGGCTCCAGCTTTAATTGTGTCTTTGCTGTGGTTCTCAAAACTATCCCTGTCGGACAAAACTGACGCTATTCCGCCTTGCGCGTAGTAAGTAGCTGAGTCACGTAGTTTGCTCTTTGTAATGAGAGAGACTGTACCCTTTTTTGCCGCCTTCAGGGCAAAGCTCAGTCCTGCAATACCGCTTCCTATGACAAGGTAGTCAGTTTCTATGTGTGATGAGTTTTTCATAATATACCCTTTAAAGTAAAAGGGTATGATATGACATAGTTTTTGTCAAGGATATCAGTAACTTTTGCGTGAAAATACTTGCCCTAATACCCGCTAGAAGGTACACTAACATTTTAAGATTAGAGCAGTTAAAGGAGACGGTTTTGGACAGTAATGAGAGAAAGAATTTATGGGCTTTGCCGAATATATTGACTATGTCAAGGGTTGGGGCTATGCCTGTTTTAATATTTTTAATGCTCTGGGAAGGGAAGTTTTTCAGCTTTATGGCAGCCCTCCTCTTTACCCTTGTATGTATAACTGACTTGGTGGACGGTTATCTGGCTCGCAAAATGAATATAGTCACCAATATAGGTAAGTTTTTAGACCCCTTAGCCGATAAGTTAATAGTAATGACTGCCCTGGTTATGCTTATTCCTATGGGAAGGGTTGCTGCCTGGATAGTTGTTATAATAATCGCCAGAGAGATTGCTGTTACAGGGCTTAGGGCTATTGCGCAGGAAAGCGGCGTAATAATCGATGCCAGCCAGTTAGGCAAGATGAAGACAGCCTCGCAGATTTCTGCCATTATTCCCCTTTTGCTGCACCATTCTGATTATCCAATTTTTGCAATTGATTTTCATGCAATTGGCGCAGTTGTTATATGGATTGCCCTGGGGATGACAATTTGGTCCGGTTATGACTATTTTAAGACCTATTACCTTATGGTTACAAAGAAAATTAATGAAGAAGAAGGGCAGAGCAGCTAAATATGATTAAAAAATATGTAAAGGAAATTAAAGATAAAGAGAGGGTCGAATCTCCTTTTTTAATAACCAAGAAGGATTCCGGAGTAAGTAAGGCCGGGAAGGCCTATCTCATATTAAAACTTCAGGACAAAACCGGTGAAATGGATGCTCGCGTTTGGGATAGGGCAGAAGAGATGGCACAAACCTTCGACAAAGACGATGTAGTCATAGTAAAAGGCTCGGGAAACGAGTATCAGGGCAGCGTACAGCTAAATGTAAGCTCTATTATTCCCCTCTCAGATGGAGATTACGACCTCCGCGACTTTATGCCTGCATCAGAGCGCCCATCGGAAGATATGATGGCTGACTTGGAAGTTATTATCTCAGCTATGGAGGATAAATACCTCCGTACACTCTTGCAGACAATTCTGGGTGATGAAGAAGTTCGGCCTAAATTTATGCTTGCTCCTGCTGCTACAGGTATTCATCATGCCTTTCTTGGCGGTCTATTGGAGCATGTCCTTAGTCTTGCCGGTCTGGCCCTTAAAGTCTGCCAGCACTACCCGCAGCTAAACAAAGACCTTCTTCTCACAGGCGTTGTACTTCATGATATTTGTAAGATTTATGAGCTTTCCTATGACAGGGGTTTTGAATATACTGACAAGGGTAAGCTTCTGGGCCACATTGGAATGGAGACTGAATTTATTGGAAATTATATCAATAGAATCAAGGGTTTTCCTGAAGAACTTAAAGTAGCGGTTCAGCATATGACTCTCTCTCATCACGGCAGATTAGAGTTCGGTTCACCTAAATTACCAATGATTATGGAGGCAATGGTCTTGTCATACCTAGATGATTTAGATTCTAAGATTAATCTTGTAGAAACAAATGTTAAGGCAACTGCTGAGGATCAGAACTGGACTTCTTCTATACGAGCAATGGAGAGGCCATTTTATGCAGGTGAAATTCCATTTACACCAGATAGCAAAAATGCTGAGGTTAGCGGCGAGTCAACCGAGTCGGTTAGTAAAACAAAAAAAACTGGTAAATCAGCAGGTGATATAGATTCTGATAAAGAACCGTCACTTTTTACTAAATAAACATTATTTCTCCTACAAATGACCAAAAACAACCTAGAAATAGACAAATTCAATAAAAAACTCACCAAAATCGCTAAAAAATGCCCAACTATTACAAATGTACCGCCTGTTTTAGGTGTAGGCCCTGTTCCATGCAGGGTGGTTATAGTCGGAGAGGCTCCGGGCAGCACAGAAACCAAAGAAGGTAGACCGTTTATCGGTCGCGCCGGCGTGCTTTTAACAAATGCTCTGGAAGATGTATTTAAATGCTCCAGAGATGAGTTGTATATTACTAATGTTGTAAAGCTCTGGCCTAATGTTTACACAGAAAGTACGGGCAGGTATAAAACCCGCACTCCCAGCAGGGCTGAGCAGGAATATTTTTTACCCTATTTACTCGAAGAACTTTCTATTGTCAAACCGGGGGCTGTCATTGCAGTGGGCAAGACTGCTTATTCAGCCCTTATCGATGATATAAAGGCAAACCCCTTTGTGCCGGGTGTGTGGGTTGACGGCCAAAATACAAAGGTTGGGTTAAAGGTAATGCCTGTCTATCATCCAGCCTACCTCCTTCGCAAGCAAAACCAGCTAAAAGAGATGACAGAAGACTTAAAAAAGGCACTGAAAGAGGTGTCAAAGGAAGTTTCTTTTTAAGCGCTAAGGTTTAGGTCTTAAAGGGTGTAACTAGGTGTAATTTCAAGCGAGGCATTAGCCTCGTTTTTTTGTTTTTGAAACTGAGTGCAACACAGAGTGTTACGGTGTCACACTTGTTGTTTTTGAAATTCGGTCAAGCTGGAAGCTTGGCTATTTTTTTAGCATTTTTTGTATTACTTTATCAAAGGCAGGGAAGGGTTGGGCGCCTATAATAACTTCCCCTGTCAGTTCGGTTCCCGTTGACGGGGCTACTACAAAAGACGGGGTGCCATTTATACCGATAGCTGATGCGTCGGCCATGTCTTTATCTATTTGTTTTATATGTTTGTCGCTAGCCATACACTTTTTAAACTTACTTAAATTTAAAGAAAGCTGGACGGCATATTTGTTTAAGTCATCATCGAATAATGCTCTCGGGTTTTTGAAAGCTATATCTCTCATTTCCCAATAACTTTCTTTATCCTGATCTCCTGCGCACATTACCGCTTCTGCAGCGCTCCGTGCCTCTTTATGAAAAGGCAGGGGCAGGTTGCGGCTGACAAATTTAACTTTCCCCGTGTCTATATATTTCTTTTTCAGTTCTACAAATGTAGTATCCATAAATCTTTTACAAAAAGGGCACTGGTAATCCGTAAACTCTACTAATGTGACAGGTGCGTTTTTATCGCCAAGAATTGCCCCGCCTTTTGTAGTTACTTTTGCATCCTTGGGAGGTTCCGGCTTCTTGTTGCCGGCCTTCATTTCTCTGAGAGATTTGTTTAGTTCTTTAAGTTCTTTTAACATCTCCTGGCCTGTTTTTTCTGTTAGTCCTTCAGCCTTTGAGGTCGCTGCGGTAGATGTAAAAAGGAGTAAAAGAAAAGTAATTGTTATAAAGATGTTTATGTTTTTAATCTCTCTAGCGATTGACATTATTGGTTGTCCCCTTAAGTCTCTTTATAGTATATATAGTTATTATTATAGTAAATAAGCTACTATTATTGCAAATATAATCTACTGATTTTCTTCAAACTCTAAGGCAGCTTTAATCCCCCTGTCTTCATTTACGAAGCTAAGCAGGATAAGTCCTACGATGAAAAACAGCCCTAGTGAGAGGAGGGCGTAGCGTTGCGACCCTGTGGCGGCAGTTACTTCTCCGTAAACAATAGGGCCAATGATTGCGGCGAATTTGCCTACCATAGAATAAAACCCAAAAAACTCTGCGTTCTTGCCGTGAGGCGTGAAACTTCCTATCATTGAACGAGAAGCAGTTTGGTTTGCCCCCATGGCAGAGCTTGCCACCATGCCGATTAAATAAAATTGAAATTTAGTTTCTACAAAGTATGCACTAACTACAACGGCAATCCACATGATTAGGGTGATGGATATGGATTTTTTTGCTCCTATTGAATCTGCCAGCAGCCCAAAACCCCAGGCTCCCAGAGCGGCGGTACTTTGCGTAATTATAAAATAAATTAAAAGCTCCGTTGGAGTAAAGCCCAATACCTGGGAAGCGAATATTGCGCTAAATATTATAACAGTGTTTATTGCGTCAGTGTATAAGAGGTAACCGGGGAAGAATTTTACAATTTCTTTAAACTTTTTTATTTGGTGAAATGTGTTTTTAATTCTTTTTATGCCGTGGGAAAAATATTTTGTTTTTGTCGAAGTCTCGCTGTCGGGAACGCGGTGTTGGGTCTCACGCCCGGTAACACTCTGTGTTTCCTTTAAATATAGGAAAGTCGGAGTAGATGCCAGGGCAAAAAACAGGCTTACCATGGGGAAACTTAACTTAAAAGACGGGTCACTTACTCCGCCTTTTAAAAAGTTGTAAGCAAGTACAAGGGAAAGCAGTCCTCCTATATAACCTAAAGCCCACCCGTAACCGGATATGCGGCCTATATTAGAAGAGTCTGAGATGTCTATGAGGAATGAATTGCAAAAATGCATGCCTCCGTTAAAACCTATGTTAGAAATAAATATCAGAGAAACAGCCAGCCATACATCTCCCGCCTCTACGAAGTATAAAAAACCTGTTCCGATGATACAAATATACGAGAACATTATGAGGAAGAACTTTTTAAGTTTTCCGTAATCTGCTATTGCCCCCAAGAGCGGTGCCATAAACCCGACGGTAAGCATGCTTGCGGCGTAGCACCAGCCCCATAGCCGTTTACCTTCAGGGCCCGGGGCTACGACTTCTGTGAAGTATATACTAAAGGCAAGGGTGAGAATAATGGTAGTATATGAAGAATTTGCAAAGTCATACATACACCAGGAAAATATTTCTCTTTTCTTTTTATCCATAAAACTCCATCTCGGGCTTTTCAAATATATTGCCAACAGGCATTATATCATTATATAATGTCTTTCTTATGTTTAAAATTGTTGGAGAACTTACTCTCGATACTGCTCTTTCCTGGCTCATGAAAATTGCCCTAATGGGGCTTTTTCCCTACGCAATCTCCATTGGAGATTATCCTCTTTCTTTATTAGTGTTTTTAGCCATTTATCTGTCACTGATACCAAGTCTTCTTGAGAGTAACTATCGTATTACCTTGCCTTTCGAAATAGACTTCCTTGTTACCCTGGCTCTTTTTAACCACACATTTCTAGGTGAGGTGGTCGGGTTATACCAAAAGTGGCCATATTGGGATGACGTTCTGCATGTTTTTGGCTCAGCCGTTGTAGCGCTCATAGCATTTATGATTGTCTATACGCTACATTATACAAAAAAGCTTCGTCTTACAATCTTTTTCATCGGAATATTTACTATAACATTTTCTCTGGCAGTGGGAGTGCTCTGGGAGATAGCAGAGTTTATAGTAGATGTAACTCTTGATAAAACCACGCAAGACGACCTAGTGGATACTATGCTGGATTTAACATACGATTTAGCCGGAGGAATTGTAGTGGCGCTGCTGGGTATGTTGTATGTTAAAAAGACAGACACAAAAACGAGAAAAAGATTTACCAGGACTCTAAATGAGATTTTTAAGAAGTAGCAGCGGGGGTTTTTGTAATGCCGGTTACATATCAGTAATTTGTAAAATTATATAATAATAAAAATAATAGTAGGTCTGTATATAAAAAATATAAATAAGTTCGGAGCAAGTTAAGTGGAAAAAACATTATTAGATTTTAACGAGTCTCTCAAAAAGACAGAGCTTTATCCGTTGGAAGCAACGTCAGTAGATACTTTGCAGATTAACCTGGGAAAACTCTGTAATCAGGCTTGTCAGCATTGTCACGTGGAAGCAGGGCCAAACAGAACGGAAATTATGGGCAGGGACATAATGATGTATTGCATAGATGCCTTTACGAAAAGTTCTCTTAAGTTCGCCGACTTAACCGGAGGCGCCCCGGAGATGAATCCCTACTTTAAGTGGTTTGTAGAAAGGTTGTATGATTTTGGCGCTAAGGTAAAGGTTCGTTCCAATTTAACTATACTTACCGAAGACGGTTATGAGGGTATGGTTGATTTATTTAAAGAAAATGAGGTAGAGGTTATTGCTTCACTCCCTTGTTACACCGAAAATAATGTGGACGCTCAAAGAGGTGATTCGGTTTTTGAAGCGTCTATTAAGGCCTTGAAAAAAATAAACAAGGCAGGTTACGGGGTAGAGGGGAGCGGGCTAACCCTAAACCTTGTTTTTAACCCTGGAGGGCCAAGCCTACCCCCCTCTCAAGCAGGACTTGAAGCCGATTATAAAAGAGAATTAAAAAAGAATTTTGATATAACTTTCAATTCGCTTTATGCCCTTACTAACATGCCCATAGGCAGGTACAAAAACTTCCTCGAAAGGTCGGATAGTTACCTGCCTTATATGGAAAAGTTAATAGAAGCCTACAACGGTGATGCCGCAAGGGGTGTCATGTGCAGGACTGCAATATCAGTTGGTTATGACGGTTACCTTTATGACTGCGACTTTAACCAGATGTTAGAATTAAAGTGCGGAGAAGGTACTAATGAGGTTCTTCCTGCTCATATAAAAGATTTTAACCAGAAGGTTTTAGAGCAGAGAGAGATAGTAACCCGCCTTCATTGTTATGGCTGCACCGCAGGATCAGGGTCGAGCTGCACCGGGGTCCTTGCATGACCCACTCGCCGTGGGGGGCAGTTAGAAAAACAGTATAATTTTAGTTTTTTACCTTCAATTAACATGTTTAATTTTTAACAGAAGTAGAAAATCTTTTAAAAGGACTTTATGGGAATAGCGTTATTCGGGGGGAGTTTTAATCCCTTACATATGGGGCACATTAGTTTTGCCCAGGAAGCCATTAAACTGCCTTCAGTTTCTGATATCTATTTTATACCTGCCTTTGTTTCTCCCTTTAAAGGAGGTAAGGAGACTGCCACTCCGGAGTCTCGCATGGAGATGGTGACGCTTTCTATCGCTCAATATGAACATTTCAAGGCCTTGGACATTGAAATTCGAAGGGGTGGTAAGTCTTTTACTATAGACACAGTAAAAGAGATTATGGAATTCTTTCCTGAAGAAGAAATCTCTTTAATGATAGGAGAAGATGCATTTGGGGATATAGAGAAATGGTATAA
>CBDUXU010000016.1:0-23879 GCA_965371285.1 uncultured bacterium | reverse complement strand
GATTTATTAGCTAATACTAAAATATCAACAAGAGACAATCCCTCGTCACCCTCCTGTGAGGTTGATGCAAGGATATAACCACCAGTAATTTCTATATAGCCATGTCCTGCAAAATAAAATAGTGCAATATCAGAATCGGTACTAAATAAATCTACGACACTATACTTAAGCTCTCTCCTAGATATTGCATTGTCTGAACTTGTACTTGTTAAGACTTTGCACTCAAAATTGACTGAACCATCACCATTATATTCTAGGACTTCTTTGACATCGCTAGCATCTTTTACACAACCATGTAGGTTGTTAAAATGCTCGTAATGATCAATACCAACAATAAGTGCCTTGCGCATAACAAATTAACCCCTTCCATTAAAGACTATCTATAAAATTTTCAATAGATGGCCATGTCCAAACAACTGTTTTTACGCCCTCTATATTTGTTCTGTCTTCTTTGTAAACCCAAATTCCGAGAACCTTTTTTCCTTCTTCTCTGGCACATTGTATTTCCCATTTCTGCCCACTTGAAGTAAGTGAGTTTTTACTAACAATAACTATGATACCATCCGATCTTTTAACTCTGGTTCGTACTTTATCTTTCCAGTTATTTTCGTAGGGCTCTTTAACAGACATATCAATAAACTCAAAAGGTGAACTTGTATTCAAAGATTGTCCTTTTAAAAGATTTCTTATATTCTCGTCTTCAATAGCAAATGCTATAAAAACCGTTTTTTTGTCAGCCATAATTTCTCCTTCGTTAGTTATTATTAGATATTTCAAATAAGGCGTAACCTCAATTAAAGAGGGACAGACCCTATTTAATCTTGTTGGTTTGTAGGTGAGTTGTTTCCACCTGTTTATATAGTTTGTTGCTTTATCAAAGTCTACTTCTCTGACTCGTTTTTTATCTCTTCTTATTTCAACATGAGTTCGTATTTTTTGCCTAAGTTCCTCTGCGTCAGAAAGTGCTTTTATTAAACACTACTTTAACGGTGTCTTTACTATAAATTTTATATTGGAATTAGTGGCCTTTAAAACCTTGAGGTCCATAGTTTGAAAACTTATATTTTGTCCCTCTTTAAGGTCATAGGTAAGCTCTTGATTAAAATCAGATCGTATCATGTTGTTAGTATATTCCCTGTAAGTCAGTTTTATTACATTACCTGATTTCCCATTATAGATAATTTCTTTTTTCCACGAGCCCTCCTTGACGGCTTTACCCTCTTTAAAATAAGCAGAACCTTCAGCCCAACGCATACCACCTAGCCCGGATGTGCACGACACTATCCCAACTACTTGTTTGTTTTTATTCGCAGAAAGGCAATAGTGTATGGGGCCAAAACTTGAATTTGCTATCAGTTTATACTGGTCACTCCAGTAAACTATCTCTCCAGTAGAGGCCTCTCCGTAAGGCCTAAAGTATGTACCTTTCGGTATTGTAGGGAAGGATAGGGCGAGCAGTTTATTGCTTGGAGGTGTTACGGCTTCTTTTGTTATTAACCCTTCTTTGTATATAAGATAAACTTGTTCAACCATGGGCATGCCTATGCGGGTCTTTTTTTCTTTGCCTACTTCGAACGACATAGAATTTTCTATTTTTGCTGGACCTTGTACTATAGGCTTTATCGTAGCACAACCACTTGTTAATAAAAAAATACTTAATCCTATGGCAATTTTTTTCATTTTATTCTCCGTTGTTTAAGGTTTAGGAATTAAAGGGGACAACTCCCTTTTAATTCCTCCTCTGTTGGTTGTGGTGCTATGCACCTGTTTATATAGTTCTATTTAATATAGCTTGTGGGGTTTTTAAGTCAAGAACTTAAGTAAATTTAAACTTACGGTAAACGGTAAAGCGGTAAGTGGTTGTTTTTGTGAGGGTTTTACTCCCTCTCCCCATTGTTTCTGTGCGGGAGAGGGTTGGGGTGAGGGGGTTTTATAGTTTCTATGAAATGGTAAGTAAAATACTAGAAGGAAGTACATCCCCCTCTCCTCTTGTCCTCTCCCGCGAGGGGAGAGGAGGATACCTGTGGGTGGAGCGTCACGCTCCTTAGGAAGGTTTTTTGGCTAGTTTTTTAGAAGAGGCTGCGCCTCTTTTTGGGCTTCCCGGTTTTGGTTTTTGACCACCCTTGGAATTCTTCTGACCACCTGCATTCCTATCTGTATGTTGAAATTTCTTGCCCATGTTTTATCTTTTTAATCCTTTGTTTTTTAATTTAGTGTTGGTAATTAAACCTATGCATTCCCACTTTTCAGGGGAGTAACGGTAGGTGAATGTCTTTATAATTGAGTCCAAAAGTGACTGTTACGCGTCACGCTGCTGGATTCCCCTTTTCAGGGGAATGACTATTTATGCCGGTGCGAAGCCCGATAATTGTCTCCAGCATCATGCTGGCCAGCGATTCGCCGCTGTCTGCGACAGTTCTCTACAGTCAGTAAGCTATTCAGGTGTTGTTTATGCTAGCGCCGAAGGCCCTATCTTAGGGTTAAGCGTCACACTGCGTGACACTCTGTGTCTATTGGTCGTATTTCTTTTTTGGTGCCGGTTCTCCGCTATGAGGCTTCTTTGGGACATTTTGAGGAATGTCCTCTGCCTGTTTGTGTGCACCTTTGTTTGGTTTTTGTGGTGTTTTTGTGTCGTGGGTGCCTTCGTGGCGTTGTTCGTGTTTACCTTTTTTGCTCATCTGTTCTGTCCCCTTTAAACTTATATTATTTGTAAAATCCTGTCGTACTAGAGTCTAAAATATGAATATTTAAACTGAGTCCAACGGTGACTGTTATGCGTCACGCTGGTCTATTTAAAAGTCTTATCTCTTTAATATACAATAAAACGGCTTATTGTACAATAGTCATAAGGACAGAATGTAGCCCAATAATTGTCGCCGGCGAGTCGCCGGGAAGAGAATTTCTTTGAAAATCACCAATAAAATGATATTATTGAACAAGTTTGTTTTACTTCGATATCTCCACAGAAGTACCAACTGTTTGATTACTATTTGATAGCAACATAGTCTTTATAAATGAGTCCAGCGTCACGCTGGTTAAGCAGGACACTTACTTATGGTAATACACGATATTGTTATTGTTGGAGCGGGATTAGCGGGCATGAGGGCTGCCGTAGAGGCTGCCGAGGCCGGCATGAACGTTGCAGTTGTCAGCAAGATTCACCCAACCAGAAGCCACTCTGTGGCTGCTCAGGGCGGCATAAATGCCGCCATCAACCCCGAGGATTCATGGGAAAACCACGCATTTGATACAGTTAAAGGCAGTGATTATTTAGGCGACCAAGAGGCAATTCAGGTCATGTGTAAGGACGCGCCACAGGATATCTTTGAACTTGAGAGGCTTGGAGCTATTTTTAACCGCGACCCTGACGGCAACATCGCCCAGAGGCCATTTGGAGGGGCGGGATATCCAAGGACCTGTTATCTTGCCGACCGTACCGGTCATGCCATACTTCATGTTATGTTCGAGCAGATTTTAAAACACTCCGTACCTATTTATGACGAGTGGTTTGTAACGGACCTTGTTGTCGAGAACAATAAAGTCTGCGGAGTAATTGCCATGGAGTTTACCACCGGCAAGCTCCACAGGCTTCATGCAAAGTCAGTCATCATTGCTACAGGCGGTTATGGACGGGTATTCAGGCTAACTACAAATGCTCTTAGCTCCACCGGCGACGGCATGGGCTTGGCCCTTAATGTCGGAGCGCCTTTAATGGATATGGAGTTCGCTCAGTTTCATCCAACAACACTTGCAAGAACAGGAATATTAATAAGCGAGGCAGTGAGAGGAGAGGGGGGATACCTCCTTAACGCAAAGGGCGAGAGGTTTATGGAAAAGTATGCTCCTAATAAGTTAGAACTTGCCAGCCGTGATGTAGTCAGCAGGGCAGAACAAACTGAGATTGATGAAGGCCGTGGTATAGACGGGTGTGTACATTTGGATATGAGGCACTTGGGCAGGGAGAAGATATTAAAAAAACTTCCCCAGATTCGCGAGCTTGCAATAACCTTTGCAGGTGTTGACCCCATTGATGCTCCTGTGCCTGTTCGCCCGGGCATGCATTACTCCATGGGCGGTGTTATGACAGATGTTGATGGAAGGACGCCTGTAGAGGGTTTATATTCAGCAGGAGAGAGTGCCTGCGTAAGCGTACATGGCGCAAACAGGCTCGGAGGTAACTCGCTCCTTGAGACAATCGTCTTTGGCAGACGCAGCGGCAAGTCGGCAAGCGAATATTGTCAGGGTATTGAACTGCCTAAATTTCCAAAGAGTGCCTTAAAGAACACAGCACATAAGATTGGAAATATTATGAACAGAGACAAGGGTGAAGACCCATATGCCGTAGCTCGCGGTGTAAAAGACATTATGCAAACTCACGCAAGCGTATATCGCACAGAGAAGGTGCTGACCAAGGGTTTAAACGAGCTACTGGAATATAAAGAAAGATATAAATCAGTAACCCTGTCCGACAGGGGCGAGGAGTTTAATACAAACCTAACGGGGATATTGGAGTTAGGTAATATTATAGAACTGGCAGAGTGTATCTTGAAAGGTGCTATTGCAAGGACCGAATGCCGCGGAGCTCATTGGAGAACCGACCATCCGGGCAGGGACGACAAAAACTGGTTAAAACATACTTTAATAACAAAGGACATTACTAAGGAAGACTCAGAGTTAGAGTTAAGTTATAAAGAAGTAAACATGGGCAAGTACGAACCGGAAGACAGAACCTACTAGGCCAGACCGTGACGGTCTTTTCTACGGGTAGATCTGAGTATTAATTAAGTTAAGAGTAACTTTAAGAATAGAGGAAGTCGAAGTTTATGAAGGTTAAATTTAAAATACAAAGATCCGAAAGACGCTCCACAAGGGGCGGGGTGAAGTTTGAAACCTATATGCAGGCATACACTGTAGAGGCAGAAGAAGGTATGACTATACTCGAAGGGCTTCTTGATATCGTAGAGTATGAAGACCCGTCACTGGGCTTTCGCTGTTCATGCAGGTCTGCTATTTGCGGTTCCTGCGCTATGACGGTTAACGGACGGGCAAAACTTGCCTGCAACACAAGTATTGCCAGTGAGCTGGAGAAGTTTGGCGAAATAGTCGTAGAACCAATGAAGAACAACAAGGTTATTAAAGACTTGATAATAGACCAAGAGCCATTTTGGCGTAAGATGGAAAAGATTACGCCCTACTTAAATGCAAAAGAAGAAAAAGTTACAGTAACTACCGGCGACACGATGGCTATAAACAACTCACAGATGTGTATTATGTGCGGAGCTTGTAACGCATCCTGCAGTAGTTTGGAAATAGACGACAAGTTCATAGGCCCAGCGGCTCTGGCAAAGAGCTGGCGTTTTGTTGGTGATGTTCGTGAGGCTAAGTCCGAGAAGAGGCTGGAGAAGTTAAGCGATGAACATGGAATGTGGGACTGCGTCAGGTGTTTTCAGTGTACAGAGTATTGCCCGAAAGGCGTAGAGCCATTAAAACAAATTGAAAGACTTCGAGGGAAAGCAATAGAAGCAGATATAGTAGAAAATCAGGGGGCTCACCATGTGGTTTCAATGACAGATAGTATTAGCCGCATCGGTATGGTAGATGAAGTGGCAATGACATTTAAAACCCTGGGGGTACTTCGAGCATTGGGCATGATACCTTTTGGACTTAAAATGCAAATGCACGGTAAGGCGCCGATGCCCCATGTTCTGCCAAGGATTGAAAACTTAGAAGAGATACACAAGATATACAAAATAATAGAAGGCAAGCATAACAAGCCTGATGTCTAACACTCAGTGTTTGACCAGCGTGACGCTGGACAAGCCTCCGGCGTAACACTCAGTGTTTGACCGAATTTAAGGTGACTTATGCAGTTAATTTTATAATTAGTAGATTGTTAGTTGGTGATTTTAAATAAAAAAAAACAAGGAAATACACAGCATGTTTTTCTTCTTAATATAAAGAGGTATAAATTTATGGCTAAAAATATAAGCAAAAATACACCAGGCGTCACGCCTGTAAAAGAATATGCATATTACCCGGGGTGTACATCTCAGGAGATAACAAAAGAAGCAGATTTTTCTACCCGCAAGATTGCAGAAGTTTTAGGTATAGGTTTAAACAATATGCCTAAGGCAAGTTGCTGCGGTGCAGGGCTTTTGATGGACCAGGACTATGAACTCTATATGACGGTTAACTGCCGCATACTGGCCGAGGCGGAAGAGATGGGTATGGACATACTGACCATTTGTTCAACTTGTCTTATGGTTATTAGTACCGTTAACAGGGATTTTAAGATGGACCCTGTAATTCGTGAGAAGGTTAATAAGAACCTGCGCGAATCCGGTTGCAGTGAATATAGCGGAAATGTAAAAGTTAAACATCTACTTTGGGTTTTAATAGATGACATTGGTTTAACAGAAGTAAAAAAGCTGGTTAAAAAACCTTTAGACTGGTTAAAGATTGCTCCATTTTATGGCTGTCATTCACTTCGTCCATCAAGCGCACTGGGTTTTGATGATGCAGATAACCCGTCGTCATTGGAAAATGTTATTGAAACATTAGGGGGAAATGTTGTTACCTATGAGGGACGGACGAAGTGCTGCGGTTTTCAAGGTGACTTGGTTAATGTTGACCTTGCAGTAGAAATGACCGGGACCCGTCTGCTTGATGCAAAAGACAATGGTGCCGATTGTATTGTAACTCCCTGTCCCTTTTGTCACATAAATCTTGATAACTATCAGGGCATGGCAGAGAAAAAAGTAGAAAGAGAAATTCAAGTGCCAATCTTTCATCTTGCTCAGTTAGTGGGGCTTAGTTTTGGCTTCTCTACAGAAGAGATGGGTCTTAGTCGTCACCTAGTATCACCTGAGAAACTTTTTGCCTAGCAAAAAGCGGGGAAAACTCTTTGCCTAACACACCTGAGTCACATCTTGCATAAAGATCGTAGTTCAATCAAACTGACATAACAATGGAGGGTTTTTATACATGAATTTTAGCGACTTGGTAGAGAAGAGAAGGTCTGTGAAAAAATATAACAGAGACCATGAATTTACCGATGAAGAAATAAAAAAACTTATGGAGTTAACTATCCAATCTCCCACAGCCTTTAACATACAAAACTGGCGTTTTTTGATTGTAAGAGATAAAGAGCTTAGAGAAAAGATGGAAGAAGCTTCATGGTACCAAAAACAGGTTACAGAAAGCTCTATGATGGTAGTTGTCTGCGGTGACAAGCTTGCATGGAAGGAAGATACAGAGAGGTATTATAAAAACGCACCTGATAAGGTTCGTGATTCTATGGTGAAGGCAATCATAAGTTATTATGATGGTAATGAGGAGGCCCAGCGTGACGAGGTCTTTCGCTCAGGCGGTATGGCAGCTATGACCCTTATGTTTGCTGCAAAAGATATGGGTTACGATACATGCCCCATGACAGGTTTTGATTTTGACAAGATGAAAGAAATTATTTCTCTGCCCGATGATTATGAAATAGTAATGATGGTTGCCGTAGGCAAAAGGTCGGAGGATCCCCGCCCAAGACCCGGTCAATTAAAACTAGGCGAAGTTATTGCTTATGAAAGGTTCTAACTCTTTTAGAGAATCTAAAGGCAGAGTTTTTCTGCAGTTGCTTATTTAATATCTAATTTTTCTATTGGTACTGCTTTGTGGGCGATGTTTTGGTGGCAATCAATACAGGTAGCTTTGCCATCATCGAGTAGTTTGTGCATCATCTTACCCATTTCGCTTGTTGGGCGAGGGGAAACATGACAACTTCTGCACGGTGCGCTGTCCCATTTCTTAAGGGTCATACGAGCAGTGTGAGCCATTTCCGGTCTTCGTTCATCAAATTTTTCTATGGTAGACATGTCATATTTGAAGCTGCCCAAGAGGTCTCTGGGTCCGCTAACCATATGAAATAAAAGCCTTTTCATAAATGTTGGAGGCAGGTGACAATCGGCGCATTTTGGATCCATTCCAACTCTGCCGTAGTGCACTGATTGCTCCAGTTCTTCCTGAACAAAGGTCATAGAGTGACAGCCTGTGCAGAAGGAATTGGTGCTAATATAAGCCTCACCGCAGTGGATTATTACTATGACGGCCAGCGTGGATAGCACGGAAATTGTAATAACCTTAAGGTTTGCCTTAACAGGGGCGAGTACCTTATTTAATATTTCGCAAAGTTTTTCCTTCATAAAAACACTATACAACTATGTTTATTATAAAACAACTTGAAAATAGGTACGGTTAACTTATACAATGGGGGGAGCAGGTACCCCGTACCCTGACTCTAGTAATCATACTACCAGGACGCGGAGAAAAGATAAGGACTTTATAATTGAAAATTAGATTCATCGTAAACCCTGTTGCCGGAGGGTCGGACTCAACTGAGGAAATCAATAATGCCGTAAGTCGCGCCTTTCAAAATGAGAGCGGTATTTTTGAGGTTCGTTCAACCAAGAGTGCAGGCCATGGTTATAAATTGGCAGAAGAGGCAAGAGATAAGGGTTATGACATTGTTTTTGCCTGCGGCGGAGATGGTACAATAAACGAAGTTGCATCGGCACTTGTTAAAACAGATATCCCTCTGGGTATAATGCCAAAAGGTTCCGGTAATGGTTTAGCCAGAGCTTTAAAGCTGCCTTGGGATGTTGACGCAGTGGTTAGCCTTGCTCTTCGCGGGGAAACAAAAAAAGTTGATGTAGGCAAGGTTGACGACAGATATTTTTTTGCAACAGCAGGGTTTGGTTTTGATGCTCTTATTAGTAAAATTTATGCAGATAAGGCAAAGAGGACCGGGAGAAGGGGAATCTTCCCTTACTTTCCGATAGCCCTTAAAGAATTTATGACTTACAAACCTCGCTCAACCAAGATTCGTTATGATGATAGAATAATGAGGGTCTATCCGTTTTTATTAACTGTTGCAAACACCGAGCAGTATGGCGGGTCGGCAGTTATTGCGCCGGGGGCAATCCCCGATGACGGCCTTCTTGATATTTGTATAGTAGAAGATATAAGTCCAATAAAAGCTTTAAAACTTGCCTTTAATATGTTCAAAGGTAATATAGATGAGCTGGATGGTTTTAAAAGGGTTCTTGCAAACTCAATAGAGATTGTCATGGACGGCGGTACCCATTATGTTCATGCAGACGGTGAGGCTTTTGACTCGGGCGAGAGAGTTAAAGTAAGCGTAATTCCAAAAGGGCTTACCGTGCTTGTACCAAAAGCCAGTGACCTTTAGTGATAAAGTCTTTTGAGAGTTTCTTAATTTTATAAACATAGTTATATTCTTCTGACAGATAGTTTCCAATAAGAGCAAATGGAGAATTAAAAATGAATTTCTCTGCTTTAACTGCCTCTATTATAAATATTTTCTCAAACTGTTTTCTTTTTATTATTAAACTTTGGGCAGCTACCATCTCCGGTAGTGTTGCCCTCCTTTCTGATGCGTTCAATTCATTAACTGACATGATAGCTTCTGTTGCTATCTTTATATGTGTAAAGATATCTGAAGAAGAGGCCGACGAAGGGCATCCCTTTGGACACACCAGGGCAGAGCCAATTGCAGGTTTAATTGTTGCAGTTCTTGCAGGTATTCTCGGTTTTGAGGTCATGAGGACTTCTGTAGTGAAGTTTTTAAGTGGTGACGGGGTAATTATCGGCACAAGTGCTTTTGTGGTCCTTGCTGTTACAATGGTTATTAAGGGAGTCAGTAGTTTTTTCTTTTTTGCAGTAGCAGAGAGGACAAAAAGTCCTGCTATTAAGGCAACTGCCATGGACTCGCTGATGGATGTATTTGTTTCAGGAGCTGCCTTTGTAGGTATTTTGGGAGTTTATTTCGGCTACGACTTTTTGGACCCTTTAGCTGGTTTTATTATTAGTTTTTGGATTATTTATACAGGTTATCGTATAGGGGTAGAAAATATCGACTACTTGATGGGCAGCGCCCCGCCTGAGAGCATGGTAGATGATGTAAGGTTTGCGGCTATTGAAGTAGATGGTGTGGAAGCCGTTAGGTCTGTAAGGGCTCATTATGTAGGCCCTGTTATTCATGTAGAAGTTTATATAGATGTGGTAGGGGATCTTTCTACCGGTGAATCCCATGTAATCCTTAGAAAAGTAGAGAAAGAGGTTGAGTCAATACCTGCTATACAAAAAGCATTTATTCAAATAAATCCAATATAACTGAGCTTTGGTTGAGAGGGGCTCCTGCTTGATTAAAAAGTCCGATTAATGTATATTGATTTGTCTTCAGAGTTATTTACTAGGGAAAGGAACTAATATTAAATGTCAGAAATTCAGGAAAACGCAGCGCCAGCTGTCACAAAAGAACTACCTGTTTCAGGTTATGGGCTTGTCTCAATTGTAATAGGGGCTATATTTTTCGGCTCCATGTTAGTTTTTGTTTTGAATGCAGGTATTATAGTTTCGACAAGTGATACAGGAATTTTGGATACAAAGGAAATTGTAGGTATAATATACTCCTATCTTGTAACAGGAGGGCCAGCCAGTATTTTGGGAATTGCTTTTGGCGTCGCAGGTGTAATGCAAAAAGATAGAAGTAAGGTCCTGCCTTATTGGGGGCTGGTTATTAATTTTATTAATTTAAATGGCGCTGTTTTGTGCATGGTGATATTAAATATAGATGCTTAGATTTTATGTTTTGTTGAAAATTCAAAAAGCCCTTGCGTGAAGCAGGGGCTTTTTTATTTGCACTTAGTTATTTTTTATATAAGTGCCGTATAGGTCGTACTTGTCGACTATTAGCAAGTAGGCAAGTTTTGACCCATGTTCTTTTAGTTTTTTTGATAAAGTATTCATATTCTCATTAAGTTTTATTATGTTCTGTTTGGTTGTTTTTGTCTATGGAGCTGATTAGAAAGTAAATAACCGTTGTTATTGGCAGGAAAAATAGTAGGAATTCTATGGAGTTAAATAGCATCTGACAGCACCAGCCCTTCGGTAATCCCTTGTTATCAGCATATTTTTATACTAGGGGAGGAGTAAATGCAAGTGAAACCTTGACTTTGTAGCTCTATCAAAATAAAATGTATTATCGTAATAATTTCAGGAAATGGGGGTTATATGGAAGAGAAAGAAATGGATGTTGTTCCCGGGCTAGAGGGAATTGCAGCAGCAAAGTCCTCTATTTGCTTTATAGACGGCCTTAAAGGGGTGCTGGAATACAGGGGTTACCATATAGAAGAATTGGCAGATAAGAGCAGCTATCTGGAAGTTGCTTATCTGCTCATATTCGGCAAGCTTCCTTCCTCCGAAGAACTTGAAAAATTCTCATCTGATATTTATTCCCATACGAGATTAAAATTTAAAGTATTAAAGTCTGCGGAGCTTTTCCCCGAGAACGGGCACCCGATGGATTACCTGCAATCGATGACAGCATCAATGGGTATGTATTACCCAGCAAGAGATGTCTTGGATGAAGACACTCGCTACATGTCAATCATAAGGTTAATTGCAAAACTTCCAACAATAGTTGCAGCAAGTTTTAGGATGCGCCATGGTGACGAGCCGATTGCCCCTAATAATGATTTAAGTTTTGCCGCTAATTTCTATTATATGCTTTTTGAAAAAGTTCCTGATGAATTAACTGAAAAAATAATTGATGTAATATTTATACTCCACGCAGAACACTCTATGAACGCGTCTACATTTAGCGCCAGAGTGGTTGGTTCAACTCTTGCTGACCCTTATACTGTTACGTCATCTGCTATAGGCACTCTCTCCGGGCCTCTCCATGGCGGTGCAAATGAAAAAGTTCTTGATATGTTAGAAGAGATTGGCACGGTGGAAAATGCGAGACCATTTATAGAAGGTAAAATAGAAAGAAACGAAAAGATTATGGGCGTTGGCCACAGGGTATATAAAACAAAGGACCCTCGCGCCATAATATTAGAGAAATATGCTTCAAAGCTGTTTGACAATGAAGATTGCCATGACCTTTTAAAGATTGCCCGTGAGGTAGAGAAGGTAGTTATAGAGAAGCTGTCTTCCAAGAAGCTCTACCCTAATGTGGATTTTTATTCAGGTGTGGTTTTCCATGGCATAGGGATTCCTGCAGAGCTTTATACCTCAATCTTTGCTGCCTCCAGGGTGAGCGGCTGGCTGGCCCATTGGCTTGAGCAATTATCTACAAATAGAATTTACAGGCCTACTCAGAAATATACAGGGAGTAGGGAGCTTAGTTATAAAAACATAGAAGACAGGTAGTATATTAAATTCATTAAACAATAAAGGTGAACCTATGACAAGAAAATCACTATCTAAAATATCATTTTTTGCATTAGCAGTATTTATTTCCGTAGTGTGCATAACAGGAGACTCGGTAGGCAAAAGTAAAAAACCTGTTGGTTCTGTAGTGTCTTGGATGGGAGATGTACTTATATATGCAGAAGGGTCAAGTAAAAGCAGGACTGTCATGTCTATGGAGCCTGTTTTTAGGGGTGACACTGTTGTTACGGGCAAACGAAGTAAGGCTAAACTTTTGATGAAAGATGACAGCATCATAAGTTTAGCTCCTGTTACCAGGCTTGTTGTTAAAAGTTATGAGTTCTCTGAAAAGAAGAGAAAAAGAGTTTCATATTTGAAGATTTTATCAGGTACTGCCAGAGGAGTTATAAATAGGTTTTTCAGCAGGAAAAATTCAATTTTTCAAATAGAAACACCTACTGCAGTTGTAGGTGTCAAAGGTACGGATTTTATCATAAAATCAACAAGAGGAGTTACAGAGGTTATAACCATTACCGGCTCTGTTACTGCTGCAAGTTTGGACCCTGCCATAGGAGGAGAGGTTTTAGTTAAGGCAGGGCAAATCTCAACGATAGAGAAGGGTAAGGCACCGACAACTCCGGAAAAACTAGGTAAAAAACGAGTGGGCAAACTCTTAAAACTCATGGAAGATACGTATATTCCCGTTACTCACCCTCTCGAGATAAAAGAGGCAGGCTGCCAGGGTTGCCACAAGTCTGTATATAAAAAAATGCAGAAAGTAAAAACCCCTCATGAATCTGCCATGTCAGATTGTAAAGTTTGCCATATTAAATCAGTCTCAGAGATATCAGGAAGAAAAATAAAAGTCCCGGTTTACTCTAAAAGTGGGCTTGCCATCTTAAATGTTAACGAAAAAGTTTCTTATAATGTCGGTGTTACTCTGGAGGACCGTGACGGTAAGAGTGTCACATCAAAGCCCGTTGAGTTTACGCCCAAACATGTTAAAGCCAGAGTTAAGGATAAACCGGAGCCTGTTAAAATTACTAACTTCAAACTCAGTGAGCTCAGGGGAGGAGTCTTCTATACAGGTGTGTTCACCTGGGAGACTGACAGGCCTACTACATCGGTGGTTGAGTATGGTAAAAACAGCAGAAACTTCAGGCGTTTAGCTACAAATAGGGATTATTATACAACAAGCCACAAGGTAGAGGTTGCCAATATGCCTTCCGGTAAGAAGTTTATGGCTAGGGTAGCATCTAAAGATGCCCATGGTAATACAATATATTCAGACATGATTAATTTTAAGACCAAGAAAGCATTCCCTGCCGCCCCGAAGAAGCCGGTGGCAGGCGCTCCCAAGGTAAAAGGAGTCCATGTAGTGAGATTAGGCAAAAAAGTCGCAGTCACATGGACCGGTAATAAACCTATGAAAGCTACTATAACAGTAGGCGAGACCACTACGGCAAGAGAGATGGTGTCTATTGACCCTCACTATCCGGGGTTTACCAGTAAGAACTTTGCCGCTATGGGCGGCTGCGGAGTGGAGGGTTGCCACGGAGGGTCCATTCATAAGGAAACCAGCCACCCAACAGGTAATGTCAAATGGGGTGGAATTAATAAACCTTATACACTTCCTTTGGCAGAGAACAGCTCTATGACCTGCTCCACCTGTCATGAGTCCCATGGGGGGAATTTTAGACATATTCTCAGGATGAAAAAACAAAAGTTATGTGATTCCTGCCATAACCAGAATGATTAACGTGGTTTTCCAAAGATTCATTAATAAAGAACCGACAGTGCGTGAGGGGAACCTTAGGGCTAATCCCTTGACATTGCTAGGTTTTTTTAATAAAATAACCCTAATTAACTATGAAAGATTATAAAAACAGAGACAGCTTAAAGCTGCTTAGCAGTCAAGCTGAAAGTAGTAGTAGCAAGGGGGGAGGGCTTTATCATTACCACCTCTATGCTGTTTTGTCTATGTCAGTTATTTTTGCTGTTGTTTTTATATTTTTTGACAGTACCAAAGCCCTCTCGGAGAGACTTTTCTCAGGTGTCAGCTTAAATGAGTCAGTCGAAACACTTGTCCCTGTAGAAGAAATAGTAGAAACCACTTTTCGCGATATCAAAATTGATAAAAATGATTCTTTTTATAACATTCTAGTTGGCTTATCATTTTCTCATTCCGATATATTGGAAATCACCAAATCTTCTAAAAAAATATATGATTTCAGAAGCCTTAGGGAAGGGAATCTCCTTAGGGTTAAGTCTGTTGATGGAGACCTGGAGAGGCTTGAGTATCATTATTCTACTCTCGATGGTGTGGTTGTAGATAGAGATGATATAGGCGGTTTTAAAGCAGAGAAGGTTAGGTTCCCTCACAAGGTGGTGGAGAGGGTAGTTAACGCTAAAATTGAAACTTCCCTTTATGAGGCAGGTTTGAAGGCCGGCATTAATGCAAATGTTATTATGAACCTTACTGATATTTTTGCCTGGGATGTTGATTTTGCCACTGAGATTTATAAAGGTGATAGTTTTAGTGTTGTTTATGAAGAGGTTGTTGTAGAGGGTAACAAACCTATAATAGGAGATATTATAGCTGCAAGCATTACTAATAATAAAAAAGAGTATAGCGCTATTAAGTTTAAAGGTAAGTATTACGACAAAGATGGAAGGTCTGTAACAAGGACTCTTTTAAAATCCCCTTTAAGGTATAGCAGGATATCCAGCAGGTTTGGAAAAAGGTTTCACCCTATTAAAAAGAAATATAAGGCGCACCACGGTGTAGATTATGCCTCACCTCGTGGTACTCCTGTAGAAAGCTCCGGTGATGGTGTAATCGTAAAGAGTGGTTGGAATGGCGGTTATGGTAAGTATATTGAAATTAAACACAAGGGTAAGTATAAAACTGCTTATGGCCATCTGTCAAAAATTGCAAGAGGCATAAAAAAAGGACGCAGAGTTAAGCAGGGACAAGTCATAGGTTATGTCGGCTCTACGGGCCGTTCAACTGGGCCTCACCTCCACTATGAAGTTAAAGTATGGAACCAGGTGGTTAACCCTCTTAAGATAAAATCATCTCCTCGCAAATTCTTAAAGAAGAAAGATAAAGGCGAGTTTGCTTGGGTAAGGGATGACATGATGGGTAAAATCTTCCCAGGGGCAGAGAATTCTTTATTTGCATCACTTAAAGGACTAAATAATAAAACTAAAAATTAGTTTGAGTTTTAATGCAGAATAAAAAACTTTATATAAAAGAATTCCCCTCTCGCTACATACCTGTTGGTATTGGCGAGATTTTTTTTGCTGCAAGTGATAAGGGGCTAACTGATTTGTTTGTAGGAGAGAGCAGAGAATCCGTTCTTTCTTTAATTAAATGTAAATATCAAAAGTCTCCAATTGCCCACCCCTCTGGTAGCAGTGAAGTTTTGTTTAGTTTAGTTACAGAAAACCTCAAAAAATACTTTAAAGGGGCTGAGTTCGATTTTTCCTTTCCATTGGATTTAACAGGTACAGAGTTTCAAATCGAAGTTTGGTCTGCTATGGTTAAAATTCCTTATGGCAAGACTGTGAGTTACAAGCAGTTGGCTTTTGCAGTGAACCGTCCGCTAGCTTCACGGGCTCTCGGCTCGGCCTGCGGAAAGAATCCCATTCCTATAATAATCCCCTGTCACAGGGTGATATCATCAGATGGTTCTATTGGCGGGTTTTCCCTTGGAGTGGAGAAAAAAAAGATCCTATCAGTTATAGAGGGCATAGAATCCATTACTTATAAGGACTAATTTGAAGATTAAATTCTTGACTTGTCAGGTTTTATAATTTATAATCATTCTAAATTAGAATTGTATTATAAATATCTAAATTAATTGGTGATAGAAAAGTGATAAACAAAGAAGAGACAATTAAAAAATTAAGAGAATTTGGTTTAAAAGTAACCCCTCAAAGGGCTGCTATTATAGACTATCTTGATGGTAATAAGTGTCATCCGACGGCAGAAGATATTTTTGCTGCCCTCGGTGGTGATTACCCGACCTTGTCTCTTGCTACAGTTTACAATACCTTAGAATCTCTTATAACTATTGGGGAGGTTAGTGAGATAAACCTAGACCCGGAGAGAAAACATTTTGACCCTGATACTACTGACCACAATCATATAGTGTGCACAGAGTGCAACAAGATAACAGATGTTTTTGCTGATTACAGTTCCGGCTTATTATTGCCGAAAGAAATATTATCTGATTTTGAAGTAAGCAGTGTGAGTGTTCACTTTAGTGGAATTTGCACAGATTGCAGATAAAATTTAAAAAAGAGGAGTTAAACGAATGAAAAGAATTACATCAAGTTTTGTGTTTTTAATTTTAATATCAGTAGCGGCGTCAGTAAGTGCAGAGATGAAAAGTCCTGACAAGGGTGATGAGGGTTTTAGAAAGTTTTTTGCGCCGCTCCCTGAGGCAGCTCTTAACCCCAAGAATGAGTTAAATAAAGCAAAGGTGGCTCTAGGTTTAAAATTGTTTTTTGACCCAAGGCTTTCCAAGAGCGGTTTTATAAGTTGCAATTCCTGTCACAATATTGGAACTGGAGGGGTTGATAACCTACCAACATCAATTGGCCATGGATGGAATATAGGTCCAAGGAACGCACCGACTGTATTAAATGCTGCTTTAAATACCACTCAGTTTTGGGATGGTAGGGCCAAGGATGTAGAAGAACAGGCAGGAGGCCCAATTCTTAACCCGGGAGAGATGGCTGAAACTGAGAAAAATGTTTTAAAAAAGCTTAACTCTATTCCAGAGTACGAAAAATCTTTTAAAGAAGCTTTCCCCGATGATAAAAAAATTAAATATGTAAATGTAGCAAAAGCCATAGCTGCTTTTGAAAGGACTCTTCTTACACCTTCTAAGTTTGATTCCTATTTAAAAGGTGATGAGAAGGTTTTAACATCAAAAGAGAAAAAAGGTTTAAAGCTCTTTGTAGAAAAGGGCTGCGTAGCATGTCACAACGGTGTAAATGTAGGCGGAGGAAGTTTTCAGACATTTGAATATGGAGATGACCTTGGCCGTTTTGAAGTTACTAATAAAGAAGAAGATAAACGGGTTTTTAGAGTAGCATCGCTTAGAAATGTTGAGCTTACTTATCCATATTTTCATGACGGCAAGATTTGGAGCCTGAGTGAAGCAGTAACTATTATGGGGCAAAAACAACTAGGCATTAAACTTTCTAAGCGGGATGTTAGTTCTATTATTGCATTTTTAAAAACCCTTACAGGCACACAGCCTAATATAGCAGTACCAATTCTGCCGCCATCAACAAAGGATACGCCAAGACCTGATTTTAAATAAGCGGCAGGCAAAGTTTTAAAAAAAATATAAAAGATAAACAAGGAGGATTTAAGAAATGGGAGAAGATTGTTGCGTAGTACCGCAAGCAAAGGTAACACAGCCGGCACCGGATTTTGCCGCACAGACAGTAATGCCGGACGGTTCGGTTAAAGAAGTAAAACTATCAGACTATAAAGGAAAGTATGTGGTGCTTTTTTTCTACCCGCTAGACTTTACTTTCGTTTGCCCAACAGAAATTATTGCTTTTAGTGATGCAGTAAAAGATTTCAAAGACAGAGGTGTTGAAGTTCTTGGAGTATCTGTAGATAGTCATTTCTCACATATTGCATGGAGAGATGTACCAAGATCTAAAGGCGGAATTGGAGCAGTTGATTATCCGCTGGTTTCTGATTTGGATAAAAGTATCAGCAGAAACTATGGCGTTTTAATTGATGCCCCAAGTGTAGCCCTTAGAGGTCTTTTCTTAATAGACAAGGAAGGTGTTGTTCGTCACAGTGTAATAAACGACCTTCCACTGGGAAGAAGCACAGATGAAGCTCTAAGGCTTGTAGATGCACTTCAGTATTTTGAAAAAAATGGTGAAGTTTGCCCTGCAAACTGGAAACCTGGCGACAAAGCCATGAAACCTTCTGCTGAAGGTTTGGAGTCTTACGCCTCAGAAACATACAAATAAGTAAATAGTCCGCAGAATTTAATTAAATTAGGCGGATTTAATTCCAAAAAGACCCATTAAGACTAACCTCTTAATGGGTCTTTTTTATTGCAAGCGTCCCGCGTATCAGTCACTGTTTGACCGAATTTTAAGCAATTAAGACTAAGCCTTAATTGCTTTTTTAGCAGCTTCCTGCTATTTTTTCTATTTTTGACCTAGATTAATAGTAGCTATATGCTATAATAAAAAACTTGTAAATTGCTTACCAAGGAGGGTTATTAGATGAACAGGGGAATGAATATTGGATTGATTATGGCATCAGCAGCGGCGTTTATATATGCGCCGGTTACCACTTTTGCTCACGAAGTTTCGGCAGATGCCGTGAGCCGGGAGAGCCACTTGATGATTCATATTATGGAAATTGTTTTTGCTTTAAGTTTTGTCTTTTGCGCTTTTGTTGTTTATCAAATATTTAAAGATTATCAAAAAAAAAAGACCACCGGCAAGACAATTTAACTAATCATTCTCTTAATCAGGAAACAAATAAACCGGACATTAGTGACAGCAGCGAAAACCCTTAAATATAAAATTATTAGAGAATTTAACTATGATATTAACTGATATAACAATGAGTGAGTTTACAGAAGGGCTAAGTAAGACCAAAACTTTGGTTGTACCCTTTGGGGCAGTAGAGGCACACGGAACTCACCTGCCTTTGGGTACTGACACTTTTATAATGGACTCTGTTGCAAGAGAAGCAGCCACCAAAGTGGACTGCTTTGTTGCTCCTCCAATCCACTACGGGGTTTGCACTTCTACCGGTCAGCACCCGGGAACTATCAATTTTACTCCCAGCACTCTTAGATCTGTATGTTTTGATATTGTAAGAGATGGGTACAGTAAGGGGCTTAGAAATTTTATTTTAATCTCAGGCCATGGCGGAGGCCAGCATGTCTCTGCCATGAAAGAGGCAGGAGAGATTTTAACAAGTGAGTTGGAAGGAGTTAATATAAGCTGCCTTGCTATATACGAAATACTGCCAAAAGAGGCTTATGAAATTGCAGAAACTAAAAACGATTCCCATGCAGGGGAGATAGAAACATCTCTAATACTTTACTTAGACGAGGCCTTAGTTAAAGGCAGGGCGAAAGAAGAATACCCAAATCTTCCCAGGCCTATAATAGTTAAAGATAAGGTCAAATACTGGCCGGGAGCTGTGTGGGGTAACCCTGAGGCTGCATCTGTAGAAAAGGGTAAGAAGTTTTTTGATATTATGGTGGAAAGCCTTGTAGGGTTTGTAAGTAAGATGGAAAATTTTAAACAATAAAAAAATATTTAGGAGCATAAACATTTTGGATAGTTTGGGAAGCTGGAAGAGGACTTGTTACTGCGGAGAACTGAGAGCAGGTCATATAGGTCAAGAGGTTACACTTATGGGGTGGGTGCAAAAGCGCAGAGACCACGGAGGTGTAATCTTTATAGACCTTAGAGACAGGGAAGGGATTGCCCAGGTAGTGTTTAACCCTGAGGTAGATTCTAATGCCCTAGAGAAGGGGCACACTCTAAGAAGCGAGTTTGTTATAGCTGTAACCGGTGTGGTGGAGAAGCGTCCAGCTGAGACAGAGAACAAAAATCTGCCTACCGGCGGCGTAGAGGTAAAGGTTAAGGAAGTAAAAATTCTAAACACATCTGAAGTTCCTCCCTTTATGATTGAAGATGACACGGACACTGCTGAAGAACTCAGGCTTAAGTATCGCTACCTGGACCTTCGCCGTCCCGTTATTCAAAAAAAACTTATGCTCAGGCACAAGGTCAGCACTGTAGCGCGTAATTTCTTATCTGATGATGGTTTTATTGAAATTGAAACCCCAGTTCTTACAAAAAGTACTCCTGAAGGGGCGAGAGATTTTTTAGTCCCCAGTCGTCTTAACGCAGGGCATTTCTTTGCCCTTCCACAGTCGCCTCAAATCTTTAAACAGATTTTAATGGTTTCCGGTTTTGATAAATACTTTCAAATAACAAAGTGTTTCCGCGATGAAGACTTAAGGGCTGACCGTCAGCCGGAGTTCACTCAAATTGACGCTGAAATGAGTTTCGTATCAGAAGAAGATGTTATAGCAGTCATGGAAAAAATGATAGCCAGCATATTCAAAGAGGCAGTAGGTGTTGAGGTAGGAGATATCCCACGCATTACTTACGCCGAGGCAATCTCCAGGTACGGGCTTGATGCGCCTGATATAAGGTTTGGCCTGGAGCTTAAAGACCTGACAGAAATTGTAAAGAGTACTGACTTTAAAGTCTTTGCTTCTATAGCTAAGGAAGGCGGCGCTGTAAAGGCAATTAATGCAACAGGCTGCGCAACTTTCAGCAGAAAAGAATTAGACGACTTAACGGAGTTTGCTGCTACTTACGGAGGGAAGGGCTTAGCCTGGGTCAAGATGACCGAAGAGGGCTGGCAGTCGCCAATTGCAAAGTTCTTTAGCGACTCTGATATTGAATCTATAAACAAAGCTCTTGATGCTAAAACCGGAGATTTGCTTTTATTCTCAGCAGACAAGGCAAACATTGTTAACACAGTGCTGGGTAGGGTAAGGCTGAATATTGGAGAGAGGCTTGGATTAATTCCCAAGCCCGGTGAGTTTAAAGGGGACTCCAAAGCAACTCCCGTTTGTTCCGATGACTTTAGTTTTGTCTGGGTGACGGACTTCCCTATGTTTGAATATGATGAGAAGGATAAGAGATATTATTCTCTCCATCACCCTTTTACAGCCCCTAATATAGATATAGAAGATAAGGAGGGGATTAATACCTTAACTGATAACCCTGCATCTATTAACTCTCGTGCCTACGACTTGGTGTTAAACGGTACAGAGATTGGCGGGGGGAGCATCAGGATTCACAGCAGCGAAATGCAGTCTAAAGTATTTGAACTCCTGGGCATTACAAAAGAAGAGGCAGGGAGCAGGTTTGGTTTCTTACTTGAGGCCTTAAAATATGGAACACCTCCCCATGGCGGCATAGCTTTTGGTTTGGATAGGCTAGTGGCAATTATAACGGGCAGCGAGTCCATAAGAGATGTTATAGCCTTTCCTAAAACTCAAAAGGCAACCTGCCTTATGAGTGAGGCCCCTTCAGAGGTTGATAAAGGCCAACTAGAAGACCTCCACATCAGGGTAAAGGCAAGGCCGGTAGCGGATAAATAAACAATAGATTTTTTTGAGGAGATACAAGAATATGGTCAGGCATATCGTTTTTTTCAACTTTAATGATGATGTTACAGAGTCAAACAAGACCGAGTTAATTGAAGGTCTAAAAGGACTAAAAGAGAAGATAGATTTAATTCGCGAACTTGAGGTAGGCATTGACATTGCTAATACCCCCAAGAGTTACCATATAGCATTAAATACACTTTTTGACAGCTTTGAAGATGTTCAAACTTATATCTCACACCCTATCCACCAGGAAGTCGTTGAGTTGGTAAAAAAATATTGCAGCAGTACTGTAAAAGTAGATTATCCGGTTTAGTTTCTACCTAAAAAAACGCTATAAAAAGTGAAATGACCTTTTATATAGTGCTACCCACTGGGGTAGTTGTTTGTAAGTCCTTGATTTCTCGTGCTTTTTCATTCCGCAATACCATGTAATTTTCCTTAAATTAATTTCATAAATATTATTTAGATGTTAGAATAATTACAGTATGTTTCCCTTGGTAGTCTGATAACTTTTATCCATGACATTTAAAACCTATGGAGGTATTGTAAATGAAGTTAATGAAAACTTGTTTTTTAATTTATTTTTTATTTATCTCCTTTGCAGAAATCTCCTTTGCTGCAGATATTTTTAGTTCGGAGTTAGTAGAAAAGACTGATGAGGCGCAATGTAGAAAAACCTGCTTAGTTGAGTCCTCACAGTATCAGCAATCCTGCGGTAATGCTTACTATGATTATGCGCTGGAAACATATAAGGATATAGATGCTCTTGTGACATGTCTTAGTTCTGTTAGAATAAGACTAAATGCCTGTCAAGTCGGTTGTTCAAATTACTCAAAGCCAGTCTTATTTTCTAAATTTATTACCCTAAGAAACCTATAAACTACCCATATTCCTATAACTATCTGTTATTGTTGGTCTTTTTACAAGACAAATGCACTAAAATGTGTCACTTGGGCTTGCATTATGATATTTATGTGTTATACTAGCCTTAATGGGTAGGAAACCTACCCATTAAGGCTGTTAGCGTTATAAAAAGTAATAATAGGAGGTTATTATGAAAAATACATCGATAATCTATCTGCTTAGGTCTTTAGTATTAGTTGGCTGCTTTTCATTACTCATTGTAGGTGCATCTGATGCCGGTCAAGAGGCTGAGAGGAGCTTTTGCAAGGTAAAATGTTCAAAAAACTCCAGTGTTTACCAACAAAGATGCAGTGCTTCTTATTATAATCCAAAGTCTAGAGTTTTTCACAACACAGATGCCCTTATTAGTTGCGTTCAATCTCTAAGGTCTAAAATAGATATTTGCGAGAAATGGTGTTTGAGATCGCAAAAACTACTAACTAAATAGTTCGTTTTGAAGAAAAAGGTGGCTATAGCTATAATAGCTGCTTTTTTTTATACTAAAATCTTGAATAGTTATACTTTTTATATTATAATTTTAACAGTATTTATGCATTTTAGTCATAATTATATGGTTGGAGGCATGGAATCATTTTGAGAATTGGTAAAATTATTTTAATTTTAAGTGTTTTTTTGCTGGTTAATTTGCCTGCTTTAGCTGTTTCTGCTGAAGGTGAATGGACTGCCGAGAAGTCGACAGGTGATTCTGCAACTGCCGCAGGCCAGTCTCCCTCTGCCAAATCAGCTAAAAGGTCATCACCTTGCCAGCAATTATGTTATCAGCAATATAAGTCCGGTACGGATTTTTGTTATAGTACCAGTATTGCCAGTGAAGATTTAAATATTTGTATTATGGATAAGAGGGAAATGTTTAAAAACTGTTCAAAGACCTGCTAAATCGGAAGTCTCTATTTAATCTCTATTACCTCCTGACATAACCAAGCATTAAGATTCCAATTGCCAAAAATAGTATATCTGTAAAAAATGCACTTATCAGTGGAGGCAGGAGTCCTCTTGAGCCTAAACTCACGGATATTCCAAAAATAATCCAATAACTAAAAGCAATAAGAAAAGCTATGGCAACTGACATAGTTATTCCGCTATTACGACCGTTTTTTAATCCAAAAGCTATGCCTATTAATACCATAATGAAATTTACAAAAGGAAAAGAAAATTTACTATAGAGCTCTACTTTATAGACAGATGTCGAATATCCTTCTGATTTTAATTTTTTAATATAGTCCTTCAATTCAAAAAATGTCATGTCTTTATAAGCTTTCGTAGTGGATGTTCCTATATCCGATGGATTGCCTATTTCTAAAAGTATGTCATCTATATTGTTAGCTTTTAGGTTTGAAGTAACCTCTGTGCCGGTTTGCCATCTATTGCCGTCCCAATTAAGTTCCCGCGCAGTGATAGAGCCTGACAAGTCACCGTTTAATATATAAATCGTAACATCTTTTAGTTTATTGTTATCATTTTCAAGGGATTTTATTTTTATTATACTGTTTTGAGTTTTTACCCAGTATCCTTCTTTAGTGAATGTAC
>CBDUXU010000015.1:0-24055 GCA_965371285.1 uncultured bacterium | reverse complement strand
CTCTGGATATTTACTTGATGGATCAGATATTAGAATTGGGTTTGCTTCAGATGATGCCATAGTCGGAGCTACGATTAATCTTCCTCAAGTTACCCCTGAGATGATTAGTGCAGTTAAGGCAGCAAAGGGTAAAATGCTTTCACTTGAGGAGCTTGAAGATGTCGCTAACCGTAATTTTGCCAAGCTCGCACTAGATAAAGGCTGGATGAAAAATGGCACGGTTGAAGATTATAAAGAATTTGTTGCAGGTGTTGCTGAACCTGCCCCTAAGGTGAGGGATGAGTCACCTTATCTTGTGTGGGACTTTGGTTATACTTTAAGGACTCCTGTAGAGGAATATAGTGGGCACTCTTGGTTGATGACAGTCGATGTCGTAACCGGTGAGATTGTTTGGGGTTATGGTGGTGACTTTAGCGAATTAGACTAGCTAACTATTGAAGATGTTTGAAAGTCAGTTTTATTAGGAAAGAATGGTTAATGAATATAACTAGAAAAATAGTAAAAAACTTTTGTTTGAATGCAATTGCCTTAAGAGCTATGAATTAAAGGGGTCAGACCCCTTTAAGAAGTATATAATTAGACATAATTATATTTTTATTGAATAAGAAAAGTACTACAATAGACCTACTTAAATTACAAAAAGGAGGTTTTAGATTATGAGAGAGATTATGAAAAATAGAACAGACATAAAGAGTTTGATGGTGGGTATTGTTGCCTTGACTGTGGTGGGTATGCTTGCAACTTTTTATCCTACATGGAACGCAGATGCAGGTGATAAAGGTAAAGGCAATGAGGTAAGTTCGCAAGCAACTACCGGTGATGTACCACCGATAGTTATGATGCCTCATAAGAGTAAAAATGAACTTCAAGGAAAGCTTGAAAAGAATTTTAAAATTGATAGTATGCGTCCAGTTGAATTGCATCCCAATAAAACTTTTAAAACCGCATCCATAACGGTTAAAAACAGGAGTAAGGCTAGTAAAAAACGTGAAAGAAGAGAGCTTAAAGATTTTCATAATGATGAATTTTATATGTCAGAGGGAAAGAAATTCTTATCTAGGTATAGTGGTATGTTAGGAGTGAAAAATTTAGAAAAAAATATGCAGTTAAGGGACATAGTGAGGAGAATGCATATGTCAGCATTGCTTTTGGTTCAGATGATACAATTATTGGTGCTACTATTAAGCTCCCCCAAATCACACCCGAGATGTACAGAGTAGTTAAGGCTGGAAAGGATAAAATACCTCCCTTAAAAGATATTCTTGAATTGTCAGCTGTCAACTTCGAGAAAAAATGCGGTAGTGAAGGTGTCGTTAGCTGTGAACATGGTATTTGGTATAGGGGTGATGAAGACGTTATGCCGAAAGTGTATGTAACAGACAAGGCACCTTATTTGGTTACAGACTTGGTTTGGTCCCCTGTAAGAGGGGCAATGGCTTATAGGGTAAAGACTTCTGTTTTTACAGGAGAGGTTGTGGATGTAAGAATAGCAGGGAAATATATGAGTGAGGATGAAGGGCCTGGAAATTAGTATTCAATGATATTTATACTCACGGTGGAGCTGTTATAGAGCCTAGGGAATATTATTAAGGCTTATTCTCTTTTCTGAATATACACTTGATGACTTGGCATACAATAAAACTATGTTAATAAAAAATATTAAAATTTCAATTTTCACCTTGTCACTTGCAATTTTTATGGCCATGCCTTCTTTATCAGTTGCTGTGATAAAGCAATTCCCAGTAGGTGGAAATTATATTGACCCTACTGTGGAGGTGGAGGACTATGTTTATCCGGCAGCTGGTGCCGGGTTTGGTATATGGAATTGGACACGGAATTAAAGGGGTCAGACCCCTTTAATTAACCTATAATTAGACATAATTATATTTTTATTGTAGTATGAACCCATGCCTAGAAAACCTAGAATAGTAAAACCCGGACATCCCCATCATATAACCCAAAGAGGTAACTTTCGTCAAAATGTTTTTGACGAAGATGAGGACTTCCAGTTTTATAAATGTAATCTGAAAGAAAATGCTAATAAAAATGGTCTTGAAATATTAGCGTGGTGTTTGATGACCAACCATGTACATTTTATCTGTATTCCAAAATATATGGAGTCCTTTTCAAAAACATTCAGGCAGCTTAACATGGTTTATTCACAATATTACAATAAGAAACACAACCAAAGGGGACATTTGTGGCAAGGGCGTTACTTTTCCTGTTTACTTGATGATAGTCATGTGAGGACTGCAATAAGGTATGTTGAGAATAACCCTGTCAGAGCTGGTATGGTTGATATGCCCTCCGATTATATGTGGTCAAGTGCTATAGAACATATAAATGATAAGTACGAAATAGCCTCAGGCGGTGCAAAAGAAATGGTAAGTGTTAATGATTGGAATGCTTATCTTGGTGAAAGTGAGAATGAAGAAGAGTTGGAGAAACTACGGACTCATACAATAAAAGGCATTCCGCTGGGTAATAGTATTTTTATAAAAAAGCTTGAAGATTATTTCAAGCGTGAGCTAAAGATAAAACAGCAAGGTAGACCTGAGAAAGAGAATTAAAGGAGACAGACACTATTAATTTTACTGGTTTTTTGATATTCGATCAAGTAATGATTAGTGCCACGCGTCACGGTCTTAGTGGAAAAATAATAACAAAAGTTAGATTAAGTGGTATTACGGTAAGGTGTTCCTGAAATTGCCTCCACTGCAAGTGGTGGTGGCCAGAGAGGGATTTGAACCCCCGACACGAGGATTTTCAGTCCTCTGCTCTACCAACTGAGCTATCTGGCCATTAGTTTGAAGCGGTATTTACTGCTCTGTAAAGTATATAAGAATATATAATATACCCTGCAATGTCAAGGTTTTTGAGCCTTCCAGGGCTCTCTAAGGACTCTATTTAAAAGAAAAGCTCAATACTTGTGAAATAACTATTCGCCAGGCTTTCATATTCACCTCTCCCGCGAGAGGCTATCTGAGCCCCTATAATCCACTCAGAATTTTCTGATAAATTGTAATTAATCGATGGTGAGGCAAAAACCTCACTGCCGTCAATGTCTGTAAGAAGGGTTAGACTACCTCTGGTGAGGGGAGTAATATCATATCCTACCGATAGGGCCAGGAAGTGTTTGTTTATTGTTGTTATCTCTCCATTTTGAAAGTTAACAAGAGAGAGGGTAGAAGTTGTAGGGTTGCTGTTTTTAATTTTATCATATCCAAGATGTCCGTCATTAAATAAGTACTCCATAAGGAAATAGATATTACCTTTGAAGTTGTGGTCAAAACTAAGTACTACTCTTGTCTGGTCGTCTCTGTTAATTCCATCTGTATGTGTCCATTCTCCGCGAAAGCCGCTGTCTCCGAAGTTACCTGCAAAGTCTGCACCTATGACCACTTCGTCTCTGAACCTGCCACCTATGAGGGATAGGTCGTAACTTCCTATATTAGTTTTAAGCCTAACTCCAGTGCTTCTTTGCAGTTCTGATAACCTGTCGTCATTTTTAAACACCCCATGAACTATGTTTATCCCTGTTACTGCGTAAGGAGAATAGTCGAGGTTGATGCTATCAACCCCAGTTCGTCTTCCTGATTCCAGAACTAAGGGGCTTTGGGGGTTAAATAGGTCTGTGGGGTTCCATATGCGTGCCTGTCCCCAAGCAATTCTCTGTCTGCCAATTATTGTTGTTAGGTATTTAGTTTTATGCTGCAAGTAGAACCTATAAAGTGAGTGAGACCAGTATGTGTTAGGTTTGTCTGAAACAGTTGAGGCGGCGTCATAGAAAGTGTCTTCTGGTATCGTTTTTAGAATATTAAACTCAGGAGTGTTTAAGTAGCTTCCAGTGATTGCTTCGTTATTGTATATGGTTTTTACCAGAACGGAGTTGCCTAAAGTTAAGTCCATATCAAGGGTTAGCCTGTTTAAGTCGCTTGTGTAATATTCACCAGTATAGAGTGTTGTTGGCAGAGTCTTGCTTTTTATAAGTAAGTTTTTGTAAGAGCCGTTAAGGGTGAGAGAGTAGCGCTCTTTTTTGATAATATCGTAGCCATTGGATATGTTTGGTATTAGTAAGAAGGTAAAAAATAAAATCACTATTATTTTACTTCGATGAAAAGTCATCCTTCAATTCGTCCATCCTTTATTGTTACTATCCTATGTGCCCTTTCCATTACCATTGGGTCGTGGGTGGAAAAAATAAAAGTAGTTTTTTCTATTTCGTTAATTTCTTTCATAAGATCAAGCAGCTCTGCTCCGTTTTTGGAGTCCAGGTTGGCAGTAGGCTCATCGGCAAGAACTATGACAGGGTCTGCTACGATTGCACGAGCAATGGCGACTCGCTGCTGCTGACCTCCGGAGAGCTCTCCCGGGTGGCGGTTCTCTAAACCCTCAAGGCCGACTTCTTTAAGCATTGCATAAGATTTTTCTCTTCTAACTGCTTCTTCTATGCCTTGTAAGAGCATTACATATTCTACATTTTCTATGGCAGTTAGGACTGGAATTAAGTTATATTCCTGAAATATAAAGCCGATTTTATGAAGTCTTACATCGGCCAATTCTTTAGATGAGTAACTTGATATATCTACCCCTTCTATCATAACTGTTCCGTCAGTGGGACTGTCGAGCCCTCCAATGAGATTTAGGAGGGTGGATTTCCCAGAGCCAGAGGGCCCCACTAGTGCCATAAACTCACCAGCTTTTATAGTTATATCTACACCGTTAAGGGCATGGACTGCCGTAGAGTTCTGATGGTAAGTCTTAGTAAGGTTATGTGTTTTTACGTATTCAGTCATTTCATATATTTCTTATTGCCTCAACAGGTTTTTTTATCGATGCCTTGTATGCAGGGTACACTGAAACTAGAATGGTTGTGAAGAAAGCAATAATTCCAGATGCAACTATATTTCTAAGTTCTGTATGTGGATATACTATAGGGGTAACTATTCCTATAAACTCAAAGGCATCGCTGTAAGAAGAAAAGTCTATGCCTTTAATGGATACAAGTGCGTTAGTTACGATGCCAAGAGTTATGCCCAGTGTTGTACCAATAAAAGCAAGAAAGGCTGCTTCGGCCATCACGAGGTGTATAATTTGTCCTGATTTTGTGCCAAGTGCCATCATTACTCCAAACTCTCTTGTTCTCTCCATAATAGACATGAGCATAGTGTTAAGTATTCCCAGAGATACAACAGTCATGACTATAATGAGCATTAAATACATAAAGATGTCGTCCATCTCTATCATCTCTTCAAGCTCTGGCATTACCTCGCGCCATGTAAGCACCTCGTGTCCCGTCGGTTCAAAACTTTCTTTAAGTGCAGATAGTACTGTGGTTATATTGTCTTCTTCATCTACAAGCATAGCTACTTCGTTGCTTCCTTCGTAAAGGGAAGTTAGTGCTCTTGCCCCTTCAGTAGTTATTAGTACGAAAGAAGAGTCTAACTGAACAGACCCCATGCGGAAGACTCCTTTTACCCTGAAAAGCTCGGCACCAATGCTTCCGTCAACTGCCTGAATCATAAGAACCACTTTAGAGCCTATTTCTGCCCCTAGTTTCTTTTTCATCTTTCTGCCTATGAGTATGCCGTTGGTATCAGAGGAGCTAAGGTAGTCGCCTTCAATAATTCTTTTATCTACTTCTGTTATGTTTTTTTCGTCATCAGGGTTAATACCCCTTATAAAAACCCCTACTGAATCTTCAGGAGTAGAGGCAAGACCCGATGCTTCGATTCTTTCTGAGTAAGCTATAACCTCCGGCATGTTTTTGATCTTATCGATAATTAACTCAGGCCTTGCCATGCTATTAGTGAGTTTTGGGTCTTCGTTATAACCTTCTCTGTGAACAACAACATGACCTGAAGATGTTTTGACCATGTGGTCAATCATTTGTACATGGAATCCGTCTGTTATGCCAAAAAATATTATAACAGAGGCAAGACCGAAGGCAATTGCTCCAAGGGTTATGATAGACCGGCGAAGGTTTCGCCATATGTTACGCCATGCGATTTTTAGTATCATTGTATGCTCTTCGGTTATTTTTTTAAATTTCTCAGTGTGAAAATATTTTCACTAATGGGTTTATCGAATTCTATATTGATAATGGTAATTTCAGTTTTCTTACCTTTTTTCTTTAAGGGAATCATTTCCCAATGAGTGGGGAAGTAGCGGTCGCCGATTTTTTTTATGTTGTTAAAACTTAGAACTCTAAAAAGTTCACCTTTTTCGTCATAAAATTCCTGTCTTAAGGGAATATAGTCAGAGGTTCTTACCCAGGAAATAATCTTTCCCCATACAACAGGTGTGTCCTCATGGGGGATGGCTTCGACTTTATAAGATTTATAGTTTTGAATGGTTGTAGTATCAAGAAGAGTGTGTTCATAGTCATCCACGATACTAGATTCTTTAACTAGGTCGTCGTTTGTAAAGTCGCTTCCCATCCATGAGTTCATCATCATAGATGGGGGAATTTTTATGGTTCTCTCAACCCTTGGGAGGTAGTTCCACATCTCTGTATCTATCTTAAGAGTACCAATGCCTTTTTCTTTTGCCGGGGAGAGGATTCGAATAAAAGATTTTTTGTCTTTTCTTACCTCCCATGATTCCATTGTCAAAGTTCTTTGCCACTTGGGGTCTGTGATTTTCATCTCATAGGTGCCGTGAGTTGTGTCTCCTCTTAGGAGGTCGTCCATTTTCTTGGCGATTTCCTTACCGGTTATGGCTAGGCTGTAGGTGGGGGCAAGAAGGAAACACAGGGTGGTGAGGGTAATACAATGTAATGTTTTATTTTTCAAAGATTTTACCTCTTATATATAAGCATAAGAGATTACACCTTGAAGGTCAAGGTGAAAGAGGGTAAAATACCTTTTTAATTAGACAGTTAGCTTATATTGGAGGAGAGTTCTTTGAGCTGGTTTGCATTAATAATAACAATGATTGCAGTGCAGTTTTTTTTTCTGGCACTGGACCTTATTGACCGACATCTTACAAGAGACAGCCGTTACGGAGGCGACAGGCTTACTGTACCTGTGGCGCTTTTCTTTATGGTGGTTATCTTTGTTTATTTGGGAATACAAAGCGCAGGTTTTAGAGCTGTGCCCAGCCCCGATTGGCTCTTTACAGGGCTTAGAGATTCTGTTGGGCAGTATTTCTCAGCCCCTATGAGCGATGAGACTTTTGGCGGATTTTCGCTGCTCTTTTTCTCGGCAGGGGCTTTCTATCTGGCCGGCTTTTATGATTACCTTTTCCATAGGTTCGTCAGTCATTCGAGGTTTTTTTGGTTTACTCATGAATATCACCATACGCCAAATCAGGTGTTTCTCGGAGCGCCCGGAATAGGGGCTCGCCCTTTTGCAGTGGTTATAATCTTCCCAAACATTTTGCTCACAATATTATCTTTATACTTGATTTTACTTGCTAGTGGCAAGCCGCTCTATGATTTATCTGATTTTAAGATAGTTTTTCTTATTCAGGGAGTTATTGCTATAATGAGTCATTCATCGTGCCTTAGACGGTGGCTGGTAGTGCACAATGCAATGAAACTCTTTGGTTTAACCACGCCTCAGGAGCATGTCCTCCATCATACAATAGACTTAGACGGTAATTATTCTAACTTCACAACTCTTTGGGATAGGGTTTTTGGTACTTACCTTGACCCACTAAAAGAGGAGAATAAGGGACACAAACTTGGTCTTAAGCGTAGTAAAGATTTCTTGCAGGTGGTAACTTTGGGTGTTTTTAGAATTCCTGAAGGAATGAGAAAGAGATTTAAACTGGAGAGATATTGCAATCTTGACTAAAGATTGCAATATATGTAATTCTATTAAAGAGTAGTTATTAAATGATATGGAGATATAAAAATGGTGGCAAAGAAAAAAGAAACCAAGAAAAAAACTACAAATAAAAAAAATAACGCAGCAGATTTCGATGGAGATTTTATTGTAATAGATGAACCTGTAGCTGAAGAAAAAAAAGTTGTTGAAAAAGAAGACAATGAGGAGCACTACAGGTGTAAAGACATTATAAATAAACATAAAAACATTGCAGTATATGGAATGAGTGAGAATGAGGAAAAACCTTCTCACTACGTTCCTCTATATTTTATAGACCATGGTTACAATATTATGCCTATAAATCCAAAAGCAAAAAAGATTGGAGGACTTAAGGTTTCTAAGACACTTAAAGATATTGAGGGTACTATTGAAATTTTAGATGTTTTTCGTCCTTCGCAAGACGTTCTTGGTGTAGTAGAAGAGGCAATAGAGAGAAACAAGGAAAAGGGTGATATAAAAGTTATATGGCTTCAAGAGGGAATTGTTAATGACGAAGCTAAAAGTCTCGCTGAAGGCGCCGGTATTGAGTTCGTGCAAGATAGGTGTGTTTATAAGGAATTTGTAAAGATTTTACCAGAGAGGAAATAGGTAGGAATTAGGCAGGTTTAATCCTCCTTTGCATTAATTGCCAAGCTTACCTCTTGGCTAAGTGTTTCCGTAGAGAATGGTTTTGTAATTACACCCTTGAAACCAAAATCTTTGTAATTGGCCATGACAGGGTCGTCAGAGTATCCGCTACAAACAATAGCTTTAGCAGCACTGTTAATCTTTAATACCTCTGCTATAGCATCTTTTCCGCCAATACCTCCGGGTATAGTTAAGTCCATTATTATCAGGTCAAAGGGAGTGTCGTTAGTTAAAGAATTTTTGTATTCTACTATAGCTTCGCTCCCTTCTTTTGTTAGTGTCACTTCATAACCAATCGCTTCCAGAATTCCTTTATACAATGCTCTAAGGTCCCCGTCGTCATCCATTATAAGAATTCTTCCGGAACCTTTTTTTATTGTTGCCTTTCCTTTTATCTTGGCCTTAGTTCCTTTTGCAAGTTTGCCTGTTAGGGCAGGGAGGTATATGTGGAAGGTCGTGCCGTGACCTAATTTAGACTCAGTTGATATTGTTCCTGAGTGTTTTTTTATTATAGAATAACAACTGGCAAGCCCCAGCCCGCTGCCACCGGATTTGGTTGTAAAAAACGGATCAAAGATTTTACTTTGCACCTCCGTGGTCATTCCGGGGCCTGTGTCTGAAATTGAAATGTGTACATATTCTCCGGGTTTTAGAAACAATTTGTCTGATTTTTTTACTTTTTTGTTTTTTGCCTCTATATAAATACTGCCTCCGTCACCCATTGCCTGAACTGCATTTATAAGAAGGTTGTTTAGAACCTGGCTTATCTGCCCCTGGTCTGCGTTTATAGGGTGGGTAGAGTCAGGTATTTTGTAGTCATGGGTAATCTTGGAGCCATGTAGCGCAAAGTTAGCCGACTCTACTATTAACTCTTTAATTGATACTGCATCTTTAATAGGGCTTCCTCCGCGAGAGAATGTCATAAGTTGTTTTGTAAGCTCCTGGGCTCTAAGCGAGGCCCCTTCAATTGTCGCAATGTGTTTCAGGTCATCTTTATCAGAGTTATTGCCCTTGAGAAAAAATAGATTGCCTATTATGGCAGTAAGGAGGTTGTTGAAGTCGTGGGCAATGCCTCCTGCCAGCATTCCAATGGATTCCAGTTTCTGACCTTTGAGAAGTTCGTCTTCAATTCTTTTTCTTTCTGTAATATCTTGGACAATTCCTACAAGTTTCACTACTTTGCCGTCTTTATTAAGAACTGCCTCTGCTTCTTCGTGAACGAATACATCATTGGATTTTACTTTATGGTCTAAGCTTAGGTCGCTTCCTTCGTCAATTGCCTGTTGGAATAAGGTGTTTACATAATCTCTTTCATCGTCATTGACAATCATGTCCAGGAATTCTTCAAAACTTCCTTGGCAGCCATCTTTATTTTCCATGCCGAAAATATTGCAGGATTCCTTGTAGCAGGTGAATATGTTTGTCTCTAAATCTAACTCCCAGTTGCCAAGCCTTGCAATCTCTTGGGCTTTTTTTAGTAACTCATCTCGTTCTAGAAGGCTAGTTTCCATTCTTTTTCTCTCTGTTATGTCTGTAGATATGCCGCATGTTGCGTATGCTTCACCTTCTGCATTAATGAGGGGAAATTTTATAGACAGGTAGGTGTGGTCAAAGTCTTTTTGAGGAACTATTTCTTCAAACTCCATAGGTCGTTTTGTCCTGAGCACTTTTAGGTCATTAGTTCTAAAGGCCTGTGCCTTGTCTTCGGGGAAGTGGTCAAAGTCCGTCGTGCCTGTGATTTCTTCTAATGTAGTGCTAAATAGTGTTTCAAAGAGGTGGTTTATTAATATGTATTTTCCATCTTTATCTTTTGCATATATAACAGCTGCAGAGTTGTCCAATACGGCTTGCAATAGGTCTTTTGTATGCCTAATTTCATCTTCGTAGTTTTTTCTTCCCGTAATATCTTCATAGACTCCCATTACGCCATAGATATTGCCTTTGTTATCCCTCAGGGGAATCTTGCTGGTTCTTATCCACTCCTTCTCTCCCATATCATCTATAAGCGGTTCTTCATAGTTTAGTTTTTCATTCCCTGTACTCATGACATGTTTGTCATCTTCTCTGTATAACTCTGCATTGTCTCTCCAAGCCATTTGATAGTCGTCTTTACCTATTAATTCTTCAACACTGTTGTATCCCGCGTCTTTTGCAAAAGAGAGATTGCAACCAAGGTAGTTTGCATTCAGGTCTTTCCAGAAAACCCTTACCGGTATCGTATCCAGTATTGTTTGCAGCATTTTCCTGGATGTATCAAGTTCTTCCCGGGTTTTCATTACCTCTGAGAGGTCTCTTACGGTAACTGTTAACTGTTTTGAACCATCATGGCTGAAGCTGCTTAGAATAATATCCATAGGGAAGGCTTCTTTAGAGCCCTTAATCCCTTCTATGTGTTTTTTAAATAGTTCAGGTGTTTTGCTTGTGGAACTTTTTATATATTCAAGTTCATTCCTTACTCGTTCATGGTACTTATTCGGCACGAGAGAAAGTATTGGTTTGCCAATTAACCTGCCGGCAGGGGTAGAAAATATTTTTTCTGCAGAAGGGTTGTTTTCCTGGATTATAAAGTCATGGTCAAGGATAAAAATGCCTTCAAATGCAGATTTTTGCATTTGGCGATATTTTAGATCACTGGCTTTTTTCTCTTTTTCATCTGTTTCTAATTTTTTAAAAATTGGGTAGGTATAAACAAGCCCTGCAAGAAATAATATTGATATTGACAGAGCTATAAGTTCTGCCCAGAGGTTGGTAGGGGTAAGTTTTGTGCCAACAAGTATGTCGTAAAGTGTTACACCTCTCCTTCCTGCCATCATAAACAGGGCAGTTGATATGAGAATCCAGCCTGCTCTCTTGCCTGTATAGGCCATTAGGGTCAGGGCGTACACAGCAGCGCTTAGTTGGGTCATAATTGATATTACAATAATTATAGTAGGCATAGTTCTCCAGTAATTTTAGTGACTTGCTTCTTGATTATGGGAAGAATATCGAAGAGGTACATTTTATAATTATTTGGATTTTTTGTAAACTGCTATTATAAGACGGTTTTTTGATGTGCTAAACAAATTATTTATTCTAAAAACCGGGGCGGAGAGTCACTTGCATGGGCTTTCTAGCTTTTTATCTTGTTTTTAAATATTTCAATAAGGGATGGTAATATTAAAAGCGATGCCAAGCCGCTTAGTGCCATAATGGCTGCCATAAAAAAGCCTACTGTTTTGTAAGGCATAAGAGGGGCAAAGAGGAGGGGAGTAAACCCGATAGCGACGACAATGGCATTTCTTGTTATTGCCCTGGCCGGTTCTTCAAAGAGTTCTTTTATTGAGTCATCCCAATTGCCTGTCCTTTTGTATATGTCCCTCGCTCTTTGAACAAGGTGGATGGCAAAGTCAATGGAGAGCCCCAAGGTCAGGGATGACAGAACAGCAATTGGCATATCATAATGTTTACCCATTATGCCTACAATTCCGTAGATAACCGTAATAGTAACAGATAGGGGAATCATTGATAAGATACCCCAAGTCAGACTCCTAAACAGCACTATCATAATGATAAAGACAATTATGAAACTACCTATTAATGCATCTGTCATTCCGCTGACCATTTTCTCCTGCCAAACTACATTTATATATGTTAATCCCGCCCATGAGTAGGTCGCCTGCCTTGTCCATGGCGGAGGGTTGTTTTCGAAATATTTGTCAACATTCTTCTCTATCTCTACCATGTCCATGTTGTCACCTCTTTTTAGGTGAACCCAGATGGTTGCCTGTTCATAATCAGGTGTTACCAGATGGTAGAGGTCATCAGGGTTGCCTCCTAACTCATATAAAAAAAGGTATTGCGATACTGCAGCTTTCTCATTAGGAATTTTTAACGCCCAATCAGCGCCATCTTCCAGTTCGTAACTGATTTTTTTTACAATGTCAGTTATGTCAGTTGTTTTACCTACTACTTCTATATTATTAATATGTTCGCTAAGTTTTTCTAAGTACCTTAAATTCTCTGGAATTTTGAATGTTTCATCTGTTTTATCAGTCTTACCGTCCAGAACCAGGTATGCCATATATGTTCCGCCAAAGTGTTGGTTTAAAACCCTGTCTGCCACTCTTATCTTGTGGTCCTTTTCAAACCAATATACAGGGTTGTCATTAACTATTATCTGGTTTACTCCCCATATTGCAATTATGGAGATAGTTATTGTAGAAATAATGACAAGTTTTGCATGACGAACTGTTATCCTTGCGAAGGTCTGCTGCATGGTTGTCATGAAGCCGCTCTCAATCTTTTTATCTTGAATAGAAGATATAAACCTCTCCGGTATTAAGACGGTGAAGGCAGGAACAAGTGTTATGGTTAAAAACCAGGCACTCATTATTCCAAAGGCAACAAAGAGTCCGAACACCTGAACGGGAGGAATGGGGGTCAGGGCGAGAGAAGCAAACCCCACCGATGAAGTAACAGATGTATAGAACATGGGGGTCATGAGCTTATCCATTACTTCGCCAAATACTGTTTCTCTCGATCGCCCTGAAGTCGAGTTGTCAAAAAATTCGCTTAATATGTGTATGCTGTCTACTACTGCAATAGGCATTAAAAATATAGGTATCATGGAGCTTAGTATATGTACGGTATTGCCTGTACCTATTAAGAGGCCCATAGTCCAGATTACACTCATTACTGCCACAATCATAGCGGAGGTAATGAGGGAGAATTTCCTGAAAAAGAAAAACATAACTAAAAAGATTACCAGCCCTGCAAGAGGGGCGCTAACCCCCATTTGAATAAACATCTCTACGCCGAATGTGTCCTCTGCAACAGGGAGGCCTGTAATATGGTATGTCTCTCCTGTGCCGCTTTTGGCTTTATGTTTTGCTGTTATAGCTTCAATTTCTTTTGATATTCGGTAGCTTTCGCTTTTTACTTTTATAGGCACAGCTATTGCTATTGCCAGTCCGTCTTCTGAAACTAACATGCCCTTTAATATTTCATTGTTAAGGGCATTTTTTCGTACTAAATCCGCCTCGCTCTGGGTTGTTACGACAGTTTCCATTAGAGGGGCGATGTATAATGTATCGTCCCTGCCTTGGATGTCATCTGTGCCGGTAGGGCTGATTATGTCGTATGATATTACTCCGTCTATCTCTTCAATGTCTGCAGTAATGCTAGCTATGTTGGTAAGAATCTTTGGAGTAAAGACGCCGTTTTGGCCTGAGTCGTTTACAACTCCTACTACAATAGTATCGTGGAGGGCAAACTGCTCCTTAAACTCATGATGGGCAACACGCACCGGTTCATCTGCTCGAAGCATATTCTCAGGGTCCGTATCAATCTTAATGGATGGAAACTGAGTTAAGAAGCCAATGGTGATTAGTACATAAATACCTATTATGGTTTTTGGATTATGAAGGCACCAGTCAACTATTCTGTGCAAGAGTTTTATCATTTTTTAAAGTTCTCCCCTAAGTTAGGTTTCTCAGTTAAAAAGTTTTATGACCCGCATTTCTCTTTTTCAAGTTTATCTTTAAAAACCCACCTAAGTATATCCCCCATAAGGCACCAGTTGGTAATACCCGATTGGAATAAGTTAAGGCCTACAAAGGCTGTAAAAAACAACCAGTACTCACTGTGGTAATGTGACAGGGTCAAACTTAGTAATACAAAAGTCCCTGCGATTAATCTTAGATATTTTTCTACCATCCCTTTTTTCTCCTGTTGTTATATCTTTTTATAATGATTTGCTGGCTTTATAGTTGCTGCTTAAAAACTTTCCCCGCCGCTTTTAATTTCAGGAAGCTTTTATCTTCTCAATAATACTTTGCTGGCTTTCCAACTGTTCCTTTAGAACTTCTTTCATCAGGGTGCAAGCCTCTATAATCTTTTTATTGGATATAGAATAGTAAATATGTTGCCCATCTCTCCTGGAGAGTACAACTCCCGAGCTTTTTAAGAGGCTCAGATGTTGGCTTATGTTTGACTTTGTAAGTCCTATGGTTTCTACTAATTCACTTACGCTTTTTTCCCCTCCTTTTAGAATGTCTATTATTTCCATTCTTATTGGGTTTGCCATTGTTTTACAGACTTCCGCTTGCAGTTTATAAAGTTCTTTCATTTTTCCTCTTTTTTTAAAGTTGTTATTCGTTAGTTGCTTATTTATATAGTTGCATGATATCGAAACTATGTCAAGGTTTTTTTGAATCCTAAAATGTCGCTTGTTTATCTTAATGATAATGTGTTTTTATTGTCACAGTATTGTAACAATGAGGTGTTAATATTAATTCTGAAATTGATAAAAAAAGTCGAGTTTTAGTAATTTTTGTAGAATATAAGGAAGTTAATATCTATGATTTTAAGTAAGGCAAGTTTGGGCATGTTAACATTATTTGCTTCACTCTTTATGCTAGGTTGTAGCCCAGAGGAGAGACAGAGCATTAAGATTGATGGTTCTTCTACTGTCTATCCTATAACAGAGGCTGTTGCAGAGGAGTTTGGTGCAGTTTCAAGGGATAATGCCAGAATAAGGGTTACTGTAGGTGTCTCAGGTACAGGAGGCGGATTTAAAAAGTTTTGTAGAGGTGATATTGACATAACAAACGCCTCTAGGGTTGTTAAGGATAAAGAAGTAATACTTTGTAGAGAAAGTGGTATTGAATATATAGAAATTCCCGTTGCCTATGATGGTATAGCAATATTAGTTAATAAACAAAACGACTGGTTAGATGGTTTAACAGTTGCAGAATTAAAAAAGATTTGGGAACCAGAAGCTCAAGGGAAAGTTAAAAAATGGAGTGATGTTAGAGTTAATTGGCCAGATAAAGAAATACGCCTCTTAGGCCCAGGAGTTGACTCAGGGACCTTTGATTATTTTACAAAGGTAATTAATGGTGAGGAAGGTTCCAGCCGCGGGGATTTTATGGCAAGTGAAGACGATAATGTTTTGGTTAAGGGTATCTCCGGCGACAAGTATGCACTTGGTTTTTTTGGACTGGCCTACTATGAAAACAATAAAGATGTCCTTAAGCTTGTTGCAGTAGATGGAGGCAATGGTCCAATAAAGGCATCTATTGAGGCTGTTAATAATGGAACATATGTACCACTGTCAAGGCCTATATTTATTTATGTTAATAAGAAGTCTTTAGAGAGAAAAGAGGTCGTAGATTTTGTCGATTTTTACTTTGCTAACACTGCAACTTTATCTCGAGAAGTTGGCTACATTGATATACCAGAAAACATTTTAAATGTTATTAAAAAAAGATATAAGGCAGGCATAACAGGAAGTGCTTATAGTCACAGCACTCCAGTTGGTGCAACTTTATTAGAAGTTTATCAATAAAAAAATGGCACTTAGTAAAAGAAATAAAAATATAGAAAAAGGTATAGAGGGACTTCTTTTTGGTTCTGCCTCTGTTTCAATACTTACAACAGTAGGGATTATATCTGTACTTCTTTTTGAAACCTTAGATTTTTTTGAAGAAGTATCTATTGTAGATTTTCTCTTTGACCCACAGTGGACTCCGCTTTTTGCAGACAAACATTTTGGAATCATGTCACTTGTGAGCGGAACTTTTCTTATTGCTGTTATTGCTATGATGGTTGCAATTCCACTGGGCCTTATGAGTGCTATTTACTTAAACGAATATGCAGGAGAGAGGTTTAGAAATATTATAAAACCAATACTCGAAATTCTTGCTGGTATTCCCACTGTTGTTTATGGTTACTTTGCACTTCTTTTTGTTACTCCTTTACTTAAAATGTTTTTCCCCAGCCTTGGCGGTTTTAATGCACTAGGACCTGGGATTGTGATGGGTATTATGATTTTGCCAATGGTAAGCTCGCTTAGTGAAGATGCTATGAGGGCTGTACCTATTGCCCTTAAAGAGGGTGCTTATGCCCTTGGAGCGACCAAGTTCCAAGTTGCTACAATGGTGGTAGTCCCTGCTGCGTTATCTGGGATAATGAGTTCTTTTATTCTTGGAATATCTAGGGCTATTGGGGAGACAATGATAGTGTCCATTGCTGCTGGGCAAATGCCTCGTCTTACACTAGACCCTACTGTACCAATTTCTACTATTACGGCTTATATTGTTCAGGTCAGTATGGGTGACACCCCTGTTGGCTCTATTGAGTACAAGACAATTTTTGCGGCAGGCATGACTTTGTTTATCTTTACCCTTGTCCTGAATATTATCAGCTTTTGGCTAAAAGAGAGGTTTAGAGAGGAATACAATTGATACACGGCTCAGTTGAAAGAAATAAATTAATAGATAAGTACTTCAAAAGGATTGCCTTTGGTGCAATAGCTCTTGGGCTTTGTGCCTTGTCTGCTCTTCTTATAGACATTTTAATGGACGGTCTCGACAGGATTGATTGGTCTTTTATAACAAGTTTCCCGTCGCGAAAGGCCTATAAGGCAGGTATATATTCTGCTGTTATGGGAACTTTGTGGATTATGGGGCTTACGGCACTACTGTCATTCCCCCTAGGCGTTGGAGCAGGAATATACCTAGAAGAATATGCAAAAAAATCATGGCTTACAAAACTTATTGAAATAAATATTTCCAATCTTGCAGGAGTCCCATCAATTATATATGGTCTCTTAGGTTTAGGTATTTTTGTTCGCACCTTTGGTTTAGATAACTCGCTTATTGCCGGTGCCTTAACTCTTACCCTTTTGATACTACCAATTATTATTACAACTACAAGAGAAGCTCTTCGTGCCATTCCATCTTCTATAAGAGAGGCAAGCTTTGCACTAGGGGCAACTAAGTGGCAAACTATTTGGAGACAAATCCTCCCTATTGCTACCCCCGGGATAATGACAGGAGGGATACTTGCCCTCTCCCGCGCAATAGGCGAGACAGCGCCCCTTGTGGCAGTAGGGGCTTTGGCCTATGTAGCTTTCATACCGGAGAGTGTAATGGACCCCTTTACAGTCCTTCCTATACAGGTCTTTAATTGGGTTTCAAGGCCTCAAAAAGAATTTGCAATAAATGCGGCGGCAGCTATAATAGTACTCCTTGCTATTACATTAGTAATGAACAGTATAGCAATCTATCTTAGACATAAATTTCAGAAGAGGTATAAGTGGTAGATATAGTAGAAAAAACAGGGACTCATGTTTTTGATGTTAAAGACCTCAATGGCTGGTACTCAGACCACCATGTTCTTAAAGGTATTAATATCTATGTTAACAAAAATAAGGTTACTGCCCTAATCGGCCCCTCGGGCTGCGGCAAGAGTACATTCCTAAGATGCCTGAACAGGATGAATGACTTAATCCCTGAGTTTCGCCATGAGGGTGCTATTAGTCATAACGGCATCGATATTTACTCCCATAATATTGACCCTATAGATATCAGGAGAGATATTGGTATGGTTTTTCAGCGTCCCAACCCTTTTCCTAAGTCTATTTATGATAATATAACTTACGGTCTTACTATTTTTGGAGAAAAGGACAAAGGTAAACTCGACCATATAGTCGAGGACAGTTTGAAAAAAGCAGCTCTTTGGGATGAGGTAAAAGACAAGCTCAAACAGAGTGCCTTAAAGCTCTCAGGGGGGCAGCAGCAAAGGCTTTGTATTGCAAGGGCAATTGCAGTTAACCCCGATGTTATACTCTTTGACGAGCCCTGCTCTGCTCTCGACCCTATAGCTACAAGTAAAATTGAAGACTTGATTACAGAGCTTAAAAACGAGTACACTGTGGTTATAGTTACCCACAATATGCAGCAGGCGGCAAGGGTGTCGGATTTCACGGGTTTTTTCATGTTAGGCGAGTTAGTGGAGTTTGACGAAACGAATAAAATTTTTACATCCCCATCGAACAAACTTACCGAGGATTATATAACAGGGCGTTTTGGTTAGTCTGTTTATATGCGTTTAATAGGTGTTTAATAAAGGTTTGGAGATAAAATGAGAGAAGCTTATCACAAAGATTTAGAAAAATTAGAAGAAGACCTGATGGAGATGGCAAAGGCCTCCGGCATCGCGGTGCTGAGATCCATTGATGCTCTGGAATCAAGAGACTTAGAGGCGTCTCAGGCAATTGTTGACGAAGATAAATTTATAAATGAAAAAAGATTTAAAATTGAAGAGCAGACCATGCTGCTCCTTGCAACCCAGCAGCCAATGGCAAGAGATCTGAGAACATTGGCTGCCATATTAAATGTTATTACCGACTTGGAGAGAATTGGCGATTATGCCGCTGGGAACGCAAAGGTCAGCCTTATGATAGGGGAGAGAGAGTTAATCAGGCCTGTGGCAGACATGAGAGAGATGGCAAAGCTAGGCTGCTCAATGCTTGAGAGGTGTATGGAAGCATTTAAAAACAGGGACGAAGATGCTGCAAGAAAAATTTGCTCAGAAGATGACGCAGTAGATGAAATTTATGACAGGATTTATAAAGATCTTGTTTTAATGATGGTAGAAAGCCCCGGCATTATACAGAGGGCTACTTATATGATGTGGGCATCTCATAATCTTGAGAGGGTGGCAGACAGGGTAACAAATATTGCTGAAAGAGTTGTCTTTATGGTAACCGGCAAGATGGAAGAGATGGACTCTTCGAAATATTAGAGATTGAATCTCAAGAGATTGAATCTCGAGAGATAAAAAATTTAAAAGGGACATCATTGTTTATTGTATAAATAAAAATGAAGTCCCTTTTTTGTTTTTCAATATAACTAGTTCTATGCTGCTAGTCGTAGACTTATAGTCGTGGGCTCCTAGCCCTCTTTGGGGAGGCACTTATGTGCGTCATCGCAGTACGGCGGTGCTTTAGTGTACTTACATGCACATAGGTATTGGGGGCCTGACTCAGTTGCCGTAAACATTAGTGGACTGTAGCCTGTCCCTGAGTGGGAACCATCGCAAAAGGGCTGGCTGCTTGATTCTCCGCATGCACACCACGCGTATTCCTTACCTTCTTCAAGGTTTACAGTGATAGCCTCTGTGCCGGCAATCTTTGGTTTACTCATATCTATTCCTCCAATGTATTAGTTGTTTTTTTGATATTCACCTAGATGTTAGTAAAATGACTTTATCTGCGAATTGTAACCTTATTATGCCCTTTTAGCAATCATATAAACCGGTAAAGGGAAGGGAGTGATAATTTTGGAGGCGTGCCTTGCCATCTGCTGCCGCTGAGTCTATTTATTGTTTACCTGTCTGAAATCTCCCCGGCAGAGTTTGCCATATTAAAGGGTTTAGTCTCAAAAATCTTTTATTTTTTTATTGTTAATCTGCTTGTGAGGGCTTATAATTACTTGAATTAAGGTTATATATTCTCTGAGGAAAGGTTTTAAAGTCTTTTAATAATGGCGGTTTCTTAATGAAAATAGTATGTCCTTCATGTGGGGTAAGCGGAAACTTGCCGGATTCCCAAATTCCTTCTCATAAAATAAACATTAATATTGAATGTCCAAAGTGCAGGTCAACCTTTGATGTTGCCGTTAATTCTCCATCTGTTGGCGCCTCCGGGGGTTTGACAGAGGATAGCCCCGCTCCATCGCCCGGCGAGGCTCCGCAAACCGGCCTGCCGGACTCGGTAGCAAACTACTCCCCGCCAGAGGATAGCGACGATGACCCTTTTGCTCATAGAAAAAAAGGTCCTGTCATAAGCGACAGGGCTTTTTCTGATGTGGTTGAAGAAAAGCCAAAGCAGCTGCCTGATTATTCCCCTCCGGAATTTAATGATTCAATTGTCGAAAACTTTGAGGCAGAGTCCCATAAGAAACCTAACGAGAAGTTAAGCGAGGCCTCGATTCTTGATTTCTCCGGCTCCTCAGTTGGCGCAGCTATTAGCAAAGAAGGGTCAGATGTGGCAGCTTCTTTTGGCGGCGACGGAGCTGACTCCGGCGACGACTACCTTTATGAAAACTCTGAGAAGCCGGATGATGATACTAAGGGCGAGGGAAGTGATGTCAAAGGGTATCTTCTTCGTGACCAGAATTTTAAATTTTTTGGTTTAGGCAAGGAGTTATTCCTTATTTCAGCCGTCAATCTTCTTCTTACCATAATTACTTTTGGAGTTTATAGATTTTGGGCAAAAATAAAAGTCAGGAAATATTTTTACTCTCAAACAGAGTTTTTGAGGGAGAAGTTGGAGTTCCACGGTACAGGGCTTGAAATGTTAAAAGGTTTTTTTCGTTTCTTATTAATAATTCTTCCTCTTATTGGTTTAAAACTTTTATTTGAATATGATAGTGGAAACTCCTTTGCACTAATGCTGGGTTCGGCAGTAGAGTTTGTAATGTTCTGGGGACTACTTCCTATCGTGCTTGTTGGTTCTTTAAAGTACAGAATGTCTCGTACTTCTTGGCATGGTATAAGGTTTAGTTTTCGCGGTGATACAATGGAAGCTATTAAGATTTACCTAAAGGCTGGAATTCTTCTTACACTTACATTAGGTTTTTATTATATTTACTTTCGTACAAACTGGCAAAGATATCTGCGCTCCAATGTTTATTATGGTAATAAACACGGTGCCTACTTTGGAACAGGCGGAGATTTAGTTAAACCCTTTTATAAAAAACTTATATTTTTCTACTTCTGTTTATTTTTAATTATTTTTCTTTTTATATCTATAATGGCAGTTATTGAGCCAATTGCCGGGGAGGGCGGCGTGGCAGTTGTAGGGGGAGTCCTGGCCCTGTCTATTGTACTTTTAGCTGTGGGCTTTGCTGCGTCACTTAAAGCGCTGTTTTTTAGTTATGATTGGGACAATACCGTGTTTGAGGACATTAAGTTCTCTTCAACTGCTGATACTTCGGAACTCTTTAAACTTTATGTAAGTAACTTTTTTATATTTGTTTTTACACTGGGTTTAGGTACGCCTTGGATTACGGTTAGGAACTACCTCTTTCGCTCTTACCATATAAGGTTAGACGGTTCTCTTGATGTAGAGGTTATTAAACAGGAGTTTTTGGATTCAGGTGCTTCAGGTGATATTGGTTCAGACTTTTTTGAAATAGACGCAGGGGCTTTTTAATGAAGACATCCTATAAAGCAACATACTTTGACGGCAAGAGTGCCGTTAAACATGAGGTCCTGGTAGAGGTTACCAGCGGCGCAATTAAAATCACTGCCGGCAATGGAAAATTTATGGAATGGCCCTTCGGCAGTTTCAAGCAAACCCAGGGTTTGTTTGAGAATGAAGACCTGAAGTTTGAATTGAGGAAGCCATCGCCGGGAAGGTTTGGCGAGGCTTTAGTTATTAAAGATAAAACTTTTTTAGAGTATATGTTTCAGTTCCTCCCTCCCAAGTATCGCTCACAGTTTGAAACAAAAAATAAATTAAAAAGAATGTTTTACTTCATACCTATAGGCACATTGCTTGCAGGTTTAGTCCTCTGGGTGGTTAATTTTCACGGACTTCCTTTATTGTCAAAAGTTATTGCTGACAAGGTTACTCCTGAGTACGAGAAATCTGTGGGGAGAGAAGCTTTTAATCAGTATAACAAACACTCTGTCTTTTGCGGCAAGGGTATTGATAGCGATGGCGAAGAAAATGACCTTACAAGGGTGCTCCAGTCAATGGTGGACACTTACAATTTAAAACTAAAAGACAATCCTTATGATTTTGATGTTTATATAGTTAAGTCAAAACAGCTTAACGCTTATGCTCTTCCCGGTGGTTATATGGTTTTTTATACGGGCCTTATAGAAAAAACCAAAACCCCGGAGCAGCTTGCAGGAGTTTTGGCTCATGAGATGCAGCATGTTATAAGGAAACATTCAATGCGTCATGTTGTGAGGCAAAATCTTGTAAGTTTTGTTTCTATGGCACTTTTTGGCGGTGATATGTCGGCTATCTCAAATGTGGCAGTTATGTTTTCTTCTCTTGAATATTCAAGAGAACTGGAGACAGAATCTGACGAGTACGGGGCTAGCCTCATGGAAGATTCCAATATAGATATAAACGGAATGGCTGAGATTTTTGAAATCCTACAGGAGAAGGAAAAAGAAATTATTGGCGACTCTGCCGGCTCTGATTATTTTGAATACATCTCCACCCACCCCTTAAGTAAAAACAGAACTGCCAATATAAGAGAGATTGCTTCTAAGGCTGACTATAATCCTAAAGCAATTTACCCTGACTTGGATTGGGAGAGTGTTAAAATGTCTTGCACGAGCGGGGCCGAGGAAGATAGCAGTGACTGAGGCGATTCCCCTGTTGTCCATATTATGTTAGAATAGTCTATTGTAATGAAACTGAAAAATGATAAAAATAAGTATGGTTTAGTTAGCATTTTACTTCATTGGAAAATGGCAACACTTATTTACGGACTTTTCTTTTTAGGTGTCTATATGGTTGACCTGGACTATGTGGACAGATATTACACCCTGGCTCCCCATATGCACAGAAGTTTTGGTTTTGTAGTAGTTATTTTATTAGCTATTAGGCTGTGGTGGAATTATTATAGCCCCCTGCCGCAGCCGCTGGAGATGGCAAAGTGGCAAGAGGTAGCTTCTAAAGTAGTTCATAAAAGTTTTTATGTTTTGATTTTTTTAATATGCATAAGTGGCTATCTTATAAGTACTGCCAAGGGTAAGGGGACTGATTTTTTTGGACTCTTTCAAGTACCTGCAACCATTTATGGATATAAGGGGCAAGAAGATATAGCCGGTAAGATTCATTGGTATTTGGCTCTTATTATTATTATGTTAAGTGGGCTTCATATTGGGGCTTCAATTAAACATCATTTTGTTGACAAGGATAGAACCCTAAAGAGAATATTAGGTCTGGTCGATAATGAAATATCAGAAAACAAGGAGGAACGTTAAATGAAAAAAGTTTTAAGTAAATTTGTTGTTATGGCAGGTTTGTTTGTTTTTAATATAGGCAGCGCTAGCGCAGAAGTGGAGAAGTATAAAATCGATACGGAAAATGCCCATGCCTTTATACAGTTTAAAATATCTCATTTGGGGTACAGTTGGCTCTATGGCAGGTTTAATACCTTTGAAGGGGCTTTTAGTTACGATACAGACAAACCATCTAACTCAACGGTGAGTATTGTCATTGATACATCTTCAGTGGATACAAATCTGGCGCTTAGGGATAAACACCTAAGAGGTGAGAAGTTTTTTGAAGTTGATAAGTTTCCAAGGTCAAGCTTTGAGAGTACTTCTTATAAAAAGAAAAGGGGGGGTAAGGGAGTATTGAAGGGGGATTTTACATTCCACGGAGTTACCAAAAATATCACCATTGATGTCGTAGAGATTGGAGATGGTAAGGACCCTTGGGGCGGTTATAGAAGAGGTTTTTATGGAGTAACAACCCTAAAGCTCAAAGATTATAATATTATGAAAGACCTGGGCCCTGCCTCTCAGGAGGTTGAGCTTCACTTGTCGATTGAAGGAATAAGGCAGTAAATATAACAGAGTAAGGGGCTTTTTAAAAGCCCCTTGAAAAAATCTCTATATAGGTTTATAGTATTTTTTCGAGAAGTAATTTTATAACAGTTAATAAGTTTAAGGAGATATATAATGGCTATTACATGGACAAAAGAGGCTGAAGATAAAGTAAACACAGCGCCTATATTTATAAGAGCATTTGCAAGAAAGAAGGTAGAAAAGGCTGCTGCAGAACAAGGCGTAGAAGA
>CBDUXU010000014.1:0-24912 GCA_965371285.1 uncultured bacterium | reverse complement strand
TGTGGCTACATCGGAAGGTGTTTCTATTTTTGCAGTGGAACTATTTGTATTACTAGTATTGCTGTTATTGGTATTTTGTTTATTCTCTATGAGAATAACTGTTGTGAGGTAGGCTATGTATAATACTGGAATAATAATTATGGTTAAAATGGTACGAATAATAATTTTTTTAATCATTAATATCCTCCTGTTGGTTTAAAAGAATGGATTAATAGTTAAATTGTTATAACAAAATTATATTAATATGATATGTCTTATGATTTACGCTAGTCTGTTATGCGTCACGCCTAACAGGAACCATTATTGTAATGCCTTCGCGGAGGACTTTTTTTCTTTTTAAGTTATTTATTTTTACTATGCGGTGGATTTGTGTGTTGTACTTTCTTGCTATACTCCAAAGAGATTCACCGGATTTGACTTTATGTTTTCTAAACTGGAGCAGCTGATCTCTCGTAACTAGGTTTATGTTCTTTGTGAATGTTTCTTTACTGCCCTTTGGAATTCTTATCTCATAGCTAGTTTCTCTTTTACTAGTCTCCGGCGTGTACCATCCCTTAAGTGCAGGGTTGAGGTTTTTTATTTCCGATAATGTCGCTCCTGACGCCTTTGCAATTACTTTAATGTCTGTTGGGTATTGTATGTTTACTTTGTCATAGTCTACTGGGGTGTGGTAATTTAGATTATAGAAACCGTATTTCTTGGGGTTTTTAGCAATCATCATGGCTGCAATAAACTTTGGCACATAATCTCTGGTTTCTATCTTAAGAGTTCTTCTGTTTTTGGCAATCACCCAATAGTCATTCGATTTGTTTATTCTTGCAGCTTTTCTAATTCTGCCTTCACCGGCATTGTAAGCAGCCAGAGCCATCTCCCAGGAGCCGAACTTGCCATAGAGGTGTTTTAAAAACCTCGCAGCAGCGCGAGTTGATTTTTCAAAGTCATGTCTTTCGTCAACCCACCAGTCAACTCTCAGGTCGTATAGGTCTGCAGTGCTTTTTATAAATTGCCATGTCCCTACGGCTCTTGCATGGGACCTGGCCTTATGGTTAAAACCGCTTTCTATGAGGGCAACATAGGCCAAATCCAGAGGCACACCTTCTTCTTTTAGAATTGTTTTTATTGTAGGAACATACTTGCCGCTTCTCTCCAGCCATTTACTGAAAAAGTTAAAACCCCGACCGGTGAAGTATTTGAGGTACCATTCAACTCTGTCGTTGTATTTTACAGGCACATCATAGGTAACACCATCGGAGGTATCAACCATTTCGTAAGTTGTTATTTGGGTTTTCTTTCGAGAGAGACAGGCAGGGTTTTTAAATTCGTATTCACCGATGAGTGTTGGCGCTTTGCGGCCCATTAACTTGTTTAGTGAATCAGTCTTAAATTCAGGGCTGAGGGCGCAGGAAGTCACTATTAATAGCGTTGCGATTGTTACTATTTTAAAGGTAGTTGTAGGTCTAATAGAACGAAAATAAATGGGTAGTTCCTTATCGTAAAAGCTCTTTAAAGCCATTAAGCGATAGGTAAATCTGTCTGTCATTTTGCCTGCCTTGCAGTATTGTTTAAAATCTGAAAAACCTAAATTCCTACAATATTACCACGCTGGCAGGGCTTGTCAAGCATATATTGTAGGAATTTTTAACAGGTATACCATATATTGTGGTTTGATGAGATTATCTATTATTGGAAGTTATTGAATATATTGGGAAAATTGTAACAATTGTAATTTTTTAGGCCAGAATGGGTTTTAAAAACCTAGCAGTGTGGCTCTCCGTACCATCGAGTATATCCTCCGGCACACCGCTGCATAGAACCTTTCCGCCTTTAGATCCTCCCCCGGGGCCAAGGTCGGTAATAAAGTCTGCTGTCTTTATGCAGTCAAGGTTGTGCTCCACTACTACAACCGTGCTCCCTGTGTCGACCAGCTTGCCAAGGACTGATAAAAGTTTTTTGATGTCTTCCATATGGAGGCCTGTGGTAGGTTCGTCCAATATATAGAGGTAGTCCTTGGAGTCGGAGAGGAGCAGTTCTTTTGCTATCTTAACTCTTTGTGCTTCTCCGCCGGAGAGGGTGTTTGCCGCCTGGCCTAGGGTAAGGTAGCCAAGTCCCACTTCTATCATAAGAGTGAATTTTTTTTGTAGAGGCGCTGTTATGCTCCCCGGTTTTGTGAGGGCCGGGTGAGAGAAAAAACCAAGAGCCGTCTCAAAGGTCATGTTAAGTATGTCGTAAATATTTTTACCTCTGTATTTTACATCCAAAACCTGAGGTTTATACCTTTTGCCGCTGCAGCTTCCGCAGCTCGTATAAACATCGGGAAGGAAGTACATCTCAAGCTTTTCTACACCTTCACCCCTGCATACTTCGCATCTTCCTCCCGGTACATTAAAAGAAAAACTCCCCGGTTTAAACCCCGCAGCGGTGGAGGCAGGAAGAGATGCATAAAATTGCCTTATCTCGTCGAAGCAGCCTATATATGTAGCAGGGTTACTCCTTGGGGTGCGGCCGATTGGTTCTTGGCTTATTAGTTTAACTCCTTCGATATGTTCAAGCCCTGTTATGCTTTTATAGGGAAGGGGTTTTTCATTTTTGTTGCCAATTTGTTTTTCTATAGCTTTGTATAGTGTATCTATAATAAGTGTCGATTTCCCTGACCCCGATACTCCTGTTACGCAGGAAAATGTTTTAAGCGGTACCGTAATGTCTGCTCCGGCTAAGTTATTTCCCGTTGCTCCTTTTAGTTCTATAAAGTTGCCGTCACCTTTGCGTCTCCATCTTGGGATAGGGACTTCTTCGTCTCCCTTCAGGTATTTTGCCGTAAGGGAGTCACCTTTCATAAAGTCTGATTTTGAGCCGGAGAAGACTACTCGCCCGCCCTTCTCTCCCGCGCCGGGGCCAAGTTCCACCACATGGTCCGAGGCCTCCATTATAGTGGAGTCATGTTCTACGCAGACTACTGTATTGCCGCGCTGGGCAAGTTGTTTAATCTGCTCTGTCAGCATAGCTACATCTTTTGGGTGGAGTCCAATAGAAGGTTCATCCAATATGTAGAGCACTCCGCAAAGGGAGGATGCCAGTTGGTTGGCAAGGGCAACCCTTTGAGCCTCACCTCCGGAGAGGGTTCTTGTTAACCTGTCCAGAGTTATGTATTCAAGCCCCGTGTTGCAGAGAAAATCCAGTTTTAATATGATTTGCCCAAGTGTGTCTTTGCATATGATTTTATCTGCGCTGCTAAGTTCCAGAGATTTAAAAAAGTCTCGTGCTTCTTGTATAGTTTTCTCCGAAACCTCTGCTATGTTTAATCCTCCTACTGTAATGTTCAGGGCAGTTTGTTTTACGCGGCTGCCATTACATGATAAACATAAAAATTGACCCTTGTAGCGAGAGATAAAAACCCTGATATGCAGTTTATATTTTTTTGTTTCCAATTGGTCAAAGAAGTCATTAATGCCTTCAAAGTCTTCAGTGCCGTTGAAGATATAATCTTTTTCTTCTTTTGTTAAGTCAGAGTAGGGGACTTCCATGTTGATTTTATATTTTTTTGCGTAGCCCTTTAGCTCTTCGTACCACCATGTGTAAGCAGGTTTTGTCCAAGGTTCTATTGCCCCCCCGCCAAGAGACTTACTTCTGTCAGGTATAATTTTGTCTTCGTCGTAATTAAGTGTGTTGCCAAAACCCTTACACTCAGGACATGCCCCTACGGGGTGATTAAAAGAGAAGAGAAGGGGAGTGGGTTTGTCTAGCTCTATGTCGCACTTTGAACATTGAAAAAGTTTGGAGTATTTAAGAGTTTTATTTTGCTCCTCCCCTAAGATGTTTATCCAAACATCTCCCATACCCTCAAGGAAGCTTGCTTCTAGAGCCTCACTCAGACGGGAGCGGTTATCTTCTTTTATTACCAGCCTATCTATCACTACATGTATTGGTTCAGTTGTGTTTAGTTCTACTACCTCGCTGCTTAAGTCAATGACTTGGCCGTTTTGCTCAGCCCTTATAAAACCTTTTGTTGTTAGGTTTTGGATGATCTCTTCAGTAGTTGCAGAGCTGTTTTTATGCATCTCAAAGCCAATTAGTGATTTAGAATCTTTATAATCGGAGAGTAAGTCTTCTGTTGTTGATGCAGCGTTCCATGATTTTACATCGCCCCTGCACTGTGGACAGTGGGTTTTGCCGACTCTGGCAAAAATTATTCTTAGGTAATCATTAATCTCTGTGGCTGTGCCTACGGTGGACCTGCTTGTTCTTACGGGATTTTTTTGTTCTATGGCAATCGATGGGCGAATGTTGCTGATTAGGTCTAAGTCAGGGCGATCCATTCTTTCAAGAAAAAGTCTTGTGTAAGTAGATAGAGACTCTATAAATCTCCACCTGCCTTCGGCAAAGAGCGTGTCAAAGGCGAAGGAGCTTTTGCCTGACCCGCTTAGCCCGACAACTGTTGTGATTTTATCATGAGGTATAGAGACGGATATGTTTTTGAGATTGTTCTGCCTGAGCCCTTCAATTATCAGCTCGTCTGAGTTGCCAGCTAGCGGGGGAGGCTCAAAAATAGCCGTCTCTGATGGTATTTTTGGAGGTTTCTTTCCATTAGGTTTTGCCTTACCGTTAGTTTTTGTGTTTGTTTTCCTTGGTGCCATAGGCTTCTTATTCCAGTGTCGGTTATGTTATTTAGACTGAGCTTTACCAATGTACTTTCTGCCGGCAGATAGAGTGTTTAAACACTATCAGGGTAAACCAGTTTGTTATTATACATAATTGAGACAAAAAAAGCCACTCATTGTATTAGGGTATCGGTATAGGGCATAAGCACAGAGTTCCTTTTATGTGGTAAAATAGGGTTTAATTTTAATGGAGGGTATTATGATTATTAAAAAGAGTAAAGACAGTTTTTATAAGGCAAGTCATGGCTGGCTTCGAAGCCGCTTTCATTTCTCCTTTGCTGAATATTATGACCCAGATAACGAGAGCTTCGGGTCGCTTCGTGTACTTAATGATGATGAGATAGACCCCCATAGCGGGTTTGAGACTCATCCTCATCGCGACATGGAAATAATAACTTACTCAATAAAAGGCGAGCTTAGCCATAAGGACAATATGGGTAACGAGCAGGTCTTAACTCCGGGAAACATTCAGTACCTCTCTGCCGGCACAGGCATAACCCATTCCGAGAAAAACGAATCTGACGAGGTGGTGGAGCTTTTCCAGCTTTGGATTCTTCCAACAGAAAAAAACCTTGCTCCTAATTACGGTCAAAAGGAATTTAATCCTGAGCTTAAAAAAAACAAATTGCTTAAGATGGCAAGCGGCGACGGCAGTGATGGTTCTGTTAAGATTAATCAAGATGCAATTTTATACTCTTCTCTTATGGACGACGGCGCGGAGATATTACATAAATTAAAAGATAGGATGGCGTATTTGGTGGTAGTAGAAGGTACGGTCATTGCAGGGGGCGATACCGGTGAGGGAGTGGAACTTAAATCCCGCGACTCACTACGGGTAAGCGGTGAAGACCATATTGTAATAAAGTCAGTGGGCAACTCTCATTTTATATTGGTAGATATGGGAGGGTGACAGTTGTTCTATTTAGAAAATGTGTATCTATTCTATTGTCTTTAAATTTTTGGCGTGCTAATATTTTTTAATTATGTGCTAGTTTGTTTTTTTAAAAATCATTAATTTAATTAAGGGAGGCATCATGAAAAAGTTTATTATCGGTTTTTTTATGTTAGTTGTTTTGTCTTTAACATCAACATCTGCATTAGCTGGGTCTGGTGAGTCTTATATAGGCCTTACTCTTGGTCCTACGGATTTTGATATCTGCGGCAGCTTTGGCACTTGTAATGATTCTGATACAGGTTTTAAGATTTTTGCCGGTTCCGGTATAAATGAAAACTTTGATATAGAGGTGAGCTACTTTAATTTAGGCTCAGCTAATTATGGTTGGTTTGGGACAAAGATTAATTTTGATGTAACCGGTATAGCCGTTGACGGGGTTGCTAAACTTCCTGTAGGTGACCAGGTTGAGGTTTTTGGTAAAGCCGGATTAGCGCTTTGGGGAGTTAACTCATTTATTTTTGGCGGAGGCGGAGGTTTAGATTTGAAACTAGGTCTAGGAGCTAAGTTTAAAGTTAATGAGAGGCTTTCTCTAAGAGCTGAATATGAATTGTATGCTCTCGACGGTGATGCAACAATGTTAGGTGTAGGTATAGAATATGGTTTTTAATTTTTATAAGTATTTGTAATAAGAATTCTAAAAGAGCACTCTTATTGAGTGCTCTTTTAGGTTTGATAGTAGTCTTTTATATTAAACTTTAAGACTATGGGAGGTTGTTATGAAAAAAATATTTTTTGGAATGTTGTTTTCAGTTCTGTTTCTTTCACCACTTTTTGCCCATGCCGAGCCCGGCAGGCCTTATGTAGGTTTTAGTCTCGGCGAGACCGAACATGATGGCTTTTGCGACGGTACGGCGGCTCTCGGTTTTACCTGCGATGAGACGGATGTAGGTTTTAAGTTCTACATCGGGATTGATTTGGATGAAACTTTTGCAGTTGAGGCGAGTTTTGTTGACTTGGGAGAAGCCTCCTTTGGCGTGCCACCTTATAAAGGCAAGTTTGATGTTTGGGCGTTGAGCGCTGATGTTTTGGCTAAGATGCCTTTTGATGAAAGTTTTAGTATTTTTGGGAAAGCTGGTTTAGCGCTTTGGAGCTGGGATTTTAGTGAAAATTTTCTTGTTTTTGGCCCTGAGAGTGATTCCGGTATAGATTTAAAATTTGGTTTTGGCGCAGAATTAAACCTCCAGGACAACATAGGTATTCGCGCAGAGTATGAGATTTATGATGTTGATGATGTGGATGTGAACTTTACATCCTTAGGTATCGTCATAGATATTTAATGGTATTTAATTTTTTTATATATAAATAATATTTTAAAAAGGGCACTGTTTAGGCAGCGCTCTTTTTGGTTGCAGTTTAATAAAAGTCTTTATCTTTGACAGTACACATATTTTGTGCTATTTTTGTAAGAGTATGAGGAAAATAATTAAAAAATATTTTATTACTACTGTTGCAATTCTTATGTCAGGTTCTATTGCCTATGCATCAAGTTGCGCAAACTTATGTTTGCCAAATGATATGGTAGTAGGTTCCATGAATCATTCTGTGTCTGGGTCTGGCGACATGGCTGGCTCTATGGGCAGCACTGGCCTCTGTGATTCAAAAAGCGAGTCAGGTCAGCATCACAACGATGGAGAAAGTTCCGCAGTTTCTTGCGACGGAGAGTATGTAGTAACTGCAAAGACTCTTAAGGTTAAACCTCTAATTACTGACAGTGTTATCTTTTCGGCTTCACTTCTCAGAGAGACCTTTAAATCTGAGGCTGGTTTAGTTTTAAATTCTGCAGTAGAGATGCCATATCTCACATCTGCGCCCCTTTTCATTCAAAACAGCTCGTTTCTTATCTAAACACGATCACTTCTTAAATTTTTTTCACATTTTAAAATCAAATTAAATTTAACACACTCAAACTAGGAGTTTGTAGTTATGTCTACTATTTTAAGTATCACATTATTATTATTTATGTCTGCCCCTGTATTTGCAGAGGAGGGCGAAAAAAATATCAGCGAGCTTAGTTCTTTGTCCGGGCTTTTAAGCAGGGCTTACTCTTCTAACCCAAAGCTCAAGGCAAAAAGTTACGAGGCTCTGGCGGCAGAGAAAAACAAAACTGCTGTAAGTTTTTTAAAAGACCCTGTTGTTGGAGTCTCCACTCTCAATAGGAACGTAGAGACCAAATACATGACGGTCGGCCAGTCCATAGAGTTTCCTATGAAGTATTATTATAAGGGGAAGGCTGCTGGATATTTTGCTCGCAGCAAAGACGCAGAATATGAAATAGAAAAACTCATCGTAAGAAAGAAAGTTGTGTCCTTATATTTTGCTCTCTATGCAGAAGAGAAGGTGCGGCTCCTTACTATGGCAAATATGGAGACAGTTAAGGAAGTAGCCAGGGTTGCAGAGAGAAAATACGCATCAGGCAGGGGTTCGCAAAGTGAGGCAATGAGGGCTCATCTGGAGCTTACCAACCTGGAGTTAGAACTTATAAGGCTCGGTGAGAGGGTCAGCACTTTTCAGCTTAGGATAAAAGAAGTTTTGAATGATGATTTAATGGAAGATATTGATTTTAGCGAAACTGTCCTGCACCGGCCTGTTTTTAACGAGTCTGACTTTAACAGGGAAACATCTCTTAGGGTCAAGAGTGCCCTTAATCTTTACAACGAGGCGCGTATGAATAATAAACTCTCTAAGTGGGACCTGGCTCCTGATTTTGACCTTCGTTATCAAAAAAGAATTTCCGGAGAACCGACTGATTCGGAGATTTTTACGGTGGGAGTGACTATTCCTCTCTGGTTTTGGAAAAACAAAGCAGAAATAGACAGAAGCAAATATATAGAGCAAGCAAGACGAGAGATGTTAGTAGCAGAAGAGAGAAAAGCAGAGGTGGATATAAAAAGCCTGAAAGATAAAATTGATGTAAAAGTAAAAACTCTCATCGTATATGAGACTTCCCTTATACCTCAGGCGCTGGGGGCTTTTAACTCCACTAAGTCTGCTTACAGGGCAAACAAGGCTGGTTTCTCGGATCTCCTGGACAGTGAGAAACTTCTTTATAAGATAAAACAGAATTATTATAGAACCCTTAGCAGTTATATAGACGATGTTACAAGCTTCGAAGTGGTTTTAGGTATGGAACTTTTAAAAATTTAAGTAAGTGTTTTACCGTAAGAGAAAACAAATGAAAAAACAATAACAGGAGATGTAAGATGAAATATAAAAATATAACAGTACCACTGGCAGCAGCTTTTTTCCTGTCAGTTACTTTCAGTAGCATAAATGTATGGGCGGAAGACATGGGTCATGCCGGACGCGACATGTCAGTTAAAGAAGATAAAAAGGACGAACATGCAGGGCATATCCACGAAAAAGATGCTGACGGTAATGTAATATATGCCTGCTCTATGCATCCTGAAGTTACAAGCATAGAACCGGGGCAAAGTTGTCCTAAGTGTGGAATGTTTATGCAGCCAGTAGAAGTGGCAAAGAAAAATGATGATAAAAAAGATAAAAAGAAGATGGGCATGAAAGAAGGTATCCATGAAGGTCATAAGAAGCCGGCTATGTCTCTTATGCCGGATATGCCAACTATGAATGACACTAAGAAAGAAAAAAGCAACCAGCAGAGAATAGCTGTTTATGCCTGCCCAATGCATCCGGAGATAACCAGTCACAAACCTGGCCAGAGGTGCAGCAGGTGCGGTATGCATATGGTAGCCATAGACTCTAGCTCCTCTGTTGATTTCAAAAGTCAAGTCCTGGATAGAACGGCAGTAAAGATGGATTATTATAAGGAGCAAAAAATCGGAGTTGCCACTGTAAAGGCAGAGAAAAGGCAGCTTTTTAAATCTATTAGATCCCCCGGCAGGGCTGCCTTTGACCCGGAGCTTTACACCGCCCAGAGTGAATACATAGAAGCCCTTAAGCAGTGGGACAGGGTAAGAAAGTCTCCGCTTAAAGAAGTTAAAAGAAGTACAAGAGAGATGATAAAGTCGGCGGAAATCAGGCTTAAAATACTTGGTCTGCCTGATGAGGAAATTGCTAACTTAAAGAAAAAGAAAAATTTAAGCGAATCACTGCTCCTTTCTAAAGGTGGTGAAGGTTGGATATATGCAGATATTTTTGAGATGGATATTCCTTTTATTTTAAAAGGCCAGTCTGCCGAAGTGAGTGCTAAGTTTTTGATGGGAGAGGTACTGGCAGCAGAGGTTATAAGTGTTGATGAAGTTGTTAACCTGGAAACAAGAACTGCAAAGGTTCGTTTGAAATTAAAAAAGGGCGGTCCAAAGATTCGCCCTCAGTCTTATGTAAATGTAGAAATACTTGTTCCATCGGGAGAGCATGTTGCTGTGCCCCATGATGCTGTTTTAGATACAGGCCGCGAGACATTTGTATTTGTTAAGTCGGGAGACGGGGTCTTTGAGCCTCGCCCTGTTGTTGTCATGTTCGAAGCTGAAGGGATGGTCGCCATTGCTTCGGGCTTAAGCGAGGGTGAAGAGGTGGTTAGTCAGGGCAGCTTTATGCTCGACTCGGAGGCAAGGCTTCAGTCTGTGTTTAGCAAGGGTGCAAGTATGGGAGAACATGCAGGGCATTAACCGGCGAGTCGCCGGAGCCAATTAAAAGACGGAGAATAATAGACTTTTAATAAATAAAATTAAAATATAATATAATTTTAAATTGCAAACTAAAAGGGCGTTAGACTAATTTATGCTAAATTAGTAAACGACAATTGAAAACATGATAAAAAACATAATTGATTTTTCTATAGCCAATAAAGGGCTGGTGCTTCTGATAACTTTTGCATTAGTTGTGGCAGGGTATGTTTCCATAAAAAATACTCCCCTCGATGCCATACCTGACTTGTCTGACACTCAGGTTATAGTTTATTCCCAGTGGAATGTAAGCCCAGACATAATAGAAGACCAGGTTACTTATCCGATTATTACGAGCCTCCTGGGAGTGCCGGGGGTTAAAGACATTCGCGGCATATCCAGTTTCGGCTCCTCTTATGTATATGTGATTTTTGAAGACGGTACGGATGTTTATTGGGCAAGGTCCAGGGTGTTGGAATATTTATCCAAGATTACTCCAAGCCTCCCTGAAGAGGTTAAGGTAGAGCTTGGCCCCGACGCCACAGGTGTGGGGTGGGTTTACCAGTACGCCCTTGTGAGCGAAGATAACTCTATGAGCCTTTCTGACATCAGGACTTTTCAGGATTACTTTCTAAGGTATGAACTCCAATCAGTTAAGGGTGTTGGAGAAGTCGCAAGCTTCGGAGGATTTGTAAACCAGTACCAGGTAATGGTAAACCCCGAGTCACTTCGTGCATATAACATTACACTTACAAAAGTAATGGACGCAATCTCTAAAGGTAACAACGAACAGGGCGCCCGTGTTATAGAGTTCTCCGGCACTGAGTACATGGTTCGCGCAAGAGGTTATGTTCAAAGTAGAGAAGACATAGAAAATATTGTTGTAAGCGTAAATAAAACAGGCGTACCTGTTTATGTAAAAAATGTAGCTCGCGTTAGTTTTGGCCCGGAAATTCGCCGAGGCCTTGGCGATTATAACGGTCTTGGCGACACAGTTGGCGGCATCGTCGTTATGCGTTACAACGAAAATGCCCGCGCAGTTATAGAGAGGGTTAAAGAAAAACTGGAAGCCCTCAGGGCTAGTTTCCCGGCAGGGCTTAAACTTGTAGAAACTTATGACCGTAGCGAACTAATTGACGCTTCCGTTGACACTCTTAAACACAAACTTATCTTGGAAGTTGCCGTAGTTGCATTTATAATTTTTATATTCCTACTGCACCTGCCAAGTTCCATTGTTCCTGTTGTGGCTCTTCCTGTTTCCATTGTTATTAGTTTTATATTTATGTATTGGCTGGGTATTACTTCTAACATAATGAGCCTTGGAGGTATTGCCATTGCCATTGGCGCTATGGTGGACGCATCCATTGTTATTGTAGAAAATTGCCGTAAAAAACTAGAGGGTTTTGTTGGTCGTGAAGATAGTGATGAAGCCACAGCGGCGCTTAGCGAAGGTGTGGCAGAGGTAGCAAGGCCGGCGTTCTTCTCCCTGCTCGTAATAGCCGTTTCATTTATTCCTGTATTCATGCTTGAAGGGCAGGAGGGGCGACTCTTTCAGCCCCTTGCTTATACAAAAACCATTGCCATGTTCACTGCTGCACTTGTGTCAGTAACCTTTGTGCCTGCCTTTATAGTTTCTTTTATACGCACAAGAAAGAAAAAAGAAGGCAGAGGCTTACTAACAGGCCTTTATAATAAAACACTTGCGTCACCTGGCCCTACTGAAGCCCAGCACCCCATTAGCAGATACCTGCAAAGGGTTTACACACCTCTTGTACACTGGTCTGTGGAACATCGCAGGAATGTTGTAATCGGCGCAATAGTGCTTGTCTTGGTAACTGTGCCGATATACTTCAAACTTGGCGAAGAGTTTATGCCCGAGTTAAATGAAGGGACTATTCTTTATATGCCTACCACCATGCCGGGGATGAGTATTACAGAGGCGGAAAAGATTTTAATTGCCCAGGATAAGATTTTAAAATCTTTCCCCGAGGTTAAAACCGTACACGGTAAGGCAGGCAGAGCCGACACAGCCACTGACCCGGCTCCTCTTACCATGATGGAGACGGTGGTGGTGCTTAAAGACAAATCGGAGTGGCGGAAGGTTGAAAGGTGGTACGACTTTCTCCCGTTTATGTCCGACACAATAAGTTATGAAGACCTGATTGCCGAGATGGACAAGGCTCTTAAGTCTCCGGGGCTTACCAATGCATGGACAATGCCCATTAAGGGTCGTATAGATATGCTCTCCACAGGTATAAGAACCCCTGTGGGTATAAAGATTAAAGGAGCAGACCTAACAGAGATAGAAATGGTAGGCAAGCACTTGGAGGGAGTCCTCAAAAATGTAGAGGGAGTCAGAAGCGTCTATGCCGAAAGAGTTGTCGGAGGGTCGTTCCTGGATATTATATTTAACCGCGAAGCCCTGGCCCGCCACGGCATATCCATAAAGGATGCACACAAGGTGTTCTCCGCCGCCATGGGTGGGGCTAATGTAACTACCACAGTAGAAGGCAGGGAGAGATTTACTGTTAATGTTCGTTATGGCAGGGGCTTTCGCCAGAGCAAGGACGACATAAGACATATACTCTTGGATTCACCAAGTGGATACCAGATTCCACTGGGAGAAGTAGCCCGCATAGACATAACCAACGGCCCCGGAATGATAAGAAACGAAAACGGCATGCTCTCCGGTTATGTATTTGTTGACATAACAGACAGTGATGTTGGAGGTTTTGTAAAGAGGGCAAAAAAATTGGTGGCAGAAGAAGTTTTGCTGCCGTCAGGCTATTCCCTCACATGGAGCGGACAGTTTGAAAGTATAGAGAGGGTAAGAGAAAAGCTTGTCATTGTACTACCCTTTACTCTTCTTTTAATCGCCCTCTTAATTTATGTTAATACAGGCTCGGGCATCAAAACTTTAATCGTCTTATCAGCTGTGCCTTTTTCTATGGTAGGTGCATTCTGGTTTTTACATATGCTCGACTACAACATGAGTGTTGCCGTATGGGTGGGGCTCATAGCCCTGGTGGGTATAGACGCGGAAACTGCCGTGTATATGCTGCTCTTTCTTGACCTTGCCTATAACAAGAGAAAGAAAGAAGGCAGGTTAAATAACCTAGCCGACTTAAAAGAAGCTGTCTATGAAGGGGCAGTACACAGGGTCCGTCCAAAAGTAATGACAGTTACGGCAACCTTCATGGCCCTAATGCCCATAATGCTCGCATCAAGCTCTGAGCGAGGGGCAGATGTAATGAAACACATGGCAGCGCCGATGGTGGGAGGAATATTTACTTCCTTCCTCCTCGAACTGCTCGTCTATCCGGCAATCTACACTTTGTGGAAACAGAGGGAGCTTTCATTTGATGAGAAAGACAAAGCGTGAGCAACATGATGTTGCATTCAATTAGAAAGACAAAGACCTAGCGTGACGCTTAAGTTAAACAGTGGTAGAATGCAGGTGTGGGTAAGTTTTTAATTCTTCTTGAAAGGGAGAGAGCTATGAAAAAATTATTGGTTGGGTTTTTCACTTCAGTTGTTTTGTTGCTGTTTGCATCAATTACACCTGCACTTGCACAGTCTGATGCACCTTATGTAGGCTTTAGTTACGGCGACGCTAGATTTAATGATGGCGACTTTTGCGGTGGCTCTAAGACTTGTCACGATGCGGATACAGGTTTTAAAGTTTACGGGGGGATTGCTTTAGATGAAACATTGTCAGTAGAATATTATTACGCCTATTTTGGCGAAGCAAGTGCTGAAGTTGACGATAAAGGGCCTGATAACTATAGTCGAAAATATGCAGTAGAGGCCTATGGCATCGACGCAGTGGCACATATGCCTCTTAATGAAAGATTTAGTTTTTTTGGAAAAGTAGGTATTGCGTGGTGGGAATGGAATGCCGAGTCAGTTAATTCAGCCAGTAATATTTTTGCCAAGTTCCCCCAGTGGCGCACAACAGGCAGCGATAGCGGGACTGGTTTGAAATTGGGAGTTGGCGCTAAGTATAATTTGCAGGATAATATAGACCTTCGTCTGGAAATAGAAGACTATGATATAGATGGCGAGGGTATTAGTTTGGTTTCTCTTGGTTTAACTATGGGCTTTGATTTTTAGCCAGCCAGCGTGACGCTGGACTCTGAGGTTAAAGATTATTCTACAAGACTGGTGGCATAGTCTATTGCATTAAAGTAGTCTTCTTCATTACCGTTTGCGCTTGGTATTATAGTTGTGTTAGGTATCTCAGATGATTTGATGTTTAATAAATTGAGTAAATCAATGTCTTCTGTTTGTCCTGTAATCCCTTTAGTTCGACCTCTTAATGAGCTTTTAAACTTTTCCTTTTTCTCAAAAGAGTTCTTCATTGAATACATCACTTTCTTGGTGTCATCGTTTCCACAACTAAATAATATCCAATTATCTTTTTGGGCTAGGAAGTAACTATTTAGATAGTCTGTGTTGCCTGGTATGATTCCAAAATATTTTTCAATCCTTTGTTCATTGTATATTTCTGGATATAATTCTTTTATAGTTAAAAATTTTATTAAAATTTCTTCATTCAGACTACTGATTTTATTCTCTGCAAGTAGTAATACAAGTCTGTCCAATATTTTATTTGCAATTCTTATGGAAATATTTGTTTGACTGATAATTTCAGCGAATTTGTCAGAGTACTTTCTTAATAATTCTTTTTCTACAATGCTGTCTACTCCACAGTTTGAAAAATAAACTTCAATATATCTTTCTTTAATTTTTGGTTCCAAATATATATTAAAATCGATAATCTTTCTTAGATAGTCTCCACCTTCAATAATTTCTCTTCCATATCTAGCTTCTATTCCTTTAGATATAACTTTTTTGTCTACACCTATAATAAATATACAATTAACACCCTCTGCTGTTAGGTAGTGTTTTAAGGATTCAATTACATTAATTGCATTTTCAGGCATACATCTGTCTAAGTCATCTATGAAAATAACAAGAGGCTTATCTTTGCTTGTTATTAAGTTTACTAGATTTTTGAACTCTTTTTCAAAGGCTTCTATATTATCTACCCAATTTTCATAAATCTTTACAGCTTTGTCTTCATAGTTTTTAAAGGCTCCTTTAATAGACTTTAAATCTACTGCACCAAGCGTTGCTGATTGTAAAGCTCCACTAGCTACTGCTTCAATAGCAACAGAAGTGGCAACAGCAGAGATTTTTTTTACTTTATTAAATTTACTTTTTATTGTTTTGTTATTTTTTATAGATTTGTTCTTTGATAATAAAGATAAGAGAGGTAATACTGCATTGTCTTCGTTTTCGTACTTCCATACATTGTACCATTCAGTAAGACCAATTTCTTGGTGTTCTATATAAGTGCGTAGCATATCCATGTAAGAAGTTTTACCGCTACCCCAGTCACCATAAATGCCTAGAACATATGGCGGGGATATGTTTTTTATCAACTCCCCAGCTTTTTCTACAGATTTTCTATAGTTTAATGTGTCTTGTTCAAATATGTTATCAAGAGACATGCTTTTAATTTTTTCACTGTGATATGTCTTGATATGGGATTCTCTTCTTCTTTTTTTATCATCACTCATAAAATGCCTCTTTAGTTGGTTGGTTTTGTTTCTTTAGCTGGGTTGAGCATCATGCTCACTTTTGCATCCAGCTCTTCTTGGCTGAATCCTGCCACGAGCATTCCGCTTATGGTGCCCTTTTTGTTTATGAATACTGTGCCTGCACCGAAGCTTATGCCATAGGCTTTGCCAATCTTTGTGCCTTTGTCGAATATTACCGGCCAGGGCATGGTTAGGTCCTTGGCGAACTTTTCGATGTTTTTCTGTCCGTCCTGAAAGCCGATGCCGATGATATCGACATCGTTATTGTATGCCCCCTTCAAGAGGGGAACTTCCATCTTGCACCTCTCTCACCAACTGGCAAAAAAGTAGAGTATTATGGGCTTACCACTTCTTTTGGAGAGGGCGAAGTTATCGCCGATTTTGCTATTTTCACCACCATGAATTACCGCGCCGCTAAAGTCAGGTGCAGGCTTGCCTATCAGTGTCTCTCCGCAGGAGGTGAGGCTAATCATTAACCCCAGCCCCATAAGGACTATATATAAACTTCTTAATTTCATTCCCATAAATTTATCAGAGAAAAGGGTTTATCGCAAGTACGAGATTACCGCGCCACCTACGGTGGCTCGTAATGACAAACAAAAACACTGGATTCCGCATCAAGTGCGGAATGACGATAAGTGGCGGTGCAACTTATTTGCTGAGGAATTGGTTTACTACATGATGCCACCGAAATGGTCTCTGGCGACTCGCCAGTGCAGGGGGCACCCCTAGTGTCTCTATAATTGGGTCCAGCGTCACGCTGGGTTTTTAAATTGCAGTCAGGTGTGACTAATTTGTCGAGTAAGGGGTTTATTGTTGGGTGTACCTGATAATTGCGTCCAGGGGTCACCCCTGGTTGACTTAAGTTGGTGATTGTAATAAGATTTTTTTATGCTTTTTAACTCCTATATATTCATTTTTGTGTTTTTGCCTATTACAGTAGCTATGTTTTATCTTATTGGTGCTCGCGGTCATCACCGGGTAGCTATAAGCTGGCTTGTGTTTATGTCGCTGGTTTTTTATGGCTATTGGAATGTTAAGTATTTGTGGCTGATTTTATTTTCTATGTTTTTTAACTATTCAATAGGGATTTTGATTAACAGTGGTAATGGTAATAAGAAGGGTTATTTAATTTTCGGGGTTTTTGTAAATTTAGGCCTGATTGCTTTTTATAAATACGCCAACTTTTTTGTAGATAGTTTGAATTATGTTGTTGGTAGTGATTATAATTTAGAGAACATAATCCTTCCCCTTGCCATTAGTTTTTTCACCTTTCAGCAGATTTCCTATTTGGTTGATACATATAAGGGAGAGACTAGGGAATATAGTTTTTTGCACTATGCCCTGTTTGTAACTTTTTTCCCTCAGCTTATTGCAGGCCCTATTGTTCATCACAAGGAAATGCTACCCCAGTTTGCTGCGGACAGTAATTATAAATTCAATTACAGGAACATAGTTGTAGGCGTGACTGTGTTTACTATGGGGCTTTTTAAGAAGGTTTTTATAGCCGACAATATATCTGATTATGCAAACCCTGTTTTCAGCGGCGCTTTGGGCGGAGAGGTAGTAGGTTTTTTTGACGGCTGGGTAGGGGCTTTTGCTTATACAATTCAGCTTTATTTTGATTTCTCCGGTTATTCGGACATGGCTATTGGTTTGGCTATGATGTTTGGCGTAAGGCTTCCCTTGAACTTTCATTCTCCCTATAAGGCGGTAAATATAATCGACTTTTGGAGAAGGTGGCACATAACCTTGTCCCGTTTTTTGAAGGATTATATTTATATCCCTCTTGGCGGCAATAGGCTGGGCAGTGTCAGGAGGTTCGTAAATATAATGATTACCATGCTCATTGGCGGTTTGTGGCACGGAGCCGGGTGGACATTTGTTTTCTGGGGAGGGCTTCACGGGGCTTATCTTTGTATCAATCATGCATTCCACGGGTTTAGGAGGTCTGTTCTTGGTCACGACATTAAGGCCAGCACTGTCTTTGGCACTTGGTGCGGCAGGGTTTTAACTTTAGGAGCGGTTACTTTATCGTGGGTATATTTTCGCGCAGAGACCTTTGCCTCGGCTAACAACATAGCAAAGGGAATGCTCGGTATGCAGGGAGCCAGTTTGCCGGAGAAGTTTGAGAGAAAATTTGGCGAAGGTTTTTCTGAGGTATTAACAAACCTAGGGGTTACCTTTGACTCCACACTTGTTGGAGGCACTACTGAGTTTGGAGTTTTGCTTTTAGTGCTGCTGGTTCTATGGTTTGCGCCAAATGTCGGTGAGATGATGAGAGGCGAAGAGCCTTATTTAAACACCTATGGCAGGGAGATTGAAGAGCCTAAAAATAAATTTTTCCTCTGGGCGCCAACGGCAAAGTGGGCACTCATTACGGCACTTTGTTTTGTGATTTCCATTCTATATTTAACGCGTGTTCAGGAGTTTTTATATTTCCAATTCTAAGAAAGGCGGTTTTTATAGTATATATAAATGACGGGAAGTTATAAAAAATATTCCTCTTACCTGATAATATTTTTTTTAATATTTATTGGTATGGTTGTCACCTTTAACTTTACGGTCGACGCTCTTGGTGTTTTTCATGATATGAGGGTGGATGGTTTTAATAAAAAGAAAACAGAAGTGGTGGATTCCGTAAGGCAGTTTAAAGTCTTGTCTATGGACAAGTACAAACCGGAGGCAGTTATAATTGGTTCTTCACGGACTGACAGAAGCCTGCATCCTGACTATTTAGAAAAAAACAACTATCCTCTTAGGTATTACAACTTATCCATTCTAGGCACTAACCCACGGGAGATGCGTAGATATTTTGAACATGCTTATAATGTTCATAAGATTAAAGAAGCTGTTATAGGATTAGATTTTGAAATGTTTAATGCAAATACAGACCCTTATGGGAAAGATATTTTTAATAAGGGACTTCTCTCTACTAAAAATGATGGAAGTAAAAACATTTTTTATAATTTAAAAACACAGTTTGTTTTTCTCTGTTCTGCAGGTGCTGTGGAAAAGTCTTTTTTAACGATTAAAAAACAAAAAAGAGAGACTCAGTTTTTTAAAAAAAATGGTGCTATGGATAGTGTTATCTATAAAAAGGAATTTGTTGAAAATGGCGGGGCTAACGGTTTGCTGAAAGAGTTAGTTGGCAGATACTACAAAAAGGTTTGGTCTGGCAGCGGTAAGCCCTTTGTACTAACAAATGACTCTGGTAGAAGTGCCGCTCTAGAGATAGAAAAGATTGTAGGTTTTGCCATTAAGAATAATATTAAAGTGCATTTTTTTATCACTCCCGTTCATTCATATTTTGAAGAAGCCAGGGATAGTGTGGGGCTTTATGATTTAAATAGGGAGTGGAAGAGACTACTTGCTAGTATTATCTTCAGCTCCAATAAGAGAGCAGGCGATGGGGATATGTTCAGGCTTTGGGATTTCTCCGGTTATAACTTTGTAACGGAGGAGGAGTTCCCCCCTGCAGGAGACAGTTCGACTGAACTTAAATACTTTGGCGACGCTGTGCATTTTACTAAAGATGCCGGCGAACTTATTTTGGCTAGAATTTTCAATTTTGAAAACAGTGATTTAAAGGACGGTTTTGGTATTTTACTTAGCGAAGAAAACATGGAAGCTCATTTAGAGACTATTGATATGAAAAGAAAGCCCTTTATAGAAAACCACCCAGAGGAGCTTGAAAATCTCTCTAAATGGGTTGGTGAGTTAGTTAAGGACGCAGTATCTGTGGGCAAAACAAGTAGAGTCCAGCAGTGAGTCTTATGTGGCCACCCCTGGTGTCTGCGACACTTTTCTAGGGGTATTTGATGAAAGTAATTTGATTGGTTGTTGTTTGTAATGTGATGCTATCCGAAATTGCCCCACCGCAGGTGGTTAAAAAAGATTAATTTGATAGAAACAGAAAATAGGGTATAATGGGGGTCGTAAATAATCAGATTTCAGGAGGAAATTATGAAGAAATTTTTAGCAGTATTTATGATAGCAATGGCAGCGGCTGTTTTTACAGCTAGTCCGAGTTTTGCTGACAAAGACAAAAAAGGTTGTGAGAAGAAATATCGTCATGGCGGCGGCGGGTTTCTTGGCGGCGAGGGTGTTACTGTAACGGTAGAAAACACTGACGACGGCGTAATCGTTCGCTATAGTGCAAAGAAGAAAGATAAGATTAAAGAACTTCAGCTAAAGGGCGAGATGATGAGAATTAAAAAAGAGCTTAAAGTCCTTAAGAAGTAGGTTTTAATTTATTCAGGTTCAAGGGGTATCTTCACTATATTAAATATAGATGTTGATACCCCTTTTTTATTTCTGTTAAAACTGGTATATATTATATATGCCCAAAAACAATAATGATAATGAGAATAAACATCATTTTGAACTTACCTTAAAAGTCCGCGACTATGAATGCGACTTGCAAGGGATTGTAAACAATTCTGTTTATCAGAACTATCTTGAACATACCCGCCACGAATACCTGAAGAGCCTGGGTTTGGATTTTGCCGAATTCACGGAGAAGGGCATTCATCTGGTGGTGGTAAGGGCTGAACTGGATTATAAACTGCCTCTAAAAAGCGGAGACTGCTTTAAGGTGACCCTAAGGGCCCAGAGGGAAAGCCGCATCAGGTTTGCCTTTTATCAGGATATTTATAAGATTGAAGCCTCCGCTGAAGAGCCGGATAAAATGTCAGGCGAAGTTTTGTCTTTAAATGGTAAAATCATAGGCACTGCCATTAATGAGGAAGGCAGGCCGTTTCTGCCTCCTGAGCTGGAAGTTATATTCTCTTCTTAATAAAAAACCTTTTAAAATCATGTGTTTACCTAATAGTTTAGCACCCTGTTGGCACTCGGGGCAATTAACTGCTAAAAATCCCCTTGACAATCTGACCCCCCAACCCTATATTAACTCTTTAACCCTATGTCGTATTTAAAGGTACTGATATAGTGCCAAAAAATAAATAAGAAGAATAGAAACTAAACAGGAGGAGTACAAATTATGAAGGTAAAACCACTTCATGACAGAGTCTTAATCAAAAGGCTTGAAGGTGAGGAAAAGTCAGCAGGAGGTATTATTATTCCTGACTCAGCAAAAGAAGCGCCAATCGAAGGTATGGTAATAGCAGTAGGTACAGGCAGAGTTGATGACGATGGTAAGGTACATCCATTAGCTGTAAAAACCGGAGACAAGGTAATATTCTCCAAGTACGGCGGAACAGATGTAAAGCTGGACGGAGTTGAGCACCTTATAATGAGAGAAGAAGACCTTTTAGGTATTATCGAAGCTTAGTAAAGAAGCTTCGTTATAATCGAGGGTTAGTGACCCCACGGTTAAGCCTTACGGGATAATTCGTACTGCAATGATTAGTAATAGATTTTAAACAAACACATTAATTAGGAGGAAACACAGAAAATGGCAAAAGATATTTTGTTTGGTCAGGAAGGCCGCGCGTCAATACTAAAAGGTGTTAACACACTGGCAGACGCAGTTAAGGTAACACTTGGTCCCAAGGGCAGAAATGTAGTTATTGAGAGAAGTTTCGGCTCGCCAATAATCACCAAAGACGGTGTTACAGTTGCAAAAGAAGTTGAATTAGAAGATAAGTTCGAAAATATGGGTGCGCAGATGGTAAAAGAAGTTGCCAGCAAAACAAGTGATATTGCCGGAGACGGAACAACCACTGCAACAGTTTTAGCTCAGGCAATATACAGAGAAGGCTCTAAGCTGGTAGCAGCAGGACACAACCCAATGGAACTTAAAAGAGGTATTGACGCAGCAGTTAGTACCTGCATCACAGAGTTGGAGAAGTTTTCCAAGCCGGTAAACGGCAAAGAAGATATTGCCAAAGTTGGTACAATCTCCGCAAACGGCGACATCACAATAGGCGAGATAATAGCAGAAGCAATGGAGAAGGTTGGTAAAGAAGGTGTTATTACCGTTGAAGAAGCAAAGGGCATGGACACGGAGCTGGATGTTGTTGAAGGTATGCAGTTTGACAGAGGTTACCTCTCTCCTTACTTCGTTACAGACCCTGAGAAAATGGTCTGCGACTTAGAAGACGCCTTTATTCTTATCCACGAGAAAAAGATTTCTAATATGAGAGATCTTCTTCCAATCCTGGAGCAAATCGCAAAAACAGGTAAACCATTTGTAATCATAGCAGAAGACATTGACGGAGAAGCTCTTGCAACTTTAGTTGTAAACAAACTTCGCGGCACTCTTCATGTATGCGCAGTCAAAGCCCCGGGTTTTGGCGACAGAAGAAAGTCAATGCTCGAGGACATCGCTATTCTTACAGGCGGAAAGATGATAGCCGAAGAACTAGGTGTAAAACTAGATACAATGGAGCTAGACGACCTGGGCAGCGCAAAGAAAATAACTGTTGATAAAGAGAACACAACCATTATTGACGGTGCAGGCAAAAAGGAAGATATCGAAGGTCGTGTTTCACTTATCAGAAAACAAATCGAAGATGCTACATCTGAGTATGATAAAGAGAAACTACAGGAAAGACTTGCCAAACTTGTAGGCGGCGTTGCAGTTATTAATGTTGGCGCAGCAACAGAGACAGAAATGAAAGAGAAAAAAGCCAGAGTTGAAGATGCTCTTCATGCTACAAGAGCAGCAGTTGCCGAGGGAGTTGTCCCCGGCGGCGGTGTTACTTACATGAGAGTTCTTGACTCTATTAAGGATATGAAACTCCCTGGCGACCAGCAGTTCGGTGTAAACCTGGTTAGAAGGTCCTTAGAAGAGCCTCTTCGCCAGATTGCACACAACGCAGGCCTCGAAGGTTCAGTGGTTGTAGAGAAGGTAAAGGGCGAAAAAGGCGCAGTTGGTCTTAATGCAGCAACTGAGACTTATGAAGATTTGGTAAAAGCAGGCGTTATTGACCCTACCAAGGTGGCAAGAATAGCTTTGCAGAATGCTGCTTCTATCTCAGGCCTCCTTCTAACAACAGAGTGCATGATTGCCGAGAAACCTGCCGAAGAGGGCGGCGGCGGCATGGGCGGTATGCCTCCGGGAATGGGCGGCATGGGCGGTATGCCTGGCATGATGTAGGCACATAGTGCTTTTTCTGCAGAGGCTCTATGGGTTTCTGTAAAATTCCAAAAAGGCGGTATCTATTTGTAGTATTAGAGTAGGTATCGCCTTTTTTATGTGCTACTTAGCTTTTTGTCTTAAATTAGAGAGGGCTACAGTGACTTTTTATGCGTGGCTAAATATATGTGGTTTATGGTATATTTAGCTCTGATTTATTAACTGTAAAAACCTAACTAAAAAGGAAGAAAAATATAATATGAAAGATTTAATACTTACACTTATAATATTCCTAGCTCCCATAGCAGTGGGGTATAAATTTATAGCACCGAAAAACCCAATCAGGTACGGCCTCATGGGAGGGCCGGTACTTACGGCTTTTTTGGGAGTTTCCTGTATGATAACCGGCGACAGTCTCGCCGATGCCATAACCAGAGTGTCTTATACATTCCCAATCTTTATAGGGTTTGCCTGGCTTGGGGCGGCAATTTACTTTATGACTCGCCCTGAGGGAGAAAGAGGCGAAGAAAAACTCATGGTCCATGTCTTTGAGAGCATAGTGCTAATAGTAGCTATGATACTCCTTTTTTGGTATCCCCTGCAGGATAAGTTTTTCGGCGGCACAGCTGATGAAGGTATATATGAACAAGATAATAAAACACCCATGGAAAAGTCATAAGATTTAGGTGAATAGCAGTTTGGATATAAATAAAGTAGTTAGTATCTTAAAAAAAGAAGTTAAGCAGTATCAAACGCCAAGTGTTACTGTTATTGGCGACACTTACAATGATGCCTTCCATGTGCTTATATCATGCATCATTAGCCTCAGAACAAAAGACGATGTAACAATGGGCGCCAGCCAGAGGCTGTTCACTCGCGCATCTAGTCCCGAGGCCCTTTCAAAGTTAAATGCAAAAACAATCGAAAAACTAATCTATCCGGCAGGTTTTTATAAGAATAAAGCTGCTCAGATAAAAAAAATATCTAAGACAATTCACAAAGATTTTGGTGACGTGACCCCTGACACCATAGACGAGCTTCTTAAGTTTAAGGGAGTGGGGAGAAAGACAGCCAACCTGACAGTGACTTTGGGCTACGGCAAACCGGGCATATGCGTTGACATCCATGTACATCGCATATTAAACCGTATTGGTTATATAGAGACTAAAAAGCCCGATGACACTGAAATGGTCTTAAGAGAGATTCTGCCCAAAAAGCACTGGATACCAATAAACGACATACTGGTGACTTACGGGCAGAATGTCTGTAAGCCCGTCTCTCCCTTCTGCAGTGAGTGCAAGATATATGATTACTGCGAAAGGGTGGGGGTGGAGAAGAGTAGATAAAAAAGAGGATAGGTAGTTTTAATTGTCCCCTGTGACTTGCAGGTGTGGTAAAATAGGCGTTCAAAAAACGAGATGGTTATTACTCTATCTCAGGAGGTTTGTGTTATGGGAAAATCAAATTTTGGATCAAAGACACTACTTATATTTGTATCTTTGTTTATTATTGGCTGCGGAACTTCAAATACTCCTGAGGGGGCTTATAAAAAATATAATAAAGCAGCCGCAGCTGGCGACTGTGAAGCTCTATATGAGAGCCTCACCAAAGCTTCAACTAGTGGTTTGGAGAAGATGTTAAAATCTCTTGCATCTAGGTCCGAAGCTATGAGTAGATCCACTGAGTCAGTTCCAGACAGTCGGAGAAGAGCCATGCCTGTGATTTTGAATGAAGGTGACATTAAAACCATGAAGTCCATGATGAATTTAACGGGCAAAGAGTTTTTCATTATAGCTTCCAGGGAGCTGGTGAAAGTTAACGATTATTTTAAAAATAGTAGCGGTAGTTATGAAGTTATAGATGTAGTAATAAGAGAAGACAGGGCCAGGCTTTCAGTCACGCGTAACAATAGACCGAAAGAGGCAGCAATGGTTCAACGTATAGATGGTCTGTGGAAAGTTGTTTTAAACCCTGGAGCTCTTATGAGACCAGACAGGTCGCAGGCAGGAATGAGTAAACGAATGGAGAAAAAGAATTAATGAGTGTATTACAAGAAAGATATAATTTAAAC
>CBDUXU010000013.1:0-24995 GCA_965371285.1 uncultured bacterium | reverse complement strand
AGAGAGGAATTACCAAGTCTCTTTCTTTTATCTAATCTATTTACTACTATATTTTTTTCAAGATTTTTAATTCCCAAGATACCGCTATGTTTTGATAAAAACTTCTTTGCTTTTGACACATAATACTCATCTTCACGAAAATCCTTAAGTTCTCTTCTTTTAAATACACCGCTACCCTTACTTCTATTCTTAACAGCTATACTTACACTATTAAAAGTTTTATTGGGATGTAGAGTCACCGGACGCGAACCGTCAATTTTAAAATCTTTCTCTAATTTCTTTTTAAGTTCTTCTTTACTTTTGTGTGGCATCATCTCAATCGGCGGTACATCACCGGCAGTTGCCTGCGAACTTACTTCGCCGCCTTTATTATCCGGCGTGCCTGCCATAGCAACAGTATCAGCACTTTGAACAAGTACGAATGCTACTAACAGGATTAGTATAATTGTAGATAAATAAAATTTTGTTTTGACTTTCATCTTGTCCCTCACAATTTCATTCATAATCTCTCTCATAACAAAACCTCCCTCCTTAATTTAAGTAGGTCTATATGTAGTCCTTTTATCATTCAAAAAACAAATAAACTCTTCAATCGGTGGGCATTGAAACTTCGTTACTATCACTAATAAGCCTATAATTATGTCTAATTATAGGCTTATTAAAGGGGTCTGACCCCTTTAATTTTAGGAATATCCGCACTGTCCCAAGTAAAAGTTATAGTCGTAACATTGGGTGGTGTTGGGTCCGGAACTACTATACCATCAGTAGGAGCTGTAAGCGTAATTGCGGCTCGTGCAGAAGTCGTGTTAAATACTAGAAAAAATAACAGAACAAAAAAGAACAGAGTTATTCTTTCCACTATTTTAAGCTTTAAAAATCTTATATATTTACTGTTCATAATGCATAACTTTTCCATGTTGAAATAATTTAACTATTTAAACTATCCAATCTAATTCCTTTAATTTAATCTTCACTAGTTTCTTTCTCACCATAATTAATATTTCTTGTTTTAACAATATCGCCTGTAACGGCATCTACATCAAGAACCCAGACGCCATTGTACAAAGGAGAGTCCTTGTCAGTATACAGTTCTAAGCTCCACACAATATATGGTTCAAAATCAACTACCCTAGGCACTTTAGGATTTCTCATACCAGGACCTTCTGTCCATGTAATCATCTTCTCAGCCTCTTCAGAACTGCCTCCGGTTATAAGTCCTTCTGCAAGTGCCTTTTCTATAAACTTCTTCCCTGCCAACACCTTTATCTCTTCAAGGGTCTTAACATTATCCTTCGCCGCCTTTACTGCGCGGTACATCTCTGGGGTAATGTGGGGAAGTTTAAACCTTGCTCCAATAAATGTATCATCTGGCCCAATAGCTACCCTAACCAGAGAGTTTTCCAATAAGTAACCATATATATATATATTCGATTTCAGTTCAGTTCCACCTGTACGTTTTTTCTTTCTGACACTAAACTTTATTGAATTCTCTAAATTCTGAAGACCAAGCATACCACTGTACTTTCTCAAGAAACTCATAGCTTCTAACACATAAAAATCACCACTTTTAAAATCAGATAACTTTCTTCTTTTTATAATCTTACTAGCTTCAGTACGACTCCTTAGAGTAAGCCCAACCTCTTTAAGTGTATTATCTCCATGCAATGACACCCCCTCCGGAAGGTAAAGTTCAAACTCTTTTGATAACTTTGGCTTAAGCTCTTCCACGCTTCCATGCGGTGTCATCACAATAGGCGGGACATCGCCGGCAGTAGCTTGGTCGCTTACTCCGCCTCCCTTACCTGCACCTTTGTCAGCAGGTCCTGCCGCCATGGCATCTGCAGCGCCACCACTAACCATTAAATAGGCAACCACAACGACCAATGCGACCATTCCAAAAAATAAATTTTTAAATTTTTTCTCCATTTTGCCCTCCATAAGACTTTTCATATTAAAAACCTCCTTTAAGTTAAGTAGGTCTATTGTAGTACTTTTCTATAGTGCAAAAAACAAAAAAAGCCTGTCATTTAAAATCATCACTGATTTAATAATAGGCTCTATAAATTACGCTTTGTCGTATTTATCTACACTTCGACAGCCCCTCTTCCCTGTGGAGTTATGTATTGTATTTACACAACAAACAACCTTGCGGGGTAGGTGGCTTTTAATTAAAGGGGTCTGACCCCTTTAATTTATCCGTAGGGCTTGTAAGCGTAATTGTCGCATTTGCAGAACCTGGTCCAATAAAAAAGCACAGCAAAAGCACTGTAAAAAGAACAGACTTAAACCTTGTTGGTAATATGACAATTAGTTGATTTAACATTTTAATAGATTTTCTAATCTTCAATCCCACCTGTTTCTATGAAACGATAACTTGCTATTTCACCAGTCACAGTATCTACATTTACCATAGTAGTAAAACTAGAACTGCTATTACTTCTTGGCATTGGTCCATACCAGTATAATTTCCAAACAAGATAAGGAGCCTTATCTAAAACAACTAATTTGGGTGTGTAATACCTAGTCGCAACATGAGACACTTTAGCACTAGCATTTGTAGTCCAACCTTCTTTAAGTGCCATCTCTACAAACTTCTTTCCCGCCACCTTTTTTATCTCTTCCAAAGACAATGCCTTTGTCTTTGCATTTTTTACAGCAGCAATTAATTGAGGGGTTATTTGTGGGATGTCGAACCTAGCTCCTATAATTGTATCATCTGAGCCAAAACTCACACTGACGTGAGAAGTTTCAAGCAAATATCTAGATATATATATATTAAATGACACACCAGTACCGCCTGCACCTCTCCTTTTATTTACACCCTTATACAGTGATTTCTTTAATGATTTATCTAAATTACTAACCCCTATAACCTTGCTATATTTTCTCAAAAACTTCAGAGACTCCTGAATATAAAAATCATCGCTACGATAATCCTTCAATGCTCTCCTTTTTATCACCTTACTAGCATCACTACGATTTTTGACTGTTATACCTACTTGCTTTAAAGTGTTATCTGAGTGCAAAGCAATACCAAACGGACCATCTATTTTAAATTGTTTCTCGAGTTTCTTTTTAAGTTCATCTTTGTTTTTATGCGGCATCATCTGAATCGGTGATACATCACCTGCAGTAGCCTGTGCGCTTACTCCCCCACCCTTATCATCCGATGTGCCTGCCATTGCAACAATATCAGCACTTTTAACAAGTACAAATCCCACTGACAGCATTAAAATAATTGCCGATAAATAAAATTTACTTTTGATTTTCATTTTGTCCCTCATAATTTCCTTCTTAATCTCTCTCATAACAAAACCTCCTTTTATAATTTAAGTAGGTCTATTGTATAACTTTTACTATTGTATTAAACAAAAAAAGCCTACTGAATTACCAGTAGGCTTTTGTATAATACGCGTGTCATATGTTCCATCACTTCGACAGTCCCTCTTACCTGTACAATCGATTACCATGTATAGTAATTGATCTTGCGGCTAGGTGACTTTGTGTCCCTCACTCTCATGAGGTTTGCCCTTATCGGTAAATTTCCAGATGCTATTTCTAATATTTATATAAAAAAAGCTTTATCGTCGATGTGATGTGAATGGCTAAATGTAACTTTTACTACTACCCCTGTCAAGCCTTTTCATGAAAGATTTCAGCCATAATGGTAGTTTTTTATGAAATCTGGAAGTAAATAGCAATGAGAAAATAAACAATGAAGATACCTTGACATTACAGCCACTTAAGTAATTCTAAGTGAAAAAATCAGTAAACGAATGCATACCATATGATGATACAATCACCACTGTGCTAAAATTGTGCTATTTTTGTGCTAAAAAATAACATAATCAATAGAAAATACAGCACTCAATGTAATTAATATAAAGCTCTAACTACTCAATTTTATTAAAGAAAAGGGTAAACCAGTGCAAAACCAGTCGGTTAGTGTTTTTGTATTATTAAAACTGAAAATCCTCGTGTAAAGTGAGAAAGCTCCCTCTCTGGCCACCACCACTTGCAGTGGAGGCAATTTCAGGAACACCTTACCGTAATACCACTTAATCTAACTTTTGTTATTATTTTTCCACTAAGCCCGTGACGCATAACACTCTGTGTTTGACCGAATTATTGACCTATTACAACAGACACTTTCTTCTCTCCCCCCAGATTGCTTTTTCTTAGTTTGTCATGAGATTGGCAAATATGTTATAATGTTTGGCTAGGCTAATGCTATGACGAAGAATATACAACAAGATAATAAGACCGAACTCCATAGGACTGAACGACCCAGGACTGACCTCCGCAGGACTGACCTCCTGTTGCCGGCCGGCAGCCTTGACAAACTTAAGATTGCCTTTAATTACGGCGCCGATGCAGTATATATGGGTACGCCGGATTTATCACTAAGGTCAAAAAGCGAACTTACCCTCGATGATGTTGTAGATGGGGTTCGCTACGCCCATTCAATAGGTAAAAAAGTTTACCTGACCCTTAACATGTATTCCCACAATAAAGACATTAAAAGGCTCCCCGAGTATATTGACACCATAAAAGAAATTTCACCTGATGGCGTACTAATCGCCGACCCGGGAGTGTTTCAGATGGTTAAAGACCGCGCCCCTGAAATCCCACTCCACATTTCCACACAGGCAAATGTCTGTAGTTATGAAACCGTTAAGTTTTGGCAGTCTCAGGGGGCAAAACTCTGCGTACTGGCAAGAGAAGTCACCTTTGATGAATTAAAAGAGATTAGAGAAAAATGCCCCGACATAAAGTTAGAAGCCTTTGTCCACGGAACAATGTGCATGACATATTCAGGCAGGTGTTTGCTGTCAAATTTCCTGATAGAGAGAGGGGCTAACCAAGGCAGCTGCGCAAACTCCTGTAGGTGGAATTATAAAGTCCATGTAAAAATGAAAGACGGCACTGTTAAAGAGTTAGAAATAAATGAGGACAACAGAGAGCTTTTTGAATTCTACCTGGAAGAAGAATTCCGCCCGGGAGAGCTTATGGAAATTACGGAAGACGAAAAAGGCTCTTACATAATGAACTCCAAAGACTTATGCCTCATGCCTAAATTAAACGAGTACTTGGATATTGGAATAGATGTTTTAAAAATTGAAGGCAGGGGCAAAAGCCCTTATTATGTGGCAACAACTGCCAGGGAGTATCGTCGCGCCATTGATGATTACTACAAAGACCCTGAGAATTGGGACTATGAAAAATACATGGTAGGTCTCAGGTCAGTAGGCAACCACGGTTTTACATTGGCCTTCCATGACGGGCGGCTTAAAAACTTTGGACACAATTATGAAGATGTAGCTGTTTTATCTAACTGGGATTTTGCAGGTATCATTAGAGAGACTCCAACAGGAGTCTTGGGAGAAACACCTGTTGGCTATGAAGATGATGACGCTTTTTATGTAGAAGTAAAAAACAAAATTGAAGAAGGCGATGTACTGGAATTTATGAGTCCCGTAACAGGTCAGAACATGTTGCTTAGGGTTTATGAATTCGAAGTAACAAACCTAAGCGGTGGAGGCTATAACGAAAACGAAATAAAAAAAGTCGTCCACGGAGGCATGAAGCCTCTGGTAAGAATTCCATTCAACCTTTTTAACAACGAAACTGTTGACGACTTGAGGAAAAACTTCCCACCTTATACGATTATACGGAAAGAGAGGACCTTAACAGACGAAGAAGTTAAGCGTCTCGAGCTAGACATAATTGCCTCAGAGGCCGAGCTTACTGTGGACTTAAACGCAGCTCCCCCTACTCCAAAAGAAAGTGCAATAGAGGAAAGATACAGAAACAAATTATCCCAGCTAAAAGAAGCCCTGAAAAACTCCTCAAGAGAGCGTTCCGCCGCCTCTCCAAGGTTTGGAATTGAGGGATGCTGCGGCAGAGGCTGTAACGGTTGTATGGTTTTCTGGCATGACAAAACATATGAAAAAGCACGGGAGCTGCTTAAAACCAAGAAAATCGGCGAGATGCTGCCCGGTGGGTAGCAATAAAGGTTGGGTATCGGCAAAAACTTAACAAGTTTTCTATAAATTTATAAGTTACATGATTTCTAAGTACTACAACATATCTGACTTTTTTTAGAAGCTTACCCTAAAAAACTACAGTTTATCACTTTTAATCACCATTAATTTTTCTCTCGTCATTTCAAACATAGAGTACCCAATCCCTCCCATACCTATGCCTGATGAGTCCCTGCCTCCAAAGGGCATCCAGTCCACCCGAAAAGCCGTATGGTCGTTTACCATAACCGCTGTTGCATTGAGTTTTTTTACGCAGTCTAAAGCTACATCTATATCTTTTGTAAAAACAGATGCCTGAAAATGAACATCCAAACTGTTGGCAATTTCAATGGCCTTATCACGATTCGAATAAGAATAAATACAAACTACGGGGCCAAAAATTTCCTCTGTTGATACGCGAACATTCAGCGGAGGGTCTAAGAGAACTGTTGGTTCATAACAGGTGTCAGAGATGCGCTCTCCCCCGCAGAGCAGTTTTGCCCCGCCGTCAATTGCCTCGTTCACCCACTCCTCTACCCTGTCCACCTCCCTCGGTGAGATAAGAGGGCCCACTTCAGTTTTTTCATTCATCTGGTCTCCGACTATTAAGTTATTTGCCATCTCTGCCAAACGGTTGGCAACTTCACCAGAAATAACTTCATGTACAAAAATCCTCTGGACTGAAACACACACTTGCCCCGCATGATAAAAACCTCCTTTTAAAAGAGCCGGTAACATATCGCTTAAATCTGCATCTTTTTCTACTATCACAGGGGCGGCTCCGCCATGTTCTAAGGCGCATCGGGTTCCCGGAGCCAGCTTGGATTTTAAATTCCACCCCACAGTTGCCGAACCTATGAAAGAGAGATAATTAACTCTTTTATCAGTGACTATGTATTCGGTTATTTTATTTTCGCAAACTATCGGCTGGCACCACCCCTCTGGCAAACCTGCTTCCTCTAAAATCTCAACCAATGCAAGGCAAGACAGCGGCGTAGCTCGCGCCGGTTTTATGATTACAGGACAACCAGCTGCAATAGCGGTAATAACCTGGTGTACGATTAAATTCAGGGGATGATTAAATGCACTTACCGAAGCAACTACGCCAATTGGCTCCCTGGTTGTAAAAGCCAACCTGTTTTCAGATGCTTTTGTTAAACCCATAGGAACCTGCTCCCCTTTTAACTGACCTATATGCTCTGCGGCTATTTTTACTCCGTTGATTGCACGCAGGACTTCAACTTTGGAATCCATTAAAGGTTTTCCACCTTCATGGGCAGCGGTTTTGGTTAGGTCCTGAGCTCTATCTTTCATTATTTCTGCTGTTCTCTCTAAAATAGCAATCCTCTCGTGAGGTGGTATCCATTTTGATTGGTCAAGAAATAAATCATAAGCCCTCCTCAGTGCAATTTCAGCTTCTGCTTCACCATCCAGGGGAATTTCTTTAATAAGACTTAAATCATATGGAGATAAGATTTTTAACATAATTTTTTTCCTTTTAAGATTATAGGTTTGTATTAATTTAAAGGAGACAGGTCTTTTCTTTTAATAATACATTTAAAATTTTGTGATTTAAAGAATAATCTACGGCTAAATCAATAAGGTGAACCCCGTCAGTTTCTAAACACTTCGTTAGTGTCTTTCTAAAGTCTTCATCGTTTGTCGGCTTATGGCCAGTAGCTCCAAAACTTTCTGCGTATTTGACAAAATCGGGGTTGTTATAATCCAAAGCAAAGCTATCGAACCCCATACCCTCCTGTTTCCATTTTATCATTCCGTAACCACCGTCGTTTAAAACAATCACTACCAAATTTAAGCCCAAACGGACTGCTGTTTCCAGTTCCTGCGAGTTCATCATAAACCCCCCGTCACCGCATACAGATATAACTTTTTTATCGGGATAAATCAGCTTGGCACATATAGCGGATGCCAGCCCCGCCCCCATAGTTGCAAGGGCGTTATCTAACAGCAATGTATTGGGCTGGTAACATTTATAATTCCGGGCAAACCAAATTTTATAAATTCCATTATCTAGGGTTACAATGCTATCAGCAGTTAGTTCTTCCCTGATAGTATGCACCAATCGTTGCGGCAGAATCGGAAACCTCTTATCTTCTGCATATTTGTATAAATGACTTTCAACTTCTGCTTTTATTGTTCGATAATAGGATAAATCCCAGTTACTTGTATCTTTCATGTGGGAAGCAAGGTGTTTAACGGAAGTAGCAATGTCTCCGATTACATTTAGCTGAGGGAAATAAACTTCGTCCACCTGAGATTGAAAAAAATTTATATGTATTACTTTCGTGCCTCCTTGTTCCATAAAGAAAGGCGGTTTTTCAATGACATCATGACCCACATTTACAATTAAGTCTGCCCTGTTTATTGCGCAATGCAGAAAATCATCCTTGGATAATGCTGCTGTTCCTAAATATTGACCGTCGCGCTCATCTACGACACCTTTTCCCATTTGTGTATTAAAAAACGGTATGCCCGTTTGTTCGACAAAATTGGTTAGTTCCATGCTTGTTCTTTTTCGGTTGGCACCTGCTCCAATTAAGAGGAGCGGCCTCTTGGCATCTTCTATCATTTTTGCCGCTTTTTGAATTGCCAGCTCATCGGCATCGGGCCTCCTAAAAGCCACTACTTCAAAAATTTTTTCTTCGCAATCTTCCGTGGCAATATCTTCGGGCAATTCCAAATGCACTGCCCCCGGCCTCTCTTCCATTGCCAGACGAAAAGCCTCCCTAACAAGCACGGGGATGTTAGCTCCATTAACTATAGTGTGTGTATATTTGGTTAAGGGGCGAAACAAGTCAACAATATCCACAATCTGAAACAAACCTTGTTTAGATATTTTAATAGGTTTTTGCCCTGTAATCATTATCATGGGCATTGCCCCTAATTGGGCATATGCCGCAGGAGTAGTGAAGTTGGTTGCCCCGGGGCCAAGAGTTGACAAACAAACACCGGGCCTGCCTGTCAACCGCCCGTAGGTTGCCGCCATAAATCCGGCTGCTTGTTCGTGACGAGTGAGTATAAATTTAATTTCGGAACCTTTCAAAGAATCCAAAAAATCAAGATTCTCTTCACCGGGTATACCAAAGATATACTCTACTCCCTCGTTCTCTAATGCTTTAATAAATAGGTCTGATGCTTTCATATTTCACAGGGCCTCCCTTTTTACAGTCCTTCCTTTTAAAGTCAACTACCGGTCTTATTAATAAGTACAGCGAGCTTTTTTAAATCAACTTCCCTTCTATAAAGAGGCAAATTCCCTTCCCTGCTGAGTCCCAGGTTGTCCTCAAAGGTAGGTTTGTCTTTATTTACATAAAACACACCAAGCGGAAGCTTGTCCACCTCCGAGGCTCTTTTAAATACCTCCACTTTATTTGTCTCATCATAATCATCACCATAACAATCTTTAAGGTAGTAGGAGTTTTCCCTAAACCACTTATAGGTGTTAACTTTATTGAATGTAGGACATGGCTGGAAGATATCAACAAGAGAGTACCCCTTGTGTAGTATTGCTTTTTTTATTATTTCACCTGTTTGTTTCTCATCCCCTATGTTTGCCCTTGCAATGAATGTAGCTCCCAGAGAAAGTGCCACGGTCAGGGGGTTAAAAGGCTCCAGTATTACCCCTCCTACCTGCACTGGAGTTTCAAAACCAAGGGAGCTTGTGGGGGAGGCTTGGCCCTTGGTAAGTCCGTAAACCATATTGTTGTGGACAAGGTTTGTTATGTCCGGGTTTCTGCGAATCGTATGGATGAAGTGGTTGCCCCCCTCGCCGTACATATCACCGTCTCCGCTTGCGGCGATTACCGTAAGAGCCGGGTTTGAAACCTTTATGGCAGTAGCAGCAGGAAGGGCGCGGCCGTGAAGGCCGTTAAAGAAATTTGCCTTCATGTAGTGGGGAATCTTACCAGCTTGGCCTATTCCCGAAACTATAACTGTCTCCTCGGGGGTCAGGGCAAGCTCACTTAGACACGCTTTAAGTACGGTCAATATTCCAAAATCTCCGCACCCGGGACACCAGGCAATATCAATGTCATTTAAATCAAAATCTGTAACTTGCGTTTTAGCCATAAGACCCTCCTATTTCTGACTCCCTAATAATTTTATCTATACCTTCTTTAATCTCCTCAACGGAAAAAGCGAGTCCGTTATACTTAAGTAATTTTTTATCAATTTCAAGACCCGTACTCAGTTTTATGAGCTTAGCAAATTGAGCTGTTGAATTGTTTTCAATGACTATAGAAATATCTGCCGCTTTGATATAATCGGCTACGCCTCTGTGGAGAGGATAAACCTGGCTGAAATGAAGAAAGGATAAGTCGTCTCTTCCAAGCTCTTCAATTGCTTCTATCACTGCATTTTTTGTTGACCCCCACCCTATTACAAGGTACCTGTAGTCCTTTGCCCCTGTAAGATGGGGCTGGGCAACATCCTCCTCTATAACAGTCAATTTTTTAAGCCTCTTATTAACAATCTTAACCCTAAATTCCAAATCCTCGGAGATGTGCCCCCACTCGTCATGTTCGTGGCTGTCGGCCGGTACTACGGCTCTGCCAAAATTTGGAATACCTCTTGGGGAAAAACAGCTCTCTACAAGCAAGTACCTCTTGTAGTCGGCATCGGTTTTTACAATATGTTTTTCTACTGTGAGTTTTTTTAAATCCAAGGAGGGGATGTTGTAATCAGTATCCATGAGGTACTGGTCGGTAAGTATAAAAACAGGGACCTGGTATTTAGCTGCAAGGTTAAATGATTTCTGGGTAAGATAAAAACACTCTTCAAGGGAACCGGGAGCAAAAATAATTCTGGGGAACTCTCCGTGGCCGGAATAAAGGGCAAGCTCCAGGTCCCCCTGCTCTGTCCTCGTGGGAAGGCCGGTGCCGGGACCCGGTCTCTGGGCAATGTGGATTACAAGGGGCATCTCCATTACAGCGGCAAGGCTTACCCCCTCTTCCATTAGGGCAAAACCTCCCCCCGAAGTTGACACAAGAGCTCTCCCCCCTGCGTACCAGGCCCCTATTGCCATGTTGATTGCCGCTATTTCGTCCTCTGCTTGGTCCGAGATAATGCCCAGTGCCTCTCCATATTGAGACAAATAAGTCAGCACAGCTGTGGAAGGGGACATGGGATAGGCAGATATAAAGTTACATCCCCCTGCAGCTGCGCCAAGTGCAACAGCCTCTCCTCCCGTTAATATTATTTCATCCTTTGTTATAAGATCCTTAGACTTTTTTATGTTAAATGTTACCTTGCCTGATGACTTAAGGTCCCTGCCGATTTCAATACCCCTAAGCGCCGCCTCTATATTATCCCCTACCACCTTGTCGCCTTTTTTGGCGAAACGACTTCCTAGGTAATCCTCAATGGCATCACTACCTATATCAATAAAACCTAAAACCACCCCTCCTGCGACTATATTGGAAACAAGGGGGTTTTTAATCTCTCTGGCTATTTTCGATAAGGGGACATTTATTACGGGAAAATCTTTAAAGATTGAGATGGCATCAAGCGTTTTATCATCACCGAGGATTACCGTCTCAGGGGAAACTCTGTCGGTGATTCTTTTAAGGACGTTACTAGAAAGGGGAATAAAGATGTCCGCCCTGGTGGCAAAGGCAGATACCCGGGAGGATGAGATGCGAACTTCCATGGAGTTGCACCCCCCTCGTATGCGGGACATGAACTCGTTGGTGGAAAAAACGTGGTAGCCGCCGCGGCGCGCCACTGCTGTCAGAAAACTTCCTATTGTCTGGATTCCCTGACCTGCTTCGCCTGATATAAGTATCGACAAATCTTTTTTTTTGATTTCACCTACCATACAATTATTGCCTGTATTAAGGGTTTGTCAGGTTGTTCATCGAAAGAATCTTTCTATTTGATGGAAGGTTTTCCGGGGGGAAGTGGCATTACTTTATCTTTCGACGGTTCAAGTTGCTTCACTTTATGTCTACTTTAATGATACTTGATAATAAGAGTCAAAGTCAAGTTTTGCCTCATGGGCTTTTTTTGAAGGATTTCAATTTTATTTTCTGTGGCGGTATTGCAGGGCTTTAGTGTTCTTGTTTCCTAAAAACTCGCTTTTCTTCCTTTATATCTTTTAAGCCTGTATATGCCCTCTCTTTCAGCCTCTTCAAGTGTTCTTTTAATGACTTTTATATTGTCCCTAATATCAGGCAATATAATCTGTTCAATGGCGTTTATGCGTTTTGTGTCAAGCCGTATAATCTCCCCAAGCCGCTCCAGCCGCGCCTCCTTTGAAGCCATCTCTACTACCATGTCCACTACCTTCTCGAAATCTTTCGCCACCTCAAGTATGGCAGCGCTCTCCCCCAGAGGGGACATCTCCCTTGCATCAAGCCCCCTTGTAAGCTTAATTTCACCAAACTCAGCAATCTGAACACCCCAGAGGTTCTTTTTTTTGACCGTAAGGTTTACCTTTCTTTTCGATGACAGTATGAATGATTCAATAGATGGTTCCGAAAGACCCCTGGCAACTTGAAGGTTTCTATAACTGCTAGAGAGAAGGTCCGCCAGCTCACTTCTTTTTGCAAGGCACTCCTCGGCTATCTCAAAAAGTTCTTTTGTAAGAGCTTCCCGCCTTGATTTAAGAATCCCCAACCCACCGCCGAGCGAAGAAAGTCTTTCACTTTGGTTTATAAGGTTTTGTCTTGTTAGTTCCGTTTCCATTTACGTAAACCTCGCTACTTCCTACTTTGGCAGCAGAGCTAAAATATCTTTTGCAAGTCCCAGAGTTTCTTTAATCGTTCTCCTGCCCGTGCCTTGTGATATAAATTCTTCTTCAAACCTCCGGGCAAACTCAAGGTAGGACCTGTCAAGCGTTGTCAGTCCTTCCTCCCCCACAAGGGTTACAAGGCGCCTTACATCAACACCCTTTGCATAGGATGAGTATAGGTCGTTAGAAACCTCGCGGTGGTCACCGGTAGTCTTATCCTTACCTATGCCATGGTTCATAAGCCTGGAGAGGGAAGGCAGAACATTTATAGGAGGGTAGTAATGTTTTCTCTGCATAGACTTATCCAGGACTATTTGACCCTCTGTTATGTAGCCTGTAAGATCGGGGATAGGATGGGTAATATCACCATCTGGCATAGTAATAACAGGAACTATGGTAACTGAGCCGGGGCGGCCTTTGATAATCCCCGCCCTTTCATAGATGGTTGCAAGGTCGGTGTACATATATCCCGGATAACCGCGCCTTCCGGGAATCTCCTCCCTTGCGCCGGCAATCTCTCTTAGGGCTTCGCAGTAGGCTGTCATATCCGTCAAAAGCACAAGCACATGGCAGCCTTTTTCAAAAGCCAGATACTCGGCTGTTGTAAGAGCTATCCTCGGCGTAAAAAGCCTTTCTACGGCAGGGTCGGAGGCGAGGTTTATATAAGAAACTGTCCTGTGTTTCATGCCGCTTGCCTCAAGCTCCTCCGTGAAATAAAAGGCTTCCCTTGAAGTGAGTCCCATTGCTCCCAGCACTACGAAGAAATCTTCATCATTTGGCACGCGGGAGTTTTTGACTATCTGCATCACAAGTTTATTGGCAGGAAGGCCGGCAGTTGAAAAAACAGGAAGTTTCTGCCCCCTCACCAATGTATTAAGACCGTCTATAGCCGATATGCCTGTCTCAATAAACTCAGAAGGCCTCTCTCTTGCAACGGGATTAATAGGAGCTCCGTTTATGTTTTTCCTCACTGTCGGGAGTATGGGGGAGAGCCCGTCGATGGGGCTGCCCATTCCGCTAAAGACCCTTCCAAGTACATCCTCAGACAAACCAACCTTTGCCACCTCACCGCTGGGAGTGACAGTTGAGTTTTTGATGTCTATTCCTGTCGTGCCTTCAAGTACTTGTATCACCGCACTGTCGCCATGGAGCTTTAAGACCTGACCTAGTCTGGTCCTGCCGTCTGAGAGCTTGATTGTGCACAGCTCTTCAAAGCTTAACCCCTCAAGCCCTTCAACGAAAATAAGAGGTCCGGCAACTTTTTTTATTGTTGAATATTGTTTTTTTATAAGCTCCATAAGTAACACCTTACATTGAATTAAATATACCGGTCATATCTTTTAAGAAAGTTTCTGCCTTTTCTTTAAAACCTTTCTTGGGGACCTGACTAAGCAAAAGGACTTCTTTTTTCATAGGCGTATCAAGTATCTTTTCCAAGTAAACTCCTCTTGTGAGAGCTTCGCCGGCTCTGTCAAAGAGACCGAATATTACCTTTAATATCCATAGCTGTTTTTCAAAGGTCGAAAAAGAATCGTTAAGGTCAAAAACATTTTGCCTTAAGAACCCCTCCCTTACAAGTAGAGAGAATTCAAGTGTGAGCCTGTCTAAGTCCTGCAAGGATTCAAGCCCTATGACCTGGGCTACCTCGGTCAGCTCAGCCTCTTTTTCCAGCACTGTTAACAAGCGCTGCCTTAGGGGCTCCATCTCCGCGGAAACTTCCTCTTCGTACCACTGCCTAAGTTGATCATAGTAGAGAGTAAAACTCTTGTTCCAGTTAACCGCAGGAAAGTGTCGGCGATGTGCAAGGTCCTTATCTAGCGCCCAGAACGCCCCGGAGAACATAAGTGAAGTTTGTGTGACAGGCTCTGAGAAATCTCCCCCGGGAGGAGACACCGAGCTTATTACGGTTACCGAACCACTCCTATCGCCATCCCCGTGGCACACTACCTTGCCGGCCCTTTCATAGAACTCCCCCAGTCTTGTGGAAAGGTAGGGTGGGTAACCTTCTTCTCCGGGAATCTCCTCGAGCCGTGAGGATATCTCTCTTAGAGCCTCAGCCCACCTTGATATGGAATCGGCCAGAAGAACAACGCTATAGCCCATGTCCCTGTAATATTCGGCAATAGTTATGCCGGTGAATATAGAGGCCTCTCTTGCAGCTACAGGCATATTCGAGGTGTTCACTATGAGCACAGTCCTGTCGCTTAGCGGAAGTCCACTCACAGGGTCAGTGAGCTTTGGGAAGTCCGTTAACACCTCGGTCATCTCGTTACCTCTTTCTCCGCAGCCTATTAGTATAACTATATCAGAGAGTGAAGACTTTGCTATGGTGTGGTCTATTACGGTCTTTCCCGTTCCAAAACCGCCCGGGACCACAGCCACACCACCCTCTGTTATTGGCAGAACCGTGTCAAAAACCCTTTGGCCGGTAATAAACGGCGTGGCGGAGGGATGTTTCCCGCCGTAAGGCCTGCCTTTCCTAACGGGCCAATCCTGATAGAGACCTATCTCCTCACCACTTTCTAAAGTGCAGACATTGTCCTCTCCCGTTAACTGGCCGCTTTTTATTTTCTTAATCTTACCGGACTTGCCGGGTGGGACCATTATCTTGTGACTTATAGCCCTGGTCTCATCTATCAGGCCAAGAACATCACCCTGGGAGACCGTATCGCCAATCTTTTTTATTGCCTTAAAATCCCAACTTTTTTTCAGGTCAATGGCATCTATGTAAGAACCCTTTTCTATGAAATCTCCCTCTACTTCTTTTATCTGCGCTAGCGGCCTTTGGATTCCGTCAAAGACGTTTGAGAGAAGCCCCGGGCCGAGCCTTACCATAAGCTCGCGGTTACTACTCACTACCTTCTCGCCGAGCGAGAGCCCGGTTGTGTCTTCAAAGACCTGCAAGGTGACATACTCGCCGTCTATGAGTATTACCTCCGCCATAAGCCCATCTTCGCCAACCATGCAGGTTGAGTTCATCCTCACTCCCTCCATTTTGCTTGCTATAACAGTAGGACCAGATATGGCGTAAATCATTCCTTCTAAAATGTTATTTTCTTTTGTAATATTTTTCATAAACTCGTTTCTTAATTTTTATTTCTTGACCATTATTTTTTAATTTTTATTTGATAGCCGATAGCCCTTCTCAGCATCCGCACTATTGGCGACTCTGTTTCTTTTTCCCCCTGCCAGACCTCTGGGATATCAAGGGGAATAATTATAGGAAGTCCCTTTTTTTTTATTTTTTTTATTACCATAGAGTCAACTCTGCCTAAGGTTTCTGCGTCAATGCAAAGCAGCGAGTAACTCTGAGCCCCGCTCTCCCTCTTGGCCTCCAGCTCATCTATAAACTTTGAGGGGTCATCCCCCTCTTCAAGCTCCAATGCATCAAACCCTGCAAGTTTAAAACCCTTTGACCTCCCCGGCTCTGTTATTATTAAAAGTTCTGACATTAATAAACCTTTCAAAGTCTTATGTTATGCGCCTATGCCTACAGTTTTCATATCATAAACCATTATAAGTTTGTCATCAAAAAGGGTTTGGCGAGGTATGGCAAACTCCTTAGACCTTAGTATAAGGCGAAGGTTCACTGCTTCCCGTTTAAGTCTATATAAATACGCAGCAGCAGGAGCAATGCTAAGAGGTTCTCTCATACCTTCCCTTACAAGACGCCGCCCTGTAATAAACTCAAGCTCCTCCTCCAGAGTAAGAGCGCCGGTTAACTTTGCGGAATACAAAACCTTTTGCCAGTCTTTATCACCTACCGCTTCTGCCAGGGCTGTTGCCAGTTCTTCCCTATCCTTAATTCCCAGTAGAGATAAGAATGTTGCAGCTGAAAGTCTTCTGCCCTTTTCTATAAAAAGTTCTTTTGCCAAATCTTTTGCAAGGGACTCACCGGTAAGTTTAAAAAGAGTCATGATATTGGCCGAGTCTACCCTATCCTTCAAAACATTTCTTACTATAGAACAGTTCAAAGAATTATCAGGTATTGCGCTAAGGTGATGAGTAAGGGAAAACTTGTCGATTGCCAGCTCTAAATCATAAAGGTGTTTGTTTTGAAGGTAACTTTTAAGGACTCTGCCTATTGGCACTGAGTAGGGGCTTCCCCATGCCACCAGGATACCATGGAGTTCTTGGATGTTAGCAGCTAAGGAGAGCTCCTCTATAGCACTTTTGTTAAATTCTCCGGCAGGACCCAGAGAATTTATCAATTCACTTCTTGGGGCGTTTTTTTCAATGCCCCTTATAATTGTCTTTAATGCACTCGCTTCCCAGGGGGAGATTAGCACTTTTAAAAGCGGCTTTGCCTGGTCAGGTAATTCTTGCCATAAGAGAGCAAACTGCTCATCAAAGTTCTTCTTTATCACATAACTTATAAGGTTTTCGGTTTTTTTTATGTTTGGCTCGGCTATCTCTATGAGGCGACCGTAACCGGCAGTCATTTCCCTGAGTGAGTCTTTATAAGAATCAAGATAAGTGTCGAGATTAGAATCGAGGCCTTCTCTATCGCCTGCGTCCGTGAGACGGTCATATATCTCCCCTGTAAGGAGGCCCCCTTTCCATGCGTGTATCCTGGCATTTAGGTAGCCTAGATCCATTTACCCGTCCTCCCTGAAAAGGATATTGGTCAGCTTTGTAATGAGTTCAGCTTTTGCTTTATCCAGCCTGGAAGAAGCAGTGCTGCTAAAGCAGTACCTTCCGTCCACCGACTTAAAAACTACGCCAAGCTCCACAGAATCATCCGGCTCTAGAGCCGTGCCCCCCGGATTGACAAGAGCGATATCTTTTGGGCTCACATAAGCCCTGGCCTCTACCTCGGAAGGCCAGTTCATTGCGAGTTCATCATATAAAAATTGAAGGTAAGAGGAGTACTTCTTCTTATCCAGCTTTGCAACTTGCTTAAGTGATTCTTCAAAAATATTGTCAATTATTTTTGTTTTGGCTTTAGTGATTTCGGCTCCGGAGCGGCTGAGGGCTGATGCTACCTCTCTGTCGGCTTCCTTCTTAAGCCTATACCTCTCCTCAGCCAGGGCTTTCTCTCTGGCCGCCCCTGCTTCACTTCTTAAGCGGGTAATTTCAGTACTGCCGAGTTCTATGGCTGTATTTATAATCCTATTACACTCATTCACTCCCTCAACGCTGAGAGCCTTGAGCAGCTCTTTCTCTCCCATACATGCCTTCCTTAGGTAACTTGATTTCTGTTGGAGCAGGTCCAAAGTTTATTAGACTTGTTACCCACTTATTAACCTATAATAAGGTAGGCTACGACAAAACCCAAAAGCACCATGGTCTCAGGTATGGCAACAAGTATTATAACCACACCTGTAAGTTCGGGTTTTTCGGCCAGAGTTCCCATCCCGGCAGAACCAATCTTTCCCTGTGCCCAGGCAGTTGCTATAGCGGGTACTGCTATGGCAAGGGCTGCGGCTAAAGCTGTTAGAGCAGTTTCCATGATAACCTCCAAAAAAGTATTTAATTTATTATACTTATATAAGTATCTAACTCTCTACAAACAAGGTCAACCAATTTTTTTAAATGGTACATACCTTATCCCCCCTCCTTGGTAGAACTTACTTAAGAACTCCACATATTGCAGCCTTAGCGATTGTACCGAAGGAGTTACGATACTCAGCACTATATTCACGCAGTGAAATAAAACAGTTATGGTAATCCCCACCGCAATGTTGTCCGACATAGAGCCTGCCTTATTAGCGATATGGGCAAGCACTACCGAGGCAGTACCAACTGCCATGATGCGGGTGTAACTCAAGATGTTGCTTAAAGCCTTTATGAATTCAACTGCCCCCAAAACACCTTCTAGGATTGTAAGCAGGACAAGTAAGATAAAAAAACATGTAATCAGGACAGGGGCCGCTGTATCAGGAAGGTAACCTAATTTTATGGCGATTAAAAGAAGAATTGTAGTGAGAAGTAGCACCATAGACACTTTTGCAAAAGCCTCTACAAACTTTTTTCTTCCCAGATAGTTCACAGCGGCTATAATAAGGCCAAGAAAAACATGACCAATACCAATTCCTATGGTTAAAGACAAAAAAACCTTAAGAGAATGAGCCCTGTCAAAAAGTGGCTCCATGAACAATCCCATTTCTCCGCCAAGGTTTCCAAAAAACTCACCAAACATAACCCCGAAGATTGCGGCAGTTAAGCCGCTGATGCATGCCACCTCCATCATATCCCGCAAGAATGGTTTCTCTGAAAAAATATGTTTTAAAAAGATAGCTATAGAAAATATCACAACCCCGTAACCCAGGTCCCCTACTATAAGTCCGAAGAAAAGAGGAAAGAAGAGCGCTATCCATGGAGTCGGGTCAACAGACCTGTAACGAGGTGTAGGCAAGAAACCAAGAAATATCTCGAATGGTCTTAGAAAACGGGGGTTTTTTATAAGTACAGGGGCAAAAGCTTCCCCTCTCTCGCTAACCTCAAGTTCTCTTACCATTATATTGCCCCCAAATGTATTCTCAAAGCTTTCTTTAACATCACTGAGGTTTTCCTTCGGCAGCCAGCCTTCTACGATAAAACTGTATTTTGACCCTCCGCAGTAGTTTATGGCACCTAACTCATCAAGTGCATTAATAGTAGCATCTCTAGCGCCAAGCGCCGCACCGTACCACTGGCCTGAGATGATATCGAGCTCCAGGTTAATTTCATTAATTTCTCTTGGAAGCTCCTCTTTCATTTTTACCATCTTGGTAAGGGCGCCGAGGAAAGGCAGTTCCCTGTAATCCTCTGGAAGCACCACCTCGCTAATTGCCTCACCGGCAAGGAGTTTTTTTATGTCGTCGCCTTTGTTCTTGTTGTGGGCTATTAGTACTCCCATAAGTTTATCATCAACCAACCTTTTATAAAGTATATAACCGCCGGAGGTAACTTTATTTATCTCATCTTCCAGGGCTCCAAGCACATCACCCTTTGATCTTTCTATGGTAATCCCAAGCGTGTCTATATTCTTAAGAGAGCCAAGTTTTGATATCATGGGAGCAAAGACTTTGAGTATTTGTTCGTACCTTCCGACACTGCCAAGTTTTTCTTCCAGTGTGTCTTTTTTGTAGTGCAGTTCTTTTACTCTACTTTCAATGGGGTTTAAGGTGTCAAGTGCGGCTTGGATTGACTCATAGGGAATGGTTTTTATTTGAATATCTCTTGGTTTTGTGAGAAGGTCTAAAAAATCTTCCAATCTTTTAAGTGATTTCTGCAGGAATTTTTTTTCTTTAATTTTATCAGGGTCCAGGGGGAGCTTATGGATGAAACTCTCCGGGGCTTCACCTTGGAACATGTCCTCAATGTGAACGACTGAGAGTGAATGCATAGCCCTTATACACTCATCAAGCAGCGTACGCGCGCCAATAATCTGGATTTTGCTCATCGCATTTATCATATATCTTGGCTCCCGAACCTGTTACCTCTATGTACATCCATTATGGGTGTCCATAGAATAAACCTTCTTAAGTTATATTTAAGTATTATTGGTTATGGTTTCCAGTACCATTTTCAAGGCATCTTCGTAATGTTTCCTGGAGTTAGTATCTATTGCCTCTGCAGCTTTCCTCCCCAGTCGTTCTATCTTTTCGATCTTAATCGTTAGTTCTTTTTGGTGAGCAGAATTAATTTCCACTCGTGCTTTTTCTGCTTCCTCGGCTGCCTCGATTTTTATCTTGGAAATCTCGATTGATGTGTTATTTGTAATCTCCTCTGCCTTGACCCGAGCCTGAGCTATATTGGCCTCAATCTCTTTTTCCTTTGCTTTTAGTAAATCTATTATATCGCTCATTATACAAAACCTCATCTATAGGTACAATTTTCAACCTGCTTGAACACACTGTTGACATTATAATACAGTATGTTAAGAATTAAAATCTTAAATTATTAAATATTTCACCCTCTCGCCTAAAACCAGTCAAAGTTGAAATTTGAAATCTATTTTTCAATAAAAACTACTAGATGAGACTAACTCTATAAAGTTAGTTTACTGGAAGAAAACTGAAATCCTCCTGCCAGTGTGTAAGTGGAGACTTTATTCATCACACTATGATAAACAAGGCATATAACTAGTTTTTTCTGCAAAAAAACCTTTAATATTAAATAGTTACAGTGCATATTCAAGACAATTTTCTGTACAATGTTACTTCGTAATGTTAAAATTCTTCCTATTATGAGCAAAATATCTGTCGAACTAATACCTAGAAATAAAGAAACTTTAGAAGAAGAAGTTAAGCTTATTAAAGACTTAGCACCCTTAGTCAATACGATAAACATACCTGACCTCTTAAGGTTTAACCTTAGAAGTTGGCAGGCTACTGCTATAACCGGCAAAACTTACCCAAACAGCATCCCACACCTCAGGGCAATGGATTTTCCATCCAGCGGGTTTCAAGCATATTTTAACGATAATGGGCTAAACAAACAGATTGAGGACGGCAACATACAATCTATCTTAGTTGTAAAAGGTGACAAACCTCAAGACAAGAGTAAAAAAGTTTTTGACACACAAAGTACCGAACTTATTTCTTTTATAAAAAAAGAATACCCCAATATAAAAATCTACGGGGCAATAGATCAGTATAGAAGTTCTACAGATGAAGAAATTAGCTATGTGAAAGAAAAAATAGATGCCGGGGCAGACGGTTTTTTCACACAGCCTTTTTTTGATATACCTCAAATGGCTGAGTATGGAGAAAAACTGGATGAAACTAAATTGTGTATGGAATTATTTTGGGGAGTAAGCCCGGTATGTACAGAAAGGTCAAAACATTACTGGGAAAACTTAAACAATGTAACCTTTCCGCAAAATTTCAAATTTGATATAGAGTCTAATATAGAATTCGCAAAAGAGGCCCTGGAATTTATAATTAAACGCAAGACCAGTATTTATTTCATGCCTATAAAAGTAGACCTTAAGCAGTACCTAACCGGTATATTTGGCAAATAAACTCTAACCCCGGTTACCCCTGCCACCATAGGTAAATATAAAAAATTTCAACAAAACGAAGAGCTACATCGGACTAACCATTTCTTTTAACTAATTTACTAAAAACATAGGCGGCATAGCAGAAACGGCATGCCTGTGGCGCTTTAAAGTTGACTCTTTAGATAAAAAGGAATAATAATTATTTTCATCAGTAAGAATTTCGGCCTTAGCCATAAGTATTTTATCAAGAGGTTTTGGAGCCCCCAAGATAGCCGATAACTTACCGCGTAAATCCTCCGGCACTTCATCTAAAACAAAATCGAAAGATGGCCTCACATCACTTGCCACAACATAAACAGTAAATGACCTTCCTTCCTGCACGGTTTCATCATAATAAATATCTACATTTGCATAAACAGACTTCAAGGTTTTTAGTATATGATAATGCTCGCCCATAAATTGTCTGCCTGCCACAATTGTGTTCAAAACAATAAAACCATCGCTGCTTATGCAAGACCTAACATCTCCATAAAATTCCCTTGTAACAAGGTACTCCGGGACTGAACCTCCTGCAGAAATATCAACTAAAACAACATCATATCTCTCAGAGCATTGTTTAACAAAAGTCCGTGCATCAGCTATATGGACCTTAACTAACTCATCATCAAAGTTAAAATACTCTTTTGCTGCTACAAGGGATTCAGGCACTATATCTACTACCTCCATATCAATTCCCTTTTGGGCCAAACTAAGAGGCACAATACCGCCTGCAAGCCCTAAAACAAGTGCTCGTTTTGGCATAGTTGAAGCACTGGTTACAAATGATTCCATTCCATAAGAATAAGCGCTAACAGAGCGGCCATCAGGACCAATATGACTCTGCCTGTGCTCGTTATGATAATATATGGCATCCCCACCGTCTCTACTAATAACCTTAATATGTCCAAAGATACTTGGATACTCTTTTTCTATCTTCCATGTGTGCCCGCCAAAAAACTCACCTTTAGGATTTCTTAAATAAGTTGGTGAAAAATAAAGAAGTAAAACACACATTATAATGCCTGCAGAGGACACCATTGTGAGTTTTTTCTTCATAGCTGGTGTCAACTCTGTGGAGAGCAGTCCACCTGACAAAGAAATTACAGCCAAGAAAATTCCAATATATAGTATTGTAGAATAATTTGTCAGATTCGGTATTAAGACAAATGCAGTTATTACAACTCCGGCAACAGATCCCATGGTACTTATAAATAAAACATCCCCGGCACTACGACCTGCCTGAGTCTCTTCAGATAGATTTTCAATAGCAATTAATATGGGGTTCATAGAAGACATAGAAACAAGAGGCACAAGGAGAATGAAAGCACTAGCAATAAAGGCACCCCAAACAAGATTCATCATTGCCAGGTCATAAAAAATAATAGGATAGAAGCCGCAAGCAATCGCTAGGGCGATACTTGACTCGGCAGGTTGAGATAAAAATCTATACTCTAGTTCAGCTTTCTTAGATGAGGTCTCTTTTATTTTCTTTAAGGACGAGACTGATCCTCCGCGGCGATATCCAAAGGAAAGTGCTATCAGGGTTATTGAAAGTATGCCAGCCCAAATGTATAGACTAACGCCAAAGTAGGGGTTCAGAATTCTGGAACTTAAAAGCTCCAGCGCTAGTATTGCACCGCCTGTCAGGAAAATTATGATATTATTTTTTATTTGGGAAGACATAGAGTTAGAGGGATTGTGTTTTATTTGAGAAAAAGGTAAGTAAACTTGAAAGTCAAACCCTCACATCATGAGGGTTTGAACAGACTAGTCTTTTCTATGAAATATTGCCCACATACCAAGAAATAAAACAGCCAAAATTGCTGAACCTTTAAACAGTACAGGACCACCTACAGGTATTGCAGGCGGCTGCGGAGGTTCTGCTATAGCGTTATTAGTTAAAAGAAAAAACAACACTGAGAATAAGACTGTCATTGTAAATACTTTCATTTTTTTTAATACTCCCTATATATTTTAAGTTGAAATATCATCTTTTATAACACTCATACCTGATTTGCCAGAAATTCTCTTGTTAATAATATCAGATGCATTTAAAAATAGCCATATAAAAAAGGGGGTTAAAGGTAACACTGCATTAAACCTGTCAGTTATCATCGGATTTGCCACCAAATCCCTCAAATCCCAATAAGTTATAAAAATTACAGCTAAATGCAAGAAAACTACGAAAGCAATTCCAGTAAATAATTTCATAAAAAAAAGTCTTTTGTCAGACAAACTGGAAAAACAAATTGTAAATCCAACAAAAAGACAAATTTCCATTACACTAGGAACACTGGTAACCCAACCAAGAATGTTAATGCCGGCATCTTCTGCCTCTACAATACCGCTCCCAAGCCCTAAAAGTGTCATCAATAGACTTGAAAATACTGCCAAGCAATACATATAAATCTTAGTAAGTAGGCTGTGGCCCAGAAAAATCCCCACCAAAAGCGCTAATAAAGCAATAATTCTTATCTCTAAATTCAAAGATAATGCCGTAGGTTTTAGTTTAACTCCCGGTAAACCTTTTAGTATCAAGGCTCCATAAGTTATCCACATCCACCAAACAGCCACAACTGCAAAAAAGAAGGTCCATTCCCAAAAAACCTGATGTACAAACTCAACATGAGCTGGGTATTTTGAACCAAACCACCCTATGAAGATGATTCTAATAAAATTAATTAAAATCACAAGAGGAACACAGATTAGTAATCCATAAAGCCTCTCTCTCAGTGGTGAAGGATAAGTTATAATACCAGCAATAAATATTACAAGGTAATTTAGAGCTACACAACCAAATAAGACATTAAATATAAACCCGTTAATGCTAACAAAATTCCCAAACATCCATAGTTCACTCTCTGGGACTATACGGGCGGACAAGCCAATCAAATTAGATAAAAAAACAACACCCTTCATTGTAAAAAAGATAAGAGATTCTTTCACAACCTCAGGAATGTAATACAAAAATGTAAAAAATACTGCAATCAAAAAGGCACAAGAAAATACAAATACTAAACCACTAGATAAATTCTTGTCTTTTTTGATATTGTCAACTACTGCAATTATTTTTTCTTTAAAACTAAAGCCACTCATATCAATCTTTCGTCAAAGCCCCTCATCATTGATTAATCATAAGTGGTAACGATTATTTATTTAAGCTTTTTAAACTTATAAGTATTAGTACCGGTGCTCTCGGTACTTTTTTCAGTACTACTGGCGAGAACTCTAGCCTCATTACTATAATCAGATC
>CBDUXU010000012.1:0-26219 GCA_965371285.1 uncultured bacterium | reverse complement strand
GCCATCCCTTTATTATGTACCGCTTTGCCGTTTAGCGTTCTAATCTTAAAGTTGAAAAAATCTTTTGTCTCGAGCAACTGAGGCAGAATATTAAACCCGTTATAGGCCGTAAAGGTTGCATAATAGGTAACTTCACCATCGTCATCAATGAAACGTACGAACCTGGCATCTTCAATGCCACGGCTTTCATTCTCGGATACGGGGAAAATAACCCTTTCAGAGATACGTTTGTCTTTTCTGAATTTTAAATCGTAGTTCGATCTGGCGAGCCAGAACATCTTTTCAATTGTATCATTGAGTAATTGGTGTGGCTCTCCATGCCTGGCAAACTCATTCTCTATAGCAAGCTGCAAGGCATAAAAGGTGAAATTGTCGGGCAGACTTGCCAGAACTTCTTCTGAAACCACATTTCTTGATTCCATCTCTTCTAGCTTCTGGAGGAATAGCTGCTTCTCATATGTGCGGTTTTTTATCACCTCTGGAGTTTCCACGAACCTGCTTACCGGGTCAAATGTGAAGTGGTTATTTTTATCCAGTATACCGCTTCTGAATTCAATGGACGAGATATGGCCTTCACCGGTAGAGCGAAAGCTTAATACGCAACGAGTACAACCTTCTTCAACATGGCTTTGAATCGGTGAGACTACAATGGAAGGATTAAAAAATGCGGCCGCCTGTATTGAGTACTCATGAGTAAAATAAGAGCCGATCAAATACCTAAGTTCATCGGACAAAACGGCATCAGGGGGAACAAAGTCGCTGACTTCTTTAAAGTTTCTATTGAATATTTGCTCTATGTGTTTATGACGGTCTGAGAAATCAGCGATGACATGGTCATATACCCTCTTTCTGTCCTCCTCAGTTAAACTCAGAAGACGTTTAATAATATGCCTGGTCCGCTCATTGTTGCCCGGAATATAAGGTTTTGTGATTACCCTGGAAGATTCCGCATAAAATCTTTCCTTTTTCCTTTTAACTTTAAGTGGTGTTTTTTTAGGCATATATCTCCAGAAAAACAGATTGGGTAACTCCGACGCAATTTAGGAAATGCTAAAACAGAAGTGCAATTTACATGGGATATCTTAATACGGGGGACGCGATTTTTCAAGGCACATCTTTACAAGGTCGGCTATTCGTGCAGTTCCGGCGCACATGACCGAATCGGCACCGCCCCGCAGGTGAAAACGACATTTGGGACATATCCCGTAATCTCCCAAGGGTCCTGGGGCTCAAGTATCCAGTCATCGGAGACACCAAGAACCTTAGCCGGATTATCATAGTCGTGCAAGGCAACACCAAGCCTGTAAACAGCCCCGGCCATTGTCTCAAAGACTCCGTGGTAGATATGAAGCCAGCCTTTGTCCGCCCGGAAAGGCGTAGCCCCGGGGCCAATCTTCATCTCGTCCCAGTGGTAGGGGACAGGCTTCATTACAACCTGTGAATCCCCCCAGTGGATCAGGTCGGGGGAGTAGGATAGGGAAATGGACCAGGGAGAAATTTCAGAGTGAGGGCGGTCTAGGCGGATGTACCTTCCGTGGAATTTTGCGGGAAATATCACAACATTTCTCATGTCAGGCTGAGATATCATGGCAATGCGTTCCACAGTCGTGAAGTTATGCGTCCTTGCCAGAGCAACCCTCACCCCGTGCCTTGAGTAGGCGCTATAGGTAATCAGGTAATCTTCCCCCTCCATGGCACAAATTCTTGGGTCCTCCACACCAAACTCCTCATACTCGGCAAAAGGCTTCTCACCGCAGGGGACAAGAAAGGGCTCTTCTCTGACGCTGAAGGAAAAGCCGTCTTTACTTTCCGCTATCCCTATAATCGACCTGCCGTTTTGAAGATGGGACCGAAATAGCATCACGTAAGTTCCATTGTGCTTTACGACTCCGCCGTTATGAACCGTTTCTACCTTGTAGGGAACCTGATCTTTGGTCAAAATGGGGTTGTTTTTGAATCTCTTAATAACAGGTTCGTTCATAGGTCCTTTTCCAATTCCCGACCAAAATCATCTTCAAGCCGCTCAATATCATCTTCACCGAAATAATCTCCGTTTTGAATCTCTATAAAGACAATATTACTTTCCGTTGGATTTTCGATACGATGGATCGTCTCAGCAGAGATATCAATTGAATCACCTTTTTTCAGCCGCATCTGCTTGCCTTCTATTGTAGCAAGGCCTTCACCGGAGACAAGATGCCAGTGTTCGGAGCGGCGGTGGTGACGCTGGAGGCTCAGTCGTTTTCCAGGGTACACTACAATGCGTTTTACCTTGTGGTCCGCTTCAGCGGAAAGAATTTTATAATACCCCCATGGGCGATGGTCTTCGCGTTTTGTCTGGTCAAGAATGCGGCCATATACCTTTAGGTAATCATCCACCATGCGCTCGGTGGAGAAGCTCTCTTCAACAAACCGCCTGCAGGCTAGACGGTCAATCTCGGAGATTTTACTTACCCCGCCAATCGCTTCTGCGACCGTTACGACAAGGTAGCCGTTCAAGCCGTCCCTGATAAGCTCCGGCATGCTCCCGCGGTTAAAGGCAATAACCGGGGTGCCGCAGGCCATTGCTTCGATAACGGAAAGACCGAAGGGCTCACTGAAGTTGATTGGATGGAGCAGGGCGTAGGCATCTCGAAGAAGGGCGTCTCTCCTTTCAGGTCCAACGCTTCCTACATAGGTGATATTATCGCCGTTAAGGTGGGGCTCAACTTCACGTTCGTAATATTCTTCGTCCTGAATGAGGCCGGCAATAATGAGCTTTCTGCCGGCCCCCTTGGCAATATCTATCGCCTCCTTCGTCCCCTTGTCAGGGTGAATCCGTCCAAAGAAAAGAAGATAGTCCGATGGCTCCGCATTAAAGCTGAACTCACTTAGGTCTATGCCGTGGTGGATTGTTGAGATATAGTTGAGTTTTGGTGACCTGTCGGCCTCGCTGATGGAAACATAGTGCATCTTGGTGTTGTACTTTTCATAGAGAGGCAGTATGCGGGGGGAAGAAAAACCGTGAATCGTAGTGACCATCGGAGTAGATACGAGGTCACTGTAAGTTAAGGGCAAAAAATCGAAATGATTGTGAATAATATCAAACTCGTCAGCACTCTCAAAGAGCGCTGATATATGGAGGCATTCGTTGACCTTTGCATCTGCGTGCTCATCTTCGGCGTAGCCGGACTTGCAAACTGCGCGCAAAGTCCCCTTTGTTTTGGAATCTGCCGTTGCAAAGAGCGTTACATCCACACCTCTTGCTATTAACCCTTCGGTAAGTAAAGAGACTACACTTTCCCATGGTCCGTAATGGCGCGGCGGTGTTCTCCATGCAACGGGAGAAAGCATTGCGATCCGCATAAAAATGACCTCATAATAAATTGTTTTGTGTTATTAATGAATAAAATATCTTCAAATGTTATTAATAGGTCGTAGGAAGAACTGTCTTGGAGTGTTTGGGCATTCTTAAAATAGCTGCAATTATTTAAGCCGCTACCTCATAATCATGTTACCTCTTGTAACCTTAATTGACAAGAACTAAATTACATTCAAAGACTCACCTTTGAGCTTCGACACAATTAAAGGGAAATTAAAGGGGACAGATACTATTAATTCATATTCCCTAAGGGGATGGCGGACAGGCTAAAGTCTGTCCTGAGATTAGTAAGGTAGAAAGAGTAATTGTAATGTTTCAATCCTCACTTGTCGTGAGGGTTGAAATGTCTAACCGAACCCAGTGCCTATCGGCAGGGTTTGAATCACAGGAAAATGCAGATATTAAAAAAGGGCTACCGTTTGCACGGTAACCCTTTTTAAATATGGCGTCCCCAAGGGGATTTTAATGCTGGGAAATTTAAATATTACTGTTAATCTTATAGTTAACAAGGCCTAAAGTTGACAATAACTTTACGATTCAATATAATAGAATTTCTTTTTTATCTTCTTTTAGTAAATAAAAAGTTCGACTATGATTACCTAGATTCTTCTTAAGGAGGCCGCTATGAAAATTTTAATTAATTATCCCCAAAAAGGACATTTCTTTTTACTCTTTGTATTAATTTTTTTAACTGTAAGCTGTGTGGTGCTTACCTTTAAAGTACCAATCAACCCTAAGCTTGACAATATTCCTAAAACAAAAAAAGCGGATGCAACTGTTGGAATTTACTACAGCCCTGAATTCAAAAATTACATACATTTGCGCATTTACTCTAATGACAAAATACAAGCAGCCATAGGGGCAAAGAGCGTAGAAGTAATCAATAAAGTTTTTTCCGATTCATTTGATAATGTAGTGGAAGTAAGTGCCATTCCCGGCGGCTCAGATAAGATTGATTATTATGTTGAACCCATTCTTATGGCTCATGACTTCAAAGCCGTCTATAATGATAAAAAGTCCGACCGCCAAGAAATAGTTGTAAATTTCACTTTTTACAGTAATGAGGGGATGCCGATAAAATCATTTAAAATAAGAGGTAAGGACCCATTATATAAAAAGAGAAGAGGCTGGAAACATGTAAGCTATGATATGGAAAACCTGGCATTAAATCTGGCAAAAGAGCTCGCAGAATTTTCAATGCCGGACATGGGACAGGGTAGAGTTGAAAGCCCAATAAAAAAAGATGATATTAAATTAACTGCAAATGTAGTTCAGGGTTTAGAGAAACAAGTAAAGGAATTCGATTCTGACCTTGAGAGTTATTATGTAATTCCAGTTGAAATAGATTTAAAAAATATCAGCGGCAACCCCATCACATTCAGAAACACTGACATACGGTTAATACTAGAGAACAAAAGGAAAATTCCACCTGCAAAGGGCCCTCACCTTTTAACGCAATTTGAAAAAATAAGCTATTCCTCTGATATTGCGATGATGTTAGGAGGTCCCTTGGTTGCTGCTGTGGTAGAGGTTAGCGAAGAAGGCCAGAAGCGGGACAGTAGAGTATTAAGGGAAGAGATCTTTTTAAGTAAAGAAATAAAAAGCAGCACCCTGAATAAAAATGAATCAGCTGAGGGTTTCGTATATTTCGTACTCTTTGACAAAGATAAGACCCTAAATAAGGAAGACCTGAGGTCAGCCAAGCTTGAAATGTGGGTTTTAGGAAAAAACCCTTATGACGCAGTAAAACTGGAAGTACCTCTTGAGGATATTAACTGGCTGACAGAGGAAGAGGCTGAAAAAAGAATCAAGAAAAGAACTGCAGAAACAAGGAAAAAAACAAGAAAAATAAAGCGTAAGGGTAGAAGGTAAAGGGAATAGATACCTTTAATAAGACTATAACTAAATAAAAAGAGCCCCATCTTTCGATGGAGCTCTTTTTTCTTTGGTGTCCCCAAGGGGATTGCATACCTTCGGTCTGCCATATATCGGTAAAAGAAATCTTAATGTTTCATCTCCACTTTCAGTGGGAGATGAAATGGATATTCAAACCACAGTCTGCTCCGCAGAGGGGGTTCGAACCACAGGAAAATGCGAGTATTAAAAAAGGGCTACCGTTTGCACGGTAACCCTTTTTAAATATGGCGTCCCCAAGGGGATTCGAACCCCTGTTGCTCGGATGAAAACCGAGTGTCCTTGACCTGACTAGACGATGGGGACAAGCTGCGCCGGCGTGACGCCGGACTCAATTTGAAAACGCTTATTCTGCTGTCTTGCCGTCTATAATGTGCACAATAATCAATCTCTACTGCAAATCTATTTAACAACTTACCACTTACAATACAACACCACTCAACTGCTCTAAAACGAGTCCAGCGTGACGCTGAAAGTGGTGAGCGGCCCGGGGCTCGAACCCGGGACCCTCTCCTTAAAAGGGAGATGCTCTGCCAACTGAGCTAGCCGCTCAAACATGAACAATCAAAAGTAACAGACCCTATTTACTTTGTCAATTCATAAAGCCCTAAATTTGCCTATTATTAGGGCTTTTTTTCTATTTATTTAGAGGGGATTTTAAGATTAGTGTTATAATGCTACAGGTCTGATTACATCTAAAAGGAGTCTTGTTTGGAATTTTATAGACATAGTATTGAAGATGTTCTGTCATCTCTTACCTCTGATATGGATAAGGGTATAACTGAGACTGAGTCGGAAAAGAGGCTGGATAAATATGGCAAGAACCTCCTTGCCGAACCTATCCGAATTTCAAAACTCAAGAAGTTCTTGAGCCAATTTACGGAGTTTATAATAGTCGTATTAATTGGCGCTGCCATAATTGCCGCATCCCTGGGAGAGTTTGTTGATGCCATTGCCATTTTGGCTATAGTAATTTTAAACGGAGTTCTTGGATACAGTCAGGAAGAAAAAGCAGAAAGGGTGATGGAGGCACTTAAGAAACTTTCTGCACCTACTGCTAAGTGTATAAGAGGAGGCAGGGCAGGTGAGATTAGCGCATCCGGTCTTGTCCCGGGAGACATCATTTTACTAGAGTCAGGGGATAACGTTCCTGCTGATGTAAGGCTTATAGAGTCGCATATATTAAAGATAGACGAATCTCCACTTACAGGTGAGTCCTTACCTGTTTTAAAAAATACTGATGTAATTAAAATCGACACACAAATTGCAGACAAAATTAATATGGCTTTTATGGGTACTACTGTAGTTTATGGTAGAGCCAGGGCTGTAGTGACTAGAACCGGCATGTCAACGGAGATGGGTTCTATTGCCGAGATGCTTGGGGAAGTTAAGGCAGAGCCAACCCCTCTTCAGAAAAACCTCTCTAACTTTGCCGGACTTTTAGTTTATCTAGCCGGCGGAGTTTGTTCGTTAATATTTTTTATAGGAATAGTTAGAGGGGAAGACCTGCTTAATATGTTTTTAACTGCCGTAAGTCTGGCAGTGGCGGCAATCCCCGAAGGGCTTCCTGCAGTTGTGACAATAGTTCTTGCCCTTGGTGTGCAGAGGATGGTCAAACGAAACGCACTGGTGAGAAAACTGCCTTCTATTGAAACCCTTGGCTCTGCCACCGTTATTGCTTCTGATAAGACAGGGACTATTACGCAAAACGAAATGACCGTTAAAAAGATTTACCTCCCCTACGATGAAGTCTCTTATGTTAGCGGTACCGGTTATGAACCGAAAGGGGAAGTTAAGTCTGCAAGAGGGGTCCAGACATATACAGGGAACGATAAACTCAGGCACCTGGCACAAATAGCTTTTCTTTGTAACAGTGCACACCTTACCCAGCGCAACTCCCATTGGTCCGTGACAGGAGACCCAACAGAGGGAGCGCTCATTACCTTTGCAAGGAAGACAGGCCTTTCACCTGAGGGGGTTAGGTCTAATATGGATTTCATGGGAGAAATCCCCTTTGATGAAAAAAGAAAGATGATGACAGTTGTTTACAGTATTCATCATAAAAACGGAACTGTAAAGTATGGTGTCTTCTCAAAAGGTGCACCGGCGAGTATTTTAAAAAAAATTGGAGGTGAGGTAGATAAAGAAGTACTTCATATGAACGAGCTTTTTGCCGATGAGGCAATGAGGGTTCTGGCATTTGCTTATAAGGAGTCGGACTCGCCAATTGACCCAAGCGATGTTGAAGCAGTGGAGAGCGGACTTGCCTTTGCAGGGCTTACGGCAATGATTGACCCGCCAAGAGAGGGAGTTGATGAAGCTGTAGAGAGGGCAAGAAAATCCGGCATAGTGCCCATTATGATTACAGGAGACCATAAGCTGACAGCCACTGCAATTGCAAGGGATGTTGGTATCTATGTAGATGGAGACTTGGCTCTTTCAGGGGACGAGTTAGAGATGATGCCCGAAAGTGAGTTCATAGAAAAACTGCCTCTTATAAAAGTATATGCAAGGGTGAACCCTGAACATAAATTAAGAATTGTAAAGGCATGGAAAGATCGCGGAGATGTCATTGCCATGACAGGGGACGGTGTAAATGACGCACCGGCCTTAAAAGAAGCGGATATTGGTATTGCCATGGGAATTTCCGGCACTGATGTTACCAAAGAGGCCTCTGACATGGTGCTCACAGATGATAACTTTGCATCTATCGTTGATGTAGTAGAAGAGGGGAGAGGAATCTTCTCTAACATTCGTAAGGTCGTACATTTTCTTTTAAGCTGTAACATAGGTGAGATTCTAACCCTCCTTGTTGCATCTCTTATAGGTATGCCCCTTCCATTGCTGCCGGTGCAAATTTTATGGACAAATCTTGTAACTGACGGGCTTCCTGCTATTGGTCTTGCCATGGAGAAGGTGGAAGAGGGTATTATGGATAAAAAACCTCGTCCAGCAAGCGAAGGTATAGTTACCAATAGGATGATGTGGATTATGTTATTGCAGGGCATGTTTATGGCAACCTGTACTCTGGTAGTATATTGGGCTGAGTTAAATATTTATAATGCAAGCCTTGAGAAAGCTCGCACAATGGCCTTTACCGTATTAGTATTTTGTCATAAGTTTCATGCCTATAACTGTAGGAGTGAGTTTAGAAGTGTTTTTTCATTAGGTTTTTTTAGTAACAATATGCTTACCTTGTCTGTTGGTTTAATAATACTCAGTCAGGTTGCAATTGTTCATTACCCGTCATTGCAAAATGTCTTTCAGGTAACCGCCCTTAATCAAAATGATTGGGTTATGGTCATAGCCGCATCTATACAACCGCTGGTATGGATGGAAATAGTGAAACTCTTTATCAAAAGATGAATAAGATGATGTTTGCATCAAAGCCCCCCCAGAGTGACAGACCCCTTGAATTTGCAGCAAAGTTGATACTGATATGTCTTATTCTTGATTTACACCATAATTATAAGATACTATTTAAAGTGGTCTGACTAAACCTAATTTGTTTTCTACAATTGAGTACAATGGCAAAAAAAAGAATTTTTTCTCAGACTGGCAAACAGTCATGAAAGGTGTGTAATGCATTGGCATCAAAATGAAATAAATGAGGTTGTTCATTCGCTGGGCTCAATCCCTGAAGGTCTTTCTCCGCAAGAGGCTGGAAAGAGACTCGAAGAGTACGGCCCAAATGAACTTAAGGAAAAAAAGAAGAGAACGACTTTCATGATGGTCCTTGATCAGTTCAAGGATTTGATGATTGTCATTCTAATTTTTGCAGCAATCATCTCCGGTGTTATAGGTGAATTGTCGGATACCATAGCTATAGTGGTAATCGTCATTCTCAATGCAGTCATAGGCTTCATTCAGGAATATAGGGCGGAAAAGGCAATGGAGGCTCTTATGAAGATGGTTGCCCCGACTGCTGTTGTTATGCGAAATGGTGTGCCTTCGAATATTCCAGCTTTCAAACTCGTTCCAGGTGACATTGTTCTTCTTGAGGCTGGGAGGGTTGTTCCGGCAGATATGAGGCTCATGGATGCCGCTCAGTTAAAAGTAGAGGAGGCCCCCCTTACAGGAGAATCCATACCTTCAGAAAAACATACAAAGGTTCTCCGTGAAAGGGACCTGCCGGTAGGTGACAGGAAAAACATGGTTTATAGTGGTACATTTGTCACTTATGGGCGAGGTAAAGGGGTAGTAGTGGTAACGGGAATGGATACCGAGCTCGGAAAGATTGCTACAATGCTTCAGGAGGAAGAGGAAGTGAAGACACCTCTTCAAAAGAGACTTGCAAATTTTGGTCAAAAGCTTGCTGTATCAATTCTTGTCATATGCACAGTTATCTTCGCCACAGGTGTCTTCAGGGGGGAAGATTGGCTGCTTATGCTCCTTACTGCCATCTCACTTGCTGTTGCAGCAATCCCCGAAGCTCTTCCTGCAGTCGTGACCATCTCACTTGCCTTGGGGGCTAAAAAAATGGTAAGGCAGAACGCTCTTATAAGAAAACTTCCTGCAGTTGAGACCCTCGGTTCAGTAACCTATATCTGCTCTGATAAGACCGGTACATTGACTATGAATAAAATGACTGTGGAAGAACTCTATGTTGACGAAAAGCTCATTAAGGGAAAACAGCAAGCTTTTAGCAAAACCCTTCAGGCAGATAAAGACTCCACCTTTTATACATTTATGGTGGCCATGGCTATAAGCAATGATGCCCATATGGACGAAGAGGGCAAGGTCATAGGCGATCCCACAGAGATTGCCCTGTATAATTCCGCTGTAGATAATGGGTTTGATAAAATGGAATTTGAAAAGAAATTTCCAAGGGTCAGTGAGATCCCCTTCGATTCCGACAGAAAGTGTATGACTACCTTTCACAGGTGGTCAGATTCAAATGGTAATTTTATATCCATTACAAAGGGAGCAATTGAGGTTTTAACAGAAAGCTCTCATGGGATTCTAACAAGTGAGGGAGTAAAGCCCCTTGATATGGAGGAAATCCATTGGCTAAATGACCGGATGGCTGGAGACGGTCTGCGTATACTGTGTTTAGCCATAAGAAGATGGGATGAGCTGCCACAGGATATGTCCCCGGAAAACATAGAGGCAGGGCTTACTATCCTGGGGCTTGTGGGTATAATGGACCCGCCTAGGGAAGAAGCGAAGGAGGCTATAGAATCGTGTAAGTCGGCTGGGATAAGGCCTGTGATGATAACAGGTGACCACCCCATTACCGCAAGGGCTATAGCTAAGAGACTCGGTCTTATTGAGGATACAAGCCAGGAGATAATGACAGGCAGGCAACTTGAGAAACTACCTATGGGAGAGTTTGAAGAAAAGGTAGAGCATATTACGGTCTATGCGAGGGTCGCCCCTGAGCAGAAACTTAAAATTGTGAAAGCTCTTCAGGATAGGGGGCAGTTTGTTGCCATGACCGGAGACGGTGTGAACGATGCCCCGGCTTTGAAGAGGGCTGATATCGGGATTGCTATGGGTATTACAGGAACAGATGTTTCAAAAGAGGCCTCCGATATGATTCTCATTGATGATAATTTCTCGACGATTGTAAAGGTTGTAAAAGATGGCAGAAGGATATTTGATAATATACGCAAGTTCATTAAGTATACAATGACGAGCAACTTAGGCGAGATATTGACAATATTCCTGGCCCCGTTCTTCGGTCTTCCCATCCCCCTTTTGCCAATTCATATACTGTGGATAAACCTTGTGACCGATGGACTTCCGGGCCTAGCCCTAGCTGCTGAGCCGGAGGAGAAGGGTGTCATGAATAGGCCTCCGCGACACCCGCGAGAGAGTATCTTTGCTCATGGCCTGGGTGTCCATATAGTCTGGATGGGACTGCTCATGGGCATGGTGTCTGTCTTTACACAGGCTTGGGCAATAAAGACAGAGAACGCCCCTTGGCAGACGATGGTTTTTACGGTGCTGTGCCTCAGCCAGATGGGACATGTCCTCTCCATAAGGTCGGAGAAGGAATCGCTATTTAAGATAGGTCTGTTTTCAAACATACCTCTCCTCTGGGCTGTTCTTTTGACCTTTGTCCTTCAGTTAGCAACGATATATGTTCCTTTCCTTCAACCTATTTTCAAGACAGAAGCCCTTACAATGAATGAACTGGTATTTTGTCTAATAATGTCATCGGTTGTTTTTATTGCCAGTGAAATAGAAAAGTCGTTCAGGCGGAGAGTGTGAAAATGCTTAAAAGGGGTAGCTTAATTGCGTGTCCATTAAAGCGGAGCAACATCACTGTCCCCTTGATTCTCTTGATTCTATAAAAAACTGACTACCTTCGGCTGGCTTAGGCTTTGACTGACACTGCATGTCGCTCAGGGGCAAAGGTTTTTTATTAGGAGGTGTTGACTTTAACCACTCTATATTATTGAGAGGTTTTTAAAAATTTTTATAATTGGCTTAAGACAAAATTTTGGAAATCAAAGAAGGCGTTTTCTTCCTTGAATTTTTCTTTTGCTAAAAGTAAAAATTTATTTACCATGTCTGGGTTTTTTAATAACAACAGTACTTTACTGTCTAGACTACCTGAAACAGTCATGCTACTTCCTTTTAAAACTTTAGATAGTTGTGATAGTTGGTTTCTGTTTGTATTTAAGCTGTAAACAGTCATGCAATAATTTAACGCGTTCGATAACTGCTTCTCTGGTGTTGATTTTATAAAAACTTCTAAATCGTCAGATTTCCACTTTTCATAATATTTAATTTCTTCTAGTAAGATATAAACCTGAGCCTGTATGTGTTGTGTATCCGCAGACTTTTTTAAAACTTCCCTAGTTTCTTCAAGTTCTTTTCTTTGTAAAGATAGTGCGATTAAAAATGCTGCAAAAGCAAACCCTGCAAAAAGTGTGTTAAGAATCCCGAAGCTGTCACCATATTCGCCTGCACTTTTGTACTCGAAAAATAAAAACATTCCACCTGCAAAAAACATAGTAAAAGTGAAAACAATTAGTAGAAGGTTTCCTAGTCCAATTTGAAGTACTATGTCTTTTTGATTGCCGTCGTTCAAAATACCCCCTTATGTTTGAATGGCTGAAATTAAAGGGGTCAGACCCCTTTAAGGAGCATATAATTAGACATAATTATATTTTTAGCCATGTAGGGTGGGCTTTGCCCACCAGTTGAAATAGCATTTAACGGCATGATGTATCCGACCTGTGAGTCCAGCGTCACGCTGGCAGGGGGCACCCCTGCTAGTTTTCGCCCCTCAATTCTCTCTTGGTACTGCAAGCATTTTATCTAGTGCTTCCTTTGCCGGTATGCGTATGTCTTCGGGGATTTCTATAACACCGTTCATGTTCTCGAGGCTGTCTATAATGTCTTCCAAGGTAATCATCTTCATGTTCGGGCATATAAGCGCGTCGCTGGGCATGATGAATTTTTTCTCGGGGTTTTCTTTTTGCAACCGCCACATAACCCCCATCTCTGTGCCTATGATTATGGTTTTTGCATCACACTTTTTTGCATAGTCATACATTCCCGATGTGCTGGTTATATGGTCTGCAAGGTCGAGTATCTCCGGGGCGCATTCAGGGTGAGCCATAAATATTGAACCGGGGTTATCTTCCTTACATTTTTTTATTTCGTCAGTGGAGAGCCACTCATGGGTTGGGCAGAACCCGTCCCACCATTCTATTTTCTTTTTTGTGTGACGCTGCGTGTACTGGGCCAGGTTGCGGTCGGGAAGCATGAACACAGAGTCGCCATCCAGGGAGTTGACCACATTGGCTGCATTTGCCGATGTGCAGCAAATGTCGCTGTAGGCTTTTACCTCGGCAGTTGTGTTTACATAGGCAACTATTGGCACATCAGGGCGTTTTTGCCTTTCTGCGTAAATGTCCTCTGCGTTAATCATGTCTGCCATGGGACAGCCTGCGTCTTCTCTGGGGAGGAGTACGGTTTTATCCGGCGCAAGTATTGCGGCAGATTCTGCCATAAAGTGCACTCCTGCAAATACTATTATATCAGCGTCGCTCTCTGCTGCGGTCTGGCTAAGTAGCAGCGAGTCTCCTCCTACATCGGCAACTTCCTGCACTTCATCCCTCTGGTAGTTGTGCGCAAGTAGGATTGCATTTTTGTCTTTTAAAAGTTCTCTGATTTCTGCTTGTAATTCTGTTACGGACTTCATCTTTCACCTCGAAATATATATAGGCACTTTAGAATTCAAAGCGCTGCTTAGTTTTATTTTACCCCATATGAAAACATATAATATGTAGGGGTCTTATATTATATCAAAGAGTATACTGGTAGCAACAGATAAATATTATATAACCCCATTTATAAGGGGTTATTGTATGGGGATTATAGTGATATTATACTGTTTGATTAAAAGAGGTGGATATAATGTGGTATGCAGTAAGTGTTATTACATATAATAAAAATAGAGCCGAAGGGTTGTTAAATAGCGGTGATGTTGGCGTTAGTGAATTAAGCGTAGATGAACATATCATTATAGTAGATGGTTTCTCTGAAGAGGCTGCAAAGGTAAAAGCCGTAAAAACCTGCCAAATGTACTTAGATGGACACCATAAGATGATGGGCACTGGGCGTGACATTGCCGGCGCTCGGAGAGCCATAAAAGACTTTGACATAGATATCAATAAGGCAGGGCATATGTATGACGGCCTTTATTATGCCTGTCATTCTTTTGTTTTAGACACAAGTAGAGACGGTCTTGGCACTCTTGATAAGCTGCTTAGCAATGAGCCGGTTAATGTTTGGTCTCCTACCGGTATAAGCAGCTATGAAGAAGGGCTTAATGACATTAGAAGGTTTACAGGTGAAGCTGCATTAGATAAGTTAAGTCGCATTAATCTTTTTATGTACAACTTTGCCCGCAATATAAAAGAAAGACCTCATATGTTTGGTTCAGTAGAACTTATAGAAGGGTTTTTCTCTATGTTTGATTCTATTTTTAATATTATTAACAATATTAAAAATAACGGCGGCTGCGGCTATAGAATGACCGACTACTATAATGATACCGGCAGGCTTCCCGATTATTCGTTGGACAAAAACGGTTTAAGTACCAAAGAGGCATTAAAAGATTTTATTAATATGAGGGACGACTACATTATTTGGCAAAGCGGTAAGCTTGGTTTGAGTGAGAACTTTTTTATTGGCAGTGACGATGACGCAGAGACAGTCATAAAAAAGATTAGTGAGTTTATAGAAAACTTTATGAATGAGTCTAAGCTTGACCCCGAGGCTTATGGGTCTGTAGAGGTATTAGAGAGAAAGTGGGAGGCGCTCGATAAGTTTTGGTTTATTTTAATAGGTAAACATTATAAGGGTATTCCTTTTTCTACTATTAACTATCCGCCCGATTATTCCTTTGGTGTAAACACCTATGCCATGGTCGCCCGTGAGAGAAATCCCTATAATCCTTATATGGAGCTCCTAAACATAAGGGACGGTTATGAGGCTTGGCGAGAGAAGGCGATAGAAAAGAGCGGCATGCCAGCATAATGGATGCACTACAAAGTCTATTTTGCGTTTTGCTCAAGTTCTGTTAATTGAAAACTTTAAATTAAGCATTTAATACTAAGTAAATCCTTTGAAATTAGGTCAAGCAGTGACTGCTACGCGGGACGCTTGCTGTCTGCAACAATTTCTCTAAAAAGTCTTGAAGTTCCAGTAGTTGAGGAGCTGATTTATCCCAAAAATTGCCTTTAACAACGAGTGCAGGTGTCACACTGGGAGCATCATGCTCCCTTGACAGGAGAGGCTATATTGTATACAGTATACAATTGCTTTTCCGCTCTGCGAGCGTTTATTTAGAAGACCAATTTTGCATTAGTAGGTAATAATTTTCCCATTTTGGAGGTTTTATATATGAGTCGAAAGAAGATAACGGTAGTTGGCGGAGGCCATGTAGGAGCGCACACAGCCATGTGGTGCGCCATGAAGGAGCTTGGCGATGTCGTATTAATCGATATTGTAGAGGGCATGCCTCAGGGAGTAAGGCTGGACCTTATGCAGGCTGCTGCTATTGAAGGATTTGATTCGAATATAACCGGCACAAACGATTATAAGGATACTGCCAATTCAGATGTTGTTATCATAACAGCAGGTCTACCACGCAAGCCCGGTATGAGCCGTAGCGACTTAATCAAAACAAATTCAGGTATTATGGAATCAGTTATGGGAGAGTGTGTAAAATATTCCCCTGACGCTCATTATATAATAGTAACAAACCCACTAGATGTAATGGTTTACATCGGTTGGAAACTAAGCGGGCTTAAACCGGAGAAGGTTACAGGTCTATCTGGTGCACTAGATGGCGGACGCTTTAGAGCATTTATTGCTATGGAGCTTGGCGTATCTGTTCAATCAGTAGAAGCTATGGTAATCGGCGGTCATGCCGACGAGATGGTTCCACTTAAGAATTATTCAAGCGTGTCGGGAGTACCGATTACACAACTCTTATCAGATGAAAAAATAGATGCACTTACAAAAAGAACAAAAACAGCAGGCGGAGAAATCGTAGGACTACTTAAAACAGGTAGTGCATACTATGCTCCCTCTCGCGCTGTTACAGAGATGGCAGAGAGTATTTTATTAGATAAGAAAAAACTTATCCCTTGTGCAAGTTACTGCACAGGTCAATACGGCGTTGATGGAATGTTTATCGGAGTTCCTGCTAAATTAGGCGCCGGCGGAGTAGAAGAAATTGTAGAGCTTGACCTTAATGACGATGAGAAGGAAGCTTTCAACACATCAGTGTCTGCAATTAAAGCACTTATTGATGAGTGGGAATCGAATAGATAAAAATGAAGAATATTAGTAAACAACAAATAGTCGATGCAGTTGCAAAGCTTTGTGTTGATGCTGCATACAAGCTTGGTTCCGATGTAAAGCTTGCCATAGAAGGTGCTTTTAAGACGGAAACTTCTCCTCTTGGCAAAGATGTTCTCGGCGAGATAATATCAAACTTTAAGATAGCTGAAACAGAGAATGTACCTATGTGTCAGGACACAGGTATAACTGTTATTTTTGCAGAAGTGGGGAGAGAGGTTCATCTTGACTCCCCCCTTGAGGATGCAATTAACGAGGGAGTGAGGAAGGGTTACGAAGAAGGTTATCTTCGTAAATCCGTTTGCGACCCCCTTTCAAGAGAGAATACAAAAGACAATACTCCTGCTGTAATTCATACAAAAATAATCGAAGGTGACAAACTTAGGATTGGCATAGCTACAAAAGGTGCAGGCAGCGAGAACATGAGCCAGATGAGAATGTTAAAACCTTCTGATGGTGTTGAGGGAATTAAAAATCTTGTTATTGAAACAGTAACCGCAGGTGGTGGTAATCCTTGCCCTCCAATAGTTGTGGGCATTGGAATAGGCGGAGACTTTGAGATGGCACCGATTTTGGCAAAGAGGTCACTCTTTAGGGAAGTTGGAAGCAAGAACCCCGACCCGGAGCTCAATGCTCTTGAAGAAGAACTTTTAGAAAGTATAAACAAACTTGGGATAGGCCCTATGGGTTTTGGCGGTGTCAATACTGCTCTTGCAGTTTATATTTCAAAGCAAGGGTGTCACATTGCAAGCCTGCCCGTTGCGATAAACATACAGTGTCATGCAGATAGGCATAAAGAAGTAGAACTCTAGGAGACACATCATAAATATTTGTTTTGGCACCTAATGTCTTATTCTTTAAGATGTTGAGAGGCTCTATTATAATGAGAACTGTCAAAACAAAAGATATAATAAGTGAAGTAAGCAGGCTTTGTATAGAAGCGGCATATTATCTGGGAGAAGACGTTAAGGAGGCTTTAAGAAAATCTCTTGAAAAAGAAAAAGCCCCTCTCGGAAAAGATGTACTCACAGAGATAATAAAGAACTTTGATGTTGCAGAGCGGGAACATGTTCCCATGTGCCAGGACACAGGCACTACAATAGTTTTTGTTGATGTTGGCCGGGATGTTTACATTGACGGCCCCCTTGAAGATGCAATAAACGAAGGTGTAAGACAGGGATACGAAAAAGGTTATCTCCGTAAATCAATTTGCGACCCCTTTACAAGGGTAAACACAGGAGACAATACTCCTGCCGTTATACACACAAGTATTGTTGAAGGTGACAAGGTAACCATTGGCGTTGTAACAAAAGGCTCTGGCAGTGAGAACATGAGCCGAATGAAAATGCTCAAACCATCGGACGGTATTGAAGGCATTAGAGATTTTATTATTGAAGCAGTAACAAAAGGGGGAGGCATGCCGTGCCCGCCCATAGTAATTGGAGTGGGAATAGGCGGAGACTTTGAGATGGCGCCGATTTTGGCAAAGAGGTCGCTCTTTAGGAAAGTCGGAAGCCCTAACCCCGATAAAGAGCTTGATAAGTTGGAGCGTGAGCTTCTTGAAAAAATAAACGAACTTGGCATAGGTCCTATGGGTTTTGGCGGTTTGATAACGGCACTGGCGATAAACATATCAAAACAGCCATGCCACATTGCAAGCCTGCCTGTGGCAATAAACATACAATGCCACGCCGACAGGCACAAGGTGGCTGTACTTTAATTTTTTAAAATACTGAGGATATGAAAAATGGTTAAAGAAGAAAACGGAAAAATTATTATAGAAGCCCCCCTTACTGATGAAGACTGTTTGAAACTTAAGGCAGGAGACCGTATTTTTATTAACGGAGTTATTTATACGGGTCGCGACTCTGCTCATAAAAAACTTATGGCTTTAATTGACGAAGGGAAAGACCTTCCTTTTGACCTTAAAGGCCAAATTATTTATTATGTGGGACCTACTCCTCCAAAGCCGGGACAAGTTATAGGCTCCGCTGGCCCTACGACAAGCGGAAGGATGGATGCCTACACTGCCCCTCTACATGACCGCGGGTTGAAGGCTACAATCGGGAAAGGGCAGAGAAGCGAAGAAGTTAAAGACAGTTTAAAGAAAAACAAAGCAATCTATATTGCCTCAATTGGTGGCACGGCGGCGTTAGCTGCAAAGACAATAAAAAAAGTTGAAATAATAGCCTATGAAGAACTTGGCACAGAGGCTATAAGAAGAATGGAAGTTGAAATGTACCCGGCAATTGTTGCAAATGATTGTTATGGTGGAGATCTTTTTAAAGAAGGCGTAGCAAAGTATAAAGTGTCATAGTATAGGAGGTCTGTTGGCCACGGGGCTTTGCCGTTATGGGATTTAGTGGCCTGGCGACCACGGGGCGTTGCCCCCAAGACATGATGACACGATTTTATTTTTAATTAATATATAGGAGAAATACTTTAATGAATGTACATGAGTATCAGGCAAAAGGGATTTTGAAAGAATTTGGTGTTAAAGTTCCACAGAGTAAAGTGGCTTTCACTCCCGAGGAAGCAGAAAACTATGCTAAAGAGTTTTTGCAAGACAGACCAGTTTGTGTTGTTAAGGCGCAGATTCATGCCGGTGGTCGTGGTAAGGCAGGAGGAGTAAAACTTGTTAAGTCCCCTGAAGAGGCAAAGGCAGTAGCTCTTGAACTTCTTGGTAAAACTCTTGTTACTCACCAGACAGGCCCCGAAGGTCGCGAGATAAGAAAAGTTTTAGTAGAAGAGGGATGCGACATTGCAAAGGAACTCTACTTTAGTGTTGTTGTAGATAGGGGAGCTCAAAAAGTTGCAATGATTGCCTCCGAAGAAGGTGGAATGGAGATTGAAGAAGTTGCAGCAAATAGCCCTGAGAAGATTTTCACCGAGTTTATTGACCCAGCGGTTGGCCTTATGCCTTACCAAGCAAGAAAGCTAGCCTTCGCTTTAAATCTTGATAAAAAGGTTATAGGTAAGGCAGTTAAGTTTATGATGGGGCTTTACGCAGCATTTGTAGAAAAAGATGCAGACATGGCAGAGATTAACCCGCTTGTTATTACAGGTTCAGGCGATGTAATAGCACTTGATGCAAAGTTTTCATTTGATTCTAATGCGTTGTTTCGCCATCAAGACATACACGACCTAAGAGACTTAGACGAAGAGGACCCAAAAGAAATTGAAGCAAGTAAGTTTGACCTTAACTACATTACACTGGACGGTAACATTGGTTGCATGGTAAATGGAGCAGGGCTTGCAATGGCTACTATGGATATTATTAAGTTCAGTGGTGGTTCTCCAGCAAACTTTTTGGATGTTGGCGGAGGGGCTTCTAAGGAGCAGGTCTGTGCTGCATTTAAAATCCTTATGGACGATGATAATGTTAAGGCAGTTTTAGTAAACATCTTTGGTGGTATTATGAGATGCGATATTATTGCCGAAGGCATCATTGCCGCAGCTAAGGAAGTTGGCATGACTACTCCACTTGTTGTTAGGCTTCAAGGTACTATGGCTAAAGAAGGTAGAAAACTTCTAGCTGATAGTGGTCTTGACTTACAAACTGCTGAGAATATGGATGAAGCAGCTGAGAAGGTAGTAGCAGCCGCCAAATAGTGGCAGAGCCACTTTTCTAAGGCTGTATTTATCTGTAAACTATTTTGCGAGAAGTTTGAAAATTAATACATAACAGGAGATTTTCTAATAATGAGTATTTTAGTTAATAAGAAAACAAGATTGATATGTCAGGGAATCACCGGTGCACATGGTGCGTTCCATTCAGGGCAGATGATTGAGTATGGCACCAACATGGTGGGCGGGGTTACACCGGGTAAAGGTGGGACATACTTTGAAGGCAACAAGAATGTTCCTATCTTTAATACAGTTCAAGAGGCAGTTGATGCAGTAAAGCCAAATGCTACGGTTATATATGTGCCGCCTCCATTTGCAGCAGATGCAATTGTAGAGGCAGTGGACGCAGGGATAGAGCTCATTATTTGCATAACCGAGGGGATACCTGTTATCGATATGGTTAAGGTTCGTAAATACATGGAAGGCACTAATAGCCGTCTTGTTGGACCAAACTGTCCCGGTGTTATTACTCCAGGGGAGTGTAAAATAGGCATCATGCCTGGTCATATCCATAAAAAAGGTAAAGTGGGAGTAGTATCCCGTAGTGGTACACTTACTTATGAAGCAGTTTATCAGCTCACCGAAGTTGGACTTGGTCAATCAACATGCGTAGGTATTGGCGGAGACCCAGTTAACGGCACTAACTTTGTAGATGTACTTGAACTGTTTGAGAATGACCCTAACACCGAGGCTATTATTATGATTGGTGAAATCGGTGGAACAGATGAAGAAGATGGTGCTGCCTTTATCAAGAAGAATGTTACAAAACCTGTCGTAGGGTTTATTGCAGGTGCAACTGCTCCTCCGGGAAAAAGAATGGGACACGCAGGTGCTATTATCTCTGGTGGTAAGGGTACTGCCGAAGATAAAAAGAAAGCTATGAAAAAAGCTGGCGTGAAAATTGTAGATAGCCCTGCCGACCTAGGGGTTGCTATTAAAGAACTTCTTGAATCAAAGAAAACTAAAAAGAAGCCAGCCAAGAAAAAGGCAACAGCTAAGAAAAAGGCAACTACTAAGAAGAAGACCACAGATAAGAAGGCTACAAAGAAGAAGGTAGCTCCGAAGAAAAAAACAGCACCAAAGAAGAAAACAGCCAAAAAAGTGGTTAAAAAGACTACCAAAAAGAAGGTAACGCCGAAGAAAAAAACAGCTAAAAAAGTCGTAAAAAAAGCTGTAAAGAAAAAAACAGTTAAGAAGGCAGTTAAAAAGACTACTAAGAAAAAGAAATAGGCTCTCAAAATAGTCTTGTCATTTTAAGTAGTTAGAAGACCTCAAAAACCACTTGTTTTATGCGGTCTTAAATCAATTGACAAGGTAGAGCCCTTCTGCTAAATTAGATAGACCAATTGTACATTGTATACAGTATACAGGGAACCTCGATTTAACCAATCCAAGCTTTATTCCTAGTATAACCGTTACATTCTCGAGTTACTAACTGGTAACAAACCCAAACATTCATTGTTATAATGATGTTTTGGATTGCTTTATGTGAATTTTGAACTTTGAGCTTTATATAAATATAGACTTTTATAATTAATTAAATGAGAGGATCAATTTTAAATGGCTAACAATGCTAAAAAAGAGAATTACAAAGTAAGTGTAGGACCTGCAGGGTACCTGCCTCCATCAGCTGCACAAATGGGTGTTGATACACCTCGTCCTGACCACGGACTTCTTGAAGGTAAGGAAGTACCTAAGGCAGAGGCAATGGAAGCTGCAGCAAGAGAGATGCTTACTCGTCCTAATCCTACAATATTCCCTGGACCATTAGTCCTATGGGGTGATGATGAACATACTCAAGGTAAGGCAGCGGCTGTTTTGGAATTAGCTAAAGAGATTCCTAACTGTAGAATTATCCCAATGCCAGACTACAGACCTAAGTATCCAAAAATTGATCCAGAAGCAGAAATAAACCCGAACCATCCAAATCTAACAATTATGCATAACAAAATTGAAGCATGTATATTCATAGGTGTTCATTGCCATTATGCAAACCTAACACTTAAGATGATTCGCGCAGGAACGAATTGCTACACAATCGCACTATGTGCCGAGTGTGGACACGAAGACGCAATGGCTACAATTCGTGATACCGACGCAGCTGAGATAAATGCATTCACAGATGTAGTGAAGAAACTTAAAAAAGAGATGAAAATTGACTGGGAGCCAGTTTTGCCTCCTGCTAACCCATCACTAACTGCTGAGAACTACGACGCAGTTGAAGCTGGTGAGTTTGGTGAGTATGCTCCGACATTACTACCAAGAAGGTCAGAGACCATTACAGACGCTGAATAATAATGAGGCTGAGTAGTTTGTTTTAATTTGATTTAACCATTAACTTATTTAATTTATATATACGAAGGAGTTTATAATGAGTAAAGTCGCAGATAAAAAAGACGCTAAACAAGAATTACCTCTCTCAGAGAGACAGGTTGAAACAGACCCGGATTATTTGTTTCTTGAAGCACCAAAAGAGAGAAAATTTATAACCGGTTCAGAAGCAGCTCGTGAGGCTATTAGAAGAGCAAATGTCGATGTGGCAATTGCTTATCCAATTACCCCACAGTCAGAGACCATGCAACAAGTTGGTTATCTAGCTGATGACGGTTTTATTAAAGATTATTATAGAGCTGAAGAAGAGTATGGTGCTTTCTCGGCTATTGCCGGTGCTTCCCGTACAGGTGCGAGAACATTTACAGCAACATCAGGTCCGGGAACAATGAGAGGTCTAGAGGTTATTGCTTCTTGGCCTGGTCACAGACTTCCGATTGTTGCAGGTTTTATGGCACGCGTGGTTAACGCACCACTTTCTATTCAGCCAGATAACATGGAAATTGCTTACTTAATGAACACTTCCATGATTGTCTTGCACGCTGAGAACCAACAAGATTTTTATGACTATCTACTTCAAGCATTCCCTGTTACAGAGATGGTTGATGTATATATTCCAATTGCAGTATGTTGTGATGGTTTTTTTATCACTCATGCTCGTGACTATGTTTCAATGCAGGACGAGACACTTAAACTGCCTGCCCGTAACCCATACAAAGGTGCTGTTCCTATCACTGACACAGAAGATAGACCAGCTCGTTTGCAGCGTGACGGCCCAGTCCAGAAGTCGAACTTTATGGCTTACAACATTCATGCCGTATGGCAACAAGAAGTTTGGGCATCACATGAGAGATCAAAAAAGTACTTAGAAAAGTGGTTTGATGGACTTCTTGAAGTTCAAAACCCTGGTTCTAAGATTATGTTAGTTGCATCAGGTTCAGCAGCAGCTCAATCAAGAGAAGTTCACAGAGAGTGCCGTAATGCTGGACTTGATGTTGGTTTAGTTAAGATTCGTTCACTTAGACCTTTCCCAGAAGAAGAGCTAAGAGCAGCTACAGAGGGTTCTGAGCATATAATCGTACCAGAGTTTAACTACTCAGGTTGGATGGGCAAAGAAGTAAAAGCTACTCTAGACAATAATAAAAGAGTTATCACTGGTCCTAGAGTTTTTGGTGGTGTTACAATGCCTACTGAGTTGATTATGGATATAGTAAAGGATTGCCTAGACAAGAAATAATTTTTGTTGGGCATTTAAATAAATTGGAGGAATATACTTATGAGTAACAGTAATAGTAAATTAACAATCTCAAAGGGTTTTGAGACTTACATGCCTAACGACTATGTTGATTTAGTTCGTAAGGGACAGATAGCTCTTACTAAGGAAGGCAAAAAACCAACAGTAAGAAATATGGGTTCCTTTAAAGAGTTACTCGAAGAGCACCCAATGTGTGCCGGCTGTGCGATGACACTTTTTATTCGTCAGTTTTATATAGCACTGCCTAACCCGGAAGATACGGTTGTTCTTGGTACAGCAGGTTGTGCAAGACTTTCTCTTTCACAAGCAGCCGTTCCATTCATCTACGGTAACTACGGAGATACAAACGCAGTTGCTTCAGGCGTTAGAAGAACTTTAGACCTTCGTTTTCCTGATAAAAAGAAAGATGTTATCTGTATTGCAGGGGACGGCGGCCTGGCTGACATTGGATTCTCAATGACACTGCATTCATGGATTCGCGGCGAAAAATTTGTAACAATCATGGTTGATAACGAGACCTACGGTAACACCGGTGGTCAGGAGTCATCTCTGACCGTTAAGGGTGCAAAGATGAAGATGTCCCCTGGTGGAAAGAAGTATGACAAGCTAGATATGCCTGAGCTTGCTAAAACAGTTGGTTGTGCATATGTTGCAGTTTGTAACCCATACTACCCTCGTAAAGTTGAGCAAGCAGTTGAAAAAGCTATTATTATTGCTCGCGAAGTTGGACCAACATACATACAGGCTTATACTTCTTGTAACATTGAGTATGCAATTCCACCTGAGAAGGTTCTGGAAGATGCAATCAATGTTGAAAAAGAGCGTTATGGCCAATCAGAATATATGACACCAGAAGCCGAAGAGTGCTGGAATGTGTACGCAGAAGCTAAGAAGGCTAAAAAGAAGGAGGCAGTAGCATAATATGAAAAGATACAATATAAGAATGGCAGGTATTGGTGGCCAGGGTGTTGTTACTGCATCTCACATCATGGGTAACGCAGTTGTACTAGGTCAGGGTTTTGCTACACTAGTTCCCTTCTTTGGTTCAGAGAAAAGAATGGCTCCTGTTGAGAGTTATGTAAGAATTTCAGACCAGCGTATATTTGAAATAGGCGAAATCGTTTATCCAAATGTACTTATGATATTCCATAGTCAGGTTATTACCCATGGTAAATCATACACAAACCCATTTTATCAGGGTCTAAAACAAAATGGTATTATCCTTATTAACTCTGACAGACCAATCGACTTTACTAAAGAAGATGTCGAAGAGATGGAAAAACTTAATGCTCGTATCCGTTACTTGCCTGCAAGTAAGATGGCAATGGACATTGCAGAAACCGAACTTGCCACTAACATGGCAATGGTAGGCGGAATGCTAGGTATGATTAGAATCGTTGATACAGAGGCTATTAAAGAATCTGTTATCGACCGTTTCACAGGTGGTATTGTTACCTCCGGTGGTACTGCTTCACTAGATAGTGCCATTGAAAAGAAATTTAAAAAGAAAATGGACCTAATCGACAAGAACATGGAAGTTGTTATGGCTGCTTTTAAATATGCAGAAGACGAAGGCTGGATAGATGAAGATGTAGCTGAAAAAGCCAGCTAGGCAGTCAGCGGACCGTGGCGTGATGCTTCACCAGTCAGCTAGTTGCAGGTAGTTTATAAAGACTAAACCACCGTTCGCCCTGAGCAACACAGAGTGTCTCGACACGCAGTGTTAGTCAAAGTGTTAAACGAACGGTTCAGATAAAAGAGATTTGAGGAGGAAGTATAATGTATACAGTTGCTCATGTAGATTTAAAGGTTTGTGGAGATACAAAGTGCCGTCAGTGCACAATGTTCTGCCCGGAGCCAAACACAATACTCTATGATGACGAAGGAAACACTGCCTATGTAGTGGAAGCTCGTTGCAAAGGTTGTGCGTTATGTGTATTCATATGCGATACAACAATCAAAGCACACGCCATAGAGATGGATATACCAACAGTAGAAAGACTTGCAAACGAAGCAGCAGAAGCTGCTGGTCAATAGGAGCGTGACGCTCCACCCACTTAAAAGACAGATAGTTTTTTGAGGTTAGGGAGTTTGTTGTAAGTTTGTAGAATATAGATATAAATTAAAAGCCCTATTCGAGGAATCGAGTGGGGCTTTTTTGTGTGGCTCAGAGGGACTGACACTATTAATTATATAGCGATTTACTTGTCCGCAAATTAATAGTGTCTGTCCCCTTTAATTCTGTCCCCTTTAATTCCCTTTAATTCTTGAATTTAGAATGCTTTTTTTACAGCAAGTCTCCTGTAGTATTGTCCTAGTTTTGTTAGCTTGCAACTCTTTGAGTGCATTGCAGCGTGCCACATATGAGGAGCGTCGACAGGAATTACTAAATTAAGTCTATTGTATTCTTGCAATTGTGCAAAATTTTTGGTATTTTCATCTATTGGTGCTGGCATTCCGATATCTCTACCTTTCATTTCTGGTTCATAGGTAGGGTCTAGTTGAAATTCAAAGTCAGAAGTGGGGAAGAAGTTACTTATTTTACGCAAATTTGAAATTGATATAGGTGGAGTAACTGTGCGCAAAGAAACAAATTGTTTTACATTAGTTTTAAAAACAGGTCTTTGCTCCCATGCTCCAAGTGATTGATCTATGTGTGCATAAACACTGCCTGGTGTAATGTCGCCAGTAAGGCTTGCAGCACTTCCATCTAGTGCATCTACTAAAAGAGTTGTAAAAACACCATGCCCATTTTCTTCCTTTGCATATTGGTCTTTTGCAGAGGCTGTCAAGATGGTTAGTCCTTCTGATAATGTTGCCAACCCCCCACTGGTTGCAGGAGTTCCTGCAATTCCAGAGTGACAGCTATCTAGTATAATAATTTTGTTTTTTGCTCTTGAT
>CBDUXU010000011.1:0-27840 GCA_965371285.1 uncultured bacterium | reverse complement strand
TTGCTGCTTCAGAGAAAAAATTAAATCTACTTACCACATATATTTAATTTAAAAATAAACAAGGGCTTAACCGTCGGTGGCTAAGCCCTTTAATTTTTTCGCAGATTTTAATATTAGTTAATAATATAATCTGGGCCTTATTAACAAAACTACAGGAGCCCTGCAAATGACAGATACAAACAACACTGACATATATTCCCGCCCTTCATTAATATTTTCAGATGACAAGGTAGTTAGTAAAGACATAGAAAAAACCCTCTCCACACTACAATACAAAGTTGACAGCGTCGTAATTGAATCAGAGGCTATAAAAATGTTAGGAGAGAAGGAATATTTCCTCATAGTTGTTGTAGAAAAACCTAAAAGACAACTGGAAACTCTTAGCTTTTACAAAAAAATAATAGCAAACCACCCGCAATATAAAAACAGCGTAATATTCGTATCGGAGAGCATCTTCGGGATACTCGCTGAAGAGGTCAAGCTCATAGGGTGCGAGCTTATACCAAAACCATTTTATGCAGAAAACCTCGCCTCCTCGCTTGATACAATGAGAGAAAGAGGACTCTTCAAGGAACACCGCACAGAAAACAGGTACAACTGGATTGGGGACTGCAATATTACCACAGAGGGTGGAACATACAGGGGAAGAACTATGGATATATCCACTAAGGGCATGAAAATATATTACATAGGTGAAAAACCGAAAGCAGAAGAGAAAATAACAATTTCACTGGAAAAAATTGACCATTCCACCGGCGCAACAGTAATGTGGAGCTATAAGGTCGGTGATAAGGCGCTGATTGGAATATCTCTGGAAGATAACTTAACAGGACCCTCTCTGAAAAAAGCCATACCCTTCGCACCATTATAATTACCAGGGCTAACCCTGGTACCTGCCACTAAAGTGGTAGGTATTTACACGCCGGAGCCAGTTTCAGGTAAACCCTACAATAACCCCTTTCCTTTGACTATTGCCATAGAGTAAAAATTTAGGTATAATTTGACTTTCTTGGTGAATCACTATTTATATTTATTAACCACAAACGGGGTAGGCACTATGGCAGACTTATTTTCAAGACCGGCACTTATAATTACCGATGAAAGCAGTCTGGAAAGACCGCTTTCTAAAACACTTTTTACGCTGCAATACAGGGTTGACCACGCAAAGAGAACAGAAGGAGCACTCCTTCTGGCAAGAGAGCAGCAATACCTTCTAATAATAGTATCCCAGGAACCTAAAAACCAAATAGATGCCCTCGCCTTCTACAAAAGACTCTTAATCGATTGCCCGGGATACGAACAAAGAGTTATCTTTGTATCAGATAACAAATTAGGGTTGCTTAATGACGAAATAGCCAAACTGGCCTGCGAACATATATCAACACCATTTGTTCCTGCAGAACTTGCTCTTTCCATAGAAATGCTCAGGAGCAAAGGCATACTTATCGAAAGCCGCGGAGAAAACAGGTACAACTGGACAGGAGAGTGCAACCTGGATGCATCGGGAGATTATTCGGGCAAGACGATGGACATAAGTTCCAAAGGACTTAAAATGCACTATATCGGAGAAGAAGTGGAACTAGGTACGGAGATTTTGGTTCATATTCCCGACATAGGTTATGATGGCAAGGCAGTGGTGAGGTGGAACTTCAAGATGGGAGAGAAAACCCTCCTGGGGCTGGACCTTAGAACAAGCATAGACTCTGACGACCTGAAAAAAGCAATCCCCTTCGCACCATAATATTAGCGATGATAACATCGCTACCTGCCACTAAAGTGGCAGGTATTTTGAAATCCGGCGTGACGCGTAGCAGTCACTGCTGGACCCAATTAAAGAACTGCAAGGCTAACCCGCAACACGACCTGTTGGCACGCAATTTAAAAACCGGCGAGTCGCAGGAGACAATTATCAGGAACATTGTGTCATTAATGGCAAATTAAAAGCTTGATAGGGATTATTTTTTAATTGCCCGTGACTGCTACGCAGTCCCCTCTTCTCTTTCATGACAGAGGTTAATTATTTTTTCCTTAAGCTCCGGCTCTTCTTTAAGTGTCTCATCAAAATGCGATTTCTTGAGGGTGAGAACCGTGCCGTGACTAAGGGCGACCGCCGTTGCGTTACAGGGTTTGTGGCTCACCAGCGACATCTCGCCAAAAATATCTCCCGCCTTAAGTGTTGCTAATGTAGTCTGGCTGGGTTTCTCTCCCTTATATATAAGAACAACTCCGCCGGTGATTATAAAAACCTTCTCACCCTCGTCTCCTTCTTTTATAAGCTCTTCATCTTTGAGAAAGGTTTCCGTAACCAAATGGCCGGCAAGCCTTGTAATATGGTTTGCCCCAAGGTGGTCGAAAAAAGGAATCTTTCTGAGCAAAAATTCGGGAGTTTGCTCAATGGTCTCCAGCGGTTTTTTAGTAAGCTCAACTATGTCAAGAGCAAGTTTTTCCTTTAACTTTACAAATGCCATGTCCGGTATCTGGCCAAGGTGAAACATTCGGTCCAATTCAATTGACTCAACCCTAAGAGAAGATAGTTTTAACAATGTCCCTACAACCTTATCGACATATTCAGGAAAGTTCAGGGATATTCCCGAGAGCTCCACCTCGGCGCTTTTTTTAAACTCTATAAATTCATGTAACATCTTCTGGCACAGGGGGCGCAGTTCATGGAACTCATTCTGTTTTTCATCAAGGAACCTTGCTACAGTTTGCATTGCCGTTATAGTTGCCTTTGCCTTCTCGAACCTCATTATGAGAGTGTTTGTAGTGTAGGTGTTATTTAGTTTTTCAAAGGGCGCCATTAAACGCTCTGCAAAGCTGTCCCTGCCCAGCTGGTGCCTGCCAGAGAACAACTCCGCCCCGACTTTCAAGCGGTCTATCTCCTTATCCACTTCCAATTGCAGGTCTTTCATACTAAGGCTCGATAGTTCCCCCTCTACGAAGGATTCGTAATAGGAATTTTTTTCAACAAGGAGAGCCTCGCGGGTTATAACGGAAACTTTCTCATCCCTGCTCATAGCACTAAGTGATGACAACTCGCTTCTTAATGCTTCTTCTTCTTTTTCATATTCTTCGAGCATTTTTTTGTGCACTTCAGGGTAATATCTTTTATATGTTACAAGAGAGAGGATTTTATCGTGGGCGGTTTTTTTTGAATGGAGAACCGCCATCTCCCTGCTGTATATCTCGTCAATTTCCAGTTTGTCTAATCCAAGGAGTTTTATTATAAACTCTATGGAGATGGCATTTACCAAAAGACTTACCATCACTACCCCGAAGGTTAAAAGCAGTATTGTCTCCACCGTCTCTTTTGGCAAAACTGATGACCCTATCAGTGACAGACTCAGCGCAATGGCAATAGCCCCTCGAAGCCCTCCTCCCCACCAGAGCATTGTCTGATAGGCAAAACTAATTGGCTCTATGATTTTCCACTTTGACAAAACTGGAAGCATAGTATGGACCGACAGTGCGCGAGATAAGTTAACTGCCACCACTGATACTACCAAAAGAGGAAGTAGGTCTGCCACTGATTCATAAGAAAGATAGTGGGACATTAAAAGCCCTATGCTTAAAAATAATATGGCATTTGCCGAAAATGACAAGGTCTCCCAAAAATCCCCCATAAAAGCCTGCACCTGATGTGAAATTGATGTTCTTCCAAACCCTCCCAAATACAAACCGGCAGTCACAGTGGACATAACACCTGATACGCCCAGATAATGATGGGCGGCTATGAAGGATATATAAGCCGCCATTGTAGTTAAAATTATTTCTATAACAGGATTTACTTTTACCGTGTCAAGTATGCTTGAGAAGATATACCCCACTGCCAGACCTACCGCCACTCCTCCGCAAAAGGTTAAGAGGAAACTCCCGATACCGGAGGTAAGCCCCTCGCCAATCCCCCCGCTCATGCTTCCCGTAGCGCTGACTTCAATAAAACCAAGTATAATAGAAAAAATCACAATACTTGTTGCGTCATTAAAAAGACTCTCCCCTTCCACCAAAAGATTTAATCTCTTAGGCGCTCCTAAATCTTTAAAAATTGCTATAACCGCCACCGGATCAGTGGCGGAGATAATCGCACCAATAAGAAGTGATACATAAAAATCGAGTCCTCCTATAAAATGCAAACTACTCCCCACCAAAAAGATACTCACCAAAAGGGCCGGCACAGCAAGCATAAGTATGGATGGCAGTTCTTTAAAAAGCTCACGGGTATTAATATTATAGGAAGTTTCGAAAATAAGAGTTGGGAGGAATATATAAAAAATCGTATCCGGTGCCAGGTTATAATTTTCAATAGATGAAATTATCTCTGATAAAAAACCGCTGCCCAGTGACTCATAATAATAAGTTGCCAGAGAACCCAGGGCTATGCCAATAAGGACAAGAAAAATACTGTGAGGCAGACGAAGAGTCTTTGCAAGCCCCATAGAAAAAGTGGCTATAATCAAAAACAGCGTAATAACAAGCACCATCTCGACAACTGCCGATATATGACCCCCTCCAATGTCCATTCTTCCATTCTAACCCAGCGAGGAGCCGGACTCTACTAAAAAACGCTCAAAAACCCTTAATAGGCTGTTGCCACGAAACGGGTAAAGAGGTATAATACTAGTCTGGGCAAATTATAACCTAAACCATAAAGGAGCTGTTATGAGTGATCTATATTCAAGACCAGCACTCGTACTCACAAGCGACCCTGAACTGGAAAAGCTTGTTTCTAGAACACTCTTCACACTTCAATATCGAGTTGACTCGACACCTATCGCATCTGAGGCACATGAGCTGGCAAACAAACAGGACTACCTATTAATCGTTGTTGATGAACCTCCTGGAAGGAGCATTGATACAATAAGTTTTTACAAAAAACTCAAACTTTACCACCCGGACCACGAAAAAAAAGTTATATTCATATCAGACAACAAATCAAAAACATTCATTGAAGAAGTTACCAACCTAGGCTGTGAACATATATCAAAACCATTTAAACCTGCAGAACTTGCCCTTGCAATAGAAATCCTCAGGACCAAAGGCATAATATCGGAAACCCGCGTGGAAAACCGATACAACTGGACAGGTGAATGCAGCGTCGATGCAGCAGGAAAACACACAGGCAAGACAATGGATATAAGCTCCACAGGAGTTAAGATGTACTACGAAGGTGAAAAGGTAGAAGAGGGGTCTAAGATAATGGTGCACATACCGGACATAGGCTACGACGGCATGGCAATAGTGATGTGGAGTTTTACAATGGGAGAAAAAACCTTATTGGGGCTGGACTTGGAAACAAACCTGAATACAACTACACTGAAAAAAGCAATACCCTTCGCGTCATGATAATTGGCGGGGCTAACCCCGCTACCTACCATGATACATGGCAGGTATTTTGACCAGCGTGACAGCTTGTCCAGCATAAGCTGGGCGTAACAGTCACTGCTGGACTCAGTTTAAATACAAAATCCACAAAAAGCTCTATCCCCTTTAATTCTCCCTTTAATGTCCCCTTTTAATTAGGTACAAAAAATCACCTACCCAGTTTGCCAGTTGCCTTAAAGTGAGTAACGCTGTATAATGTGACCTAGGGACGTGTGACAATTTATAATTTCAAACCGTAAAGGAGGGTGCCATGAGTGAAGAACACTCAAGGTTGGCACTAGTGCTCACAGACGACCCTGAATTGGAAAAGAAGATTTCGAAAACACTTTTCACCCTTCAATACAGGGTTCACTCCACTGACACCGCTTCAAAAGCACAAGAGCTGACAAGCAAAAATAATTACCTGATAATAGTTGCTGACGAAACTTCAAACAGATCCATTGATACTCTTAAGTTTTACATGGAATTCAGGGTCAGCCGCCCTGACCGAGAAAAAAGAGTTGTATTCATATCGGACGACAATGCAAAATCATTCCAAAATGAAGTCTCAAAATTAGGCTGCGAGTATATATCAAAACCCTTTGAACCGGGAGATCTTGCCCTTGCCATAGAAGTACTCCGCACTAAACGCATAATAAAAGAAACCAGAATAGAAAACAGGTACAATTGGACAGGCGAGTGCAGTATAGATGCACATGGAAAACACACAGGCAAAACAATTGATATAAACGCAACAGGTGTTAAGATGTATTACGATGGTGATAAGGTAAAAGAAGGCACAAAGATAGTGGTTCACATACCTGATATAGATTACGATGGCGAGGCAACAGTAAAATGGTGTTTTAAAATGGGGGCGAAGACCCTCTTAGGCCTTGACTTGGGAACAAAACTTACATCTTCTAAACTTAAAAAAGCCGTACCCTTCGCGTCTTGATAGTTGGCGATGTTAACATCGCTACCTACCACAAAAGTTGTAGGTATTTAACGGCAGGAGTGCCCCCGCAACACGACCTGTTGGCACGCAGTTTTAAAAACAGCCAATTTCAAAAACACAAACCGTTTGTCATTGCGAACTACGATGTGATTTAAAGACTCGTACCTAAAACCCCCACAAAACCCTCACAAAACCTAAAAAAGGGCGCTATCCCCTTTAATTTATAATTTAATCCCATAGTGATTTAGAACGACAACCATAAGCCAATAGGCTCCCATAGTAAACCCTATAGAAAGGGTAATGCTAGTGTAAAAATGCAACCCTTGTTTTAACAGCAAGGGTAATGTAATAAACAAAACCAAAGAAGGTAAAATAAGCCAAAAGACACTTGTTGCCAGGGCGCTAACCTTTGCTATGTCTTTTGTGTCTATGTAGAGCCAGAGCATCGCTAATACCGAAATTATTGGAATAGAAGCTAATATAGCGGCGACAAATGAACTGCGCTTAGCAATCTCAGAGATTACTACTATTAAAACCGTTGTTATTGCAATTTTAGTTATGTAGTAGAACAATTAATGCACCCATTTCTTTTATACCCTGTAACGACCAATACACCTGTAGCTGGACACCAAATTTATACCACAAAACCCCCTAAAAACCCAGCGTGACGGCAGGGGTGACCCCTGCACGCGATTACAAAGACAAAACCCCCACAAAACTAAATAAAGGTGTCTGTCCCCTTTAATTCAGTGTCAGTCGAAGGGCGCTGTCCCCTTTAATTTCCCTATTTATACATCCCTTTTAATTTCCCATAATTTGTATTATACACTCCCTGTGTGGTAGTATAATTAAACTTCAGTTTATTGTAGTTTAAATTCATAAATGCTGAAAAACAAAATGACTATAAAAAAAAGAACAGACGAATTTAAAAGCATACTGACTGACAAAACTATCAAAGACAAAGATATTGTTCAGAGATATATTGGCTATGGAGACCCCTTCGTATTTAATAACGACCAAAGTAAATATTTTGAATTAAAAAAAATAATAGCTGATGGATTTCGAATTCATCCAAATGAAGTTACAATGGTTGGTTCTGCTAAGTTAGGTTTCAGCATAGCACCAAACAAACTTTGGGCACCATTTAATGATGAGTCTGACATTGATATGGCTATAATATCTGAAAAAATATTTACTGACTATTGGAAAGATTTATACAAGTTCGATATAAATAGAACAGTCAGAACTACAAGAGAGCAAGCTTTATTCGAAAAATTTCTTGATTATTTCTTTAAAGGGTGGCTTAGACCAGATTTATTCCCATTCAGTTTCAATAAAAGGAATGCTTGGTTTGATTTTTTTACATCAATTTCTTACCAGAAATTTGGAGAACAAAAAATAAGATGTGGACTATTCCGCAATAATTATTTTTTTGAAAACTACCATACAATAAACATAAACAAAATTAGACAAGGAGTAATTTAAATGCCTACTATAGGTATCGCGACAAATAAAAAAATACTTGAATTATTCAAAATGATGAAAGAGGAGAGTCTAATATTAGCCCCTTCTTTTCAGAGGAAACTTGTTTGGAATGACAGACACAAAGAAAGTTTTATTGACACTATCTTAAAAGGACTACCCTTTCCAGAAATCTACCTAGCTGATGGAGACATTGATTTAGTATCGCAAATGTCAAAAACTTTAGTTGTTGATGGACAACAACGCATGAGTACAATATACCAATATATTGATGATTCTGAGGATTTTAAGTTAAAAAAAATCACTCCTTTCGCAGAACTCACAGCTGCCGAACAAACTGCTTTCTATGATTATATTGTTGTTGTCAGAGATTTAGGTAGAATTGAAAATGATGAAATTATAGAAATCTTTAAAAGGATTAATTCGGTACAATACGCATTAAAAGCAATGGAAATTAGAAATGCCTTATACGAAGGCGAGTATATCTTTACAGCTAAAGAAATAGCTGAAAAAAACAGTTCTTTTAAACATTTTGAAATTTTCAGCGATACACAATACTCCAGAATGCAAGACATAGAATTTATTCTTTTAATAATGTCAACCATAGAAGAAAAGGGCTATTTTACTGGTAGCAAAGAAATAGAAAAATATGTAAAAAAATACGACACCGAATATATTAATAAAAAATCAATGTTGTCGGACATCAATAGTGTCTTTAAGCTAATCCATCAAAGCATATCTAGACCAGACAGTATTTGGGCAAGTAAATCTAACTACTTCACACTAGCAGTAGAATTATTAAAATTTAAAAAGAACAATGATTCCCTTATGAAAAGTAAACCTTTAAGCGATGTGCTTGAAAAATTTGAGCTTGAACTTTTCAAAGCTAAAGCAAAAAACCCAGAGAAAAATGATTTTGCATTATATTATAAATTTATTTTCCAGGCAACCGCTAGCAGGAAAGGACGTAATACTAGAGGGAGTATACTAAGAAATCATTTGGATATTTTGAAATAACAAAAAAATATTTATTTTCACTTCTACAAAAAAATGCTTCAATATTTCCACAATAAACCTCTAAGCATCTAAGCAATAATTACAGGTGATAGCCCCCTTTAATTCCTTAAAAATGGGTGCTGTTGGCTTTAATTCTCTCATGAATAAGCTTGATATATATATCAAGTTCGTGCTAAATTTGTACAAACAGACTGATACATCTATCAAATAACTATGAAAAAACCCAACAAAAACAATAGGTTAAAAGCAATAGATTTTTTCTGCGGTGCAGGCGGCATGACCTATGGTGTCAGACAAGCAGGATTTAATGTTATTGCAGGCATAGACATAGATGCCGATTGCAGGGCAACATATGAGTATAATAATCCCGGCTCTAAATTTATAGAAGCAAATGTTAAAACTCTAACAATAGACCAATTAAAATCTCTGACAAAAATAAAGAGAAACGACGACAATATGCTATTTATAGCATGCAGCCCTTGCCAATATTGGACAAATTTAAGAACCGACAAAACAAAATCATCAAAATCAAAAACACTTCTTCAGTATTTTCAAAAATTTGTAGAACATTTCAACCCGGGACACATTATGATTGAAAATGTACCGGGCATATTAACTAACAGCAAAGCTAGCAAACTTAACTCATTTATTAATTTCTTAAAAAAGAATAACTACACGGTAGCATATGACATTGTTAACGCAGTAGACCACGGCATACCCCAAACAAGAAAAAGGTTTGTACTCATCGCTTCAAGAGTACATGATTCTCTATCCATACCTGTAAAAAAATCAAAGAAAAAACCTACCGTTAGGGACTTTATAGGTAAAGGGTTCCCCGAAATATCTTACGGCCATACTGACACCACACAAAACATACATACAACAGCAGGATTATCTGAAATCAACATAGAAAGATTGAAACATACCCCTAAGAACGGTGGTACGAGACTATCGTGGAAAAATAATAAAAAACTCCAATTAAAAACTTATATAGGAAAAGACAATTCATTTGTTGACACATATGGTAGACTTCACTGGGATAAACCTGCCTCAACAATAACAACAAAGTTTTTCAGTATTTCAAACGGTAGGTTTGCCCACCCTACTCAAGACAGACCAATCTCACTAAGAGAAGGTGCAACACTACAAACCTTTCCAAAATCATATATCTTTAAAGGCTCAAGTGTAGCAGGCATTGCCAAACAAATTGGCAATGCAGTCCCCCCTAAATTTGCTAAAATGATAGCACAAACCTTAACCAGGAGCTAAGCGTGCCAAAAAAAGAACTGAGAATGACTTTTGACCCCCAAACAATTGAACACTTGGGTGTAAAGATGTATGCCAATTTACCAAATGCTATTGCAGAGCTAATAGCCAATGCATATGATGCCGATGCTTCTAATGTTCACATAAGGCTTTATGATAATAAAGAAGGCAAAAACATACAAATTATTGACGATGGCACTGGTATGAGCCTAGATGAAATTAATACTGAGTTCCTTAGGATTGGTAGAAATAGACGCGCTGATGGTAAAATCACCAGCCCCAGTGGTGAAAGAAAGGCAACTGGTAAAAAGGGGCTAGGGAAACTGGCTCTCTTTGGCATAGGAGACACGATTGAGATTAAAACCACCAAAAAAGACTCTGACGAACTGATTATTTTTATTTTAGATTGGAATGAATTAATAGCCACTAAAGACAGTGACTATAAACCCAAATATACCACAACCAAATGTGAAAAAGATGAGTGTGGCACTACAATAACACTTAGCAATTTAAAGAGGAAGTCACCGTTTGATGTAAGCAGCATGGCAATAAGCACTGCTAAACTTTTTAATTTTCCAGACAAATTATTCAAAATTTATATATCACTCAATGATGGTGATAATTTACAAATAACTCACGATTTAAGATATGAAGGTATAAAAGATGAACAATCATGGAAGTTCCCTGATTTTTTATCAGAAGTATCTCCTGAATACATACATAAAGATAAAATAAACGGACATGTTGTCGCCACACCACGACCTCTCAAACCTGGACTTAGAGGCATTACACTTTATTCAAATGGTAGACTTGTTAATGCCCCAGAGTTTTTTGGAGTTTCAGAATCAAGTCACGGTTACTCTTATTTTACCGGCTGGTTGGATGTCGATTTTGTTGATGAATGGGAAGAAGATGTTATCGCAACTGACAGACAAACTCTTAATTGGGATCTACCCCCAACAGAAGAATTAAGAAACTACCTCCGTGATATTATGTTTAAACTTGAGCAAGTAAGACGAGTTAAAAGAAAAGAAATTAAAAGAAAGAGCTTTGAAGAACAAACAAATATTGAAATTGTTAACTGGTTAGGAAAGCTACCAGATCAAGTATTAAAAAATGTTGAACCTATAATTGAAACGATTATAGAAAATTCTGAGCTTTCAGATGAAGACCAAAATAAAACTTTAACAAAATTACATCAAATAGCGCCTGAATATCCTTACTTTCATTGGAGAAATCTTCACTCTGAAGTCAAAGAAGTATCTGAACCAGGATACCAAAGCACAGACTATTACAGAGCCTTCGAAGAGGCTATAAAAAGGTATATAACTAAAGCAAGGGCAAAGTCTGGCGATAATTCAACTGAAGAACTGACTTTGTTATCAAAAATGTTTGGTAGTGACGCCAATAAACAATTTACCGTAACAAAAAAATATGTAACACCAGGAAGTGCTGTTTTTTCAGATAAAACAATACAGAATATAGAAGATGGGCAACAAACTCTTTCTAGAGGAATATGGACTGGTGGGAGAAATCCTGTACATCACACAGAAATCGGAGCGCTTAGAGACTCTGGATTATTTAGTGAGAAAGATTGCTTAGACTTGCTTAGTTTGTTATCACACCTTTTTAAACGCTTAGATGATGCTGAGACAAAGTAAATTTCATTATGACCGATGTATACACAAAAACCCAACGGTCTGAGCTTATGTCTCATATTTCCAGTAAAGACACCAAACCTGAAACTATCGTAAGAAAATATCTTTTCTCTCAAGGCTTCAGATACAGAAAAAACCTTAAAACACTACCTGGCACACCGGATATAGTTCTTCCTAAATACAAAACCATTATTTTTATAAATGGCTGTTTCTGGCACGGGCATAAAAACTGCAAAGCCTCTAAACTACCTGAAACAAGAAAGAGATTTTGGAAAGATAAATTACAAGGCAATGTAGAAAGAGACAAACGAAATACAGCAAAGCTCAAAAAAACTGGCTGGCGTGTTATTACTGTCTGGCAATGTCAGATAAATACAATTAAAAAAAGAGCTTCTTACTTCAAAAAGTTGTCAAATAGAATAAAAAAAGCCCCATGAGGTTTTAACCTCATGGGGCTTTACTAGTATTAGCTTTTTTTGTACTTCTCGCCTAAAGATTAAAGGTGTTTCGCCTTTGTCTTTCGTCTTTCTCACGGAAAAGTGTAACTTTACTTTTCGTGAAAGGCTTTAGCCGACATCTTTTCTATTAGTTTTTTGCTGTTTATTGGTTTGGTAAGAAAATCGTCCATGCCGGAGGCAAGGCATCGATTTTTATCTTCTATAAGCGCCATTGCCGTTAGTGCAATAATATTGGTTCTGGTCTTGTTTGTTTCACTCTCATAGTTTCTTATCTGCTCTGTTGCCTCATAACCATCCATTTCCGGCATACTTATATCCATAAAGACCAAATCAAAGTCACCCTCTTTAAACTCCGCTACTGCTTCAAGACCATTTTCTGCCATAGACACATTGCAGCCAATATTTTTTAATAAGGATTTTATAACAAGCCTGTTTATCTCATCATCATCTGCCACCAATACATTTAGGCCTTCAAAAGATACTTGTTCCTCTTTAACCTCTACATCCTTTTCACTCCTGTCACTATCAGGCAGTTTAAAGGCAATATCAAAATAGAACTTACTTCCAACCCCTAACTTACTGTCAACATAGAGATGGCTTCCCATCAAATCCAGGAATACACTTGCAAGTGCAAGCCCTACCCCAGAGCCACCACGGGTTCTTGTGGAAGAGGCATCTACCTGCGAAAAGAATTCAAAAATACTGTTTATCTTATCATCACTTATACCAATGCCCGTGTCCGTTACCGAAATTCTTAGAAGAACCTCATTTGGCATATCTTCCTTAAAGCTGCAATCTATAAAGACTTCTCCTTCTTCGGTATACTTAATAGCGTTAGCAGTTAAATTCCATAAGACCTGTCTTAAACGCAGGCTATCACCTACGAGCAGGGGCGGCACTTTTGGGCACAATTCATATTTTAGGGTAAGCCCCTTTTCTTCAACCATTGAACCAAACATCATGCATGTATCTTCTATTAAATCGTTTATATTAAAACTTTCTGAGGCCAGCTCAATCTTGCCTGATTCAATCTTGGAAAGATCCAATATATCACTAATTAAAGACAGCAAGACATTGCTTGAAATAACTATATTATCTACATAGTGCTTCTGTTCTTTATTCAGCTCCGTTCCTTTTAAAATATCGGACAATCCTACAATTGCATTAATAGGTGTGCGTACCTCATGGCTGATGGTGGCAAGAAATTCACTCTTTGCATTTGTTGCATCTTCTGCAGACACTTTGGCATCATGAAGCCTCTTCTGTGACTTTATCCATTTCATCCCCATTATTGCAGTAATACAAATAACGGTAACTGCAAGCAGACGATTAACCACTACCATCCATAATATACCGCCAATAGGTGAATACAAATAACCTAACAGTACAAATATACAAGACACCGCACTTACCAGGAACACATACCTTATATCAAACAGCCATATGGATAAAAACACTACAGCAATATAAGGCACACCTCCGGCTATACCTAGAGGCAAGCTTAAGTCCACGATAAGCATGACTAGTGACAATACCGTTACTAATGCGACATTTAAAAATTTTGCACTAATTAGTTTCTTCATTGTTCAAAAATAACCTCTTAGATGAATACCAGTCTTTTTTACCTCGAATTCTGATTATCAGACAAGCAACTTTGATGATATATCTAAGACGCGGCATTGCGCCTGTGGAAGGATAATACATTTTAAATCTCAATAACTTATAAGCACAATTATAACTTATAATTCGTCAAAATAAGAGTTTACTTTAGTCTTTTTATTGAAAATAACTTAATCTCACTGCTATGCTAAAAATGTACTTTTTTGTGCCAAAATGAGAAAGCTACACTCCTCGCTATTAAAAAAGCCCCAAGTGTTTTCACACTTGGGGCTTCTGTTTTTGCCTTTGTTTTTGTACTTCTCGCCTAAAGACATGAGGTGACGTTCAAACCCTTCGACTAGCTCAGGGCGAACGGTTTTGTTTTTAAAACTGTCTCCGGCGACTCGCCGGTTAGCCGACTGTTTTTCTCCACGCCAACATGCCACCTGTAAGGATGTTTAAGTTGGTGAAGTCCTTCTTTTTTAGAATCTCTGCCGCCGATATGGCCCTCATACCCGCCTTACAAATGACAGTGATTTCTGCGTCCTTATCCGCCTCTAACTCCTCCAGGAGTTCGTCCAGCTCATGACACCTTGCTTCAACAGAACCTAGAGGAATATGCACAATATCATCCAAGCAGCCGAGCTCTGCCTTAAGCTCGAACGCTTCGCGCACATCCAATAAGATTGGACTCTCTCCCTTACTGATTCTACGCTCAAGTTCCACCGATGTAATATGTGGAAAACCAACGCTTGTGTTAGCTGTATTCCCTGTTGCCACATCGCATACCTCCTCGTACATTTTTACTTCTTTAATAGTTGCCTTACCGCTACATAGTGCGCACTCAGGATCTTTATTAACTTTCATCTTTCTAAAACCCATGTCCAACGCATCAAAGACCATTAACTTGCCGTCAAGCGGTCTGCCAATACCAAGTATAATCTTAATTGCCTCAACTGCCTGCATAACTCCTATGACTCCGGCTAACGCGCCAAGTATTCCCGCCTCGTTACAACTAGGGGCTAAGCCCGGAGGTGGCGGCTCTGCGTACAGACATCTGTAACACGGTGCGTCTTCGTTATAATTAAACACACTAACTTGACCGTCGAACCTAAACATACTTCCCGATACTAACGGCTTACCTTCAAAGTAACAGGCATCGTTCATCAAAAACCTGGTCGGGAAGTTATCACTGCCGTCCATAACGACATCATAATCTTTTATTATATCACGAACATTCTCATCAGTCACCCTCTCGTCATAAGTAATGACATTAACATCGGGGTTGAGTTCGTTTATGGTCTGCTTCGCAGAGAGAGTTTTTTTAACACCCACTCTTTTGTTGTTATGAATAATCTGCCTTTGCAGATTTGATAAATCCACCTCGTCGCCATCGGCCAATCCGATGGTCCCCACACCTGCGGCAGCCAGATAATAGAGAGCCGGCGAACCAAGTCCCCCGGCGCCAAGAACGAACACCTTAGCTGCCAATAATTTTTTCTGCCCCTCTTCACCAACCTCGGGAAGGATTAAATGTCTTGAATATCTTTCGTACTGCTCCTTTGATAAGTCCTGGTTTGATTCCATTCTACGGTTGTCTTCCTTTTCTACTTTTTTATACGATTTTTATATCGGGTTTTTGCTTCTATTTTCTACTTTTTTCCACTATTCTGTACCACTATTCCGGTGCTTTTTTTCGTTAAAGTTCATTGCTATTTATACCCAACATGAAGTATAATAAATACCATAGCTAATTAGTCAAGTATAGCAGGTAGGCATCAAAGATGTCAAGGGCTTAAATAAAAAGCTAACAAAATCAAGCAGTTAGATGAGGAAATTTCAATGGAAATGAACGAAGTAAATGCAAAGGTCACTGAAGTTGAGGAAATCGCCCAGGGGCTGATGATCATCAAAGTAGTGCCAAACAGCGGCGAACTGGCGGACTTCAAAGCCGGCCAATTCGCCACTCTAGGCGTTTTGAGCGGCCAGCCGCGGCACGAATTGGCAGACACAGACAAGTCTACCTTCCGCCCGCCGGGGTGGGAGAAAGTCATCATAAGGCGTCCCTACACCATATCCTCACCGCCAGAGGAGAAGGGCTTCGTGGAGTTCTACATATCTATGGTTAGTCACGGTTTGGTGACGCCCAAGTTTTTTACCCTCAAAAAAGGTGATGATGTTTTCCTAGGCGAAAAATTTGCCGGTCAATTTACTCTGGAAGAAATTGAAGGCGATGACAAAAGCAAAAACCTAGTCCTGGCCTGCACAGGCACAGGACTTGCCCCTTACATAAGCATGCTCAGGGCAGACCCAAATCTGGCAGAAAATAGAATAGTAACCTTAATCCACGGAGTTCGCCACTCATCGGAACTGGGTTATAGGGCAGAGATTGAAACAATGGCAGGAAAAAACCCTAACCTCAAATACCTTCCCGTGGTTAGCCGCCCCGAAGTTATTCGCCCCGTAGTTAGCAGCACGGGCGAGGAGCCAAAACACTGGGAAGGGCAGACTGGCCATATTCAAGATATTTTTAAAGAAAATTTACTTTGCGGACTAATGGGCGGCGAGCCTTGCCAGCACTCTCCGGAGAATACTAACGTACTGCTCTGCGGCAATCCGGACATGATTAAAGACGCTATGCCCATACTAGAAGAGATAGGTTACAAGGAAGATAAAAGAAAAGAACCGGGCAACATTTTCACAGAAAAATACTGGTAGGAAGTTATTTAGATTTTTATATTTTTCTTATTTTTAAGGGCTTCATCAAGAACATTAACAAGGTCTTTTGCATTATAGGGTTTTGACACAGAGCCGGAGAAACCAAACTTCTCAAAATTTCCCATAATTGCGTCATTGGAATAACCGCTGGAAACGATTGCACAAATGTTCGGGTCAAGTTTTTTTAAAATACCAATAGCGTCCCTCCCACCCATGCCGCCGCGAATTGTAAGATCCATTATAACCGCATCAAAGGGAGACCCCCCTTTCAGTGCTTCTTTGTAAACAAGTATTGCATCCTCACCTGTGGCTGCAATACTTACGGTAAAACCATGCTGAACAAGTATCAGCTCAATAAGCTCTGCAATAGAGACATCGTCATCCATAACCAAAACCATTTTGCCCTCGCCGGAGCTAACGACTTTGGAATTATCTTCATCTTCCTTAACAATTCCCGACCCTGCAGGAATAAGTATAGTGAAAGTTGTTCCCTCACCTTCAATACTTTCTACCCTTATAGTTCCTCCATGGTTTTTTATAATAGAATAAGAACTGGCAAGACCCAGTCCGTTACCTGCATCCTTAGTAGTGAAATAAGGGTCGAATATTTTTTTCATAACAGACTCGTTCATGCCTGTGCCTTCGTCTTTAATCATCAAACTTACATAGGAGCCTTTAAGGACATCTACATCATCGTTTATATCAACATTCTCTGCCGAAACAGTAATAGTTCCGCCCTTAGTCATTGCCTGCACACCATTAATGAGTATATTATTTACAACCTGACTTATTTGCCCCGGGTCGACATTTACATTGGAAAGGTTTTCATTTATATTAGTCCTGCTTGCGGCATTAGTACCGCTTAAAACTAAACTTACAGACTCATTAATAAGGTCTCTATAATTAATAAGTTTTTTTATAGGTTTATTGCCCTTTGCAAACGAAAGAAGCTGGGAGGTGAGCTCCCCAGCTCTTCTCGATGCCTTTGCACTCTCTTCTAATGTTTTGTGTATTTTGTCACCTTCCTTAACTTCACCAAGGGCAACTGAAATATTACCCAGTATTATGGTAAGAAGGTTATTAAAGTCGTGAGCAATACCTCCGGCAAGAACCCCCAGAGACTCAAGCCTCTGCCCCTTATGAAGTTCCGCTTCAGTTTTCATTCTCTCCGTTATATCCTGAGCAACACCAATCATACGAACAGGCCTGTCATCTTCGTAATAGACCCTGCCTGTCTCATGAATATATTTCACCTCGCCGCCAGGGAGCACTACTCTATGTTTAACATCATAGGCTTCCTTTAATTCCAAGGCGCGTTTTACCGCTTCACTTACCTCATCTCTATCATCACTATGTACTCGATTTATAAAGAGGTCATAAGTAGGCTCCGCCCCGTCTTTTTTTATACCAAACATGGCAAACATATCATCAGACCATAAAATCTCACCTGTTACCACATTCCAATCCCATGATCCAAGTCTTGCAATGTTCTGGGCAAGGAGAAGTCTTTCCTCACTTTCTTTAAGAGCCTCTTCTGCCTCCAATCTCTCTGTTATATCAATAAAACTAACAACAGCGCCTGTCACCTTGCCCCTCTCCCATATTGGGTAGGACCAAAACTCGGAAGGAAAACCGCTGCCGTCTTTTTTCCATAAATACTCGCCGGAAGTGTGACAGTTCGTCTCTTCTTTAAAAGCACAATAAATACTACAATCCTCAACAGGATAATCACTGCCGTCATTTTTTGTATGGTGTATAAGGTCGTGCATGTTCTTACCTAATAAGTCCTTGCCATTGCTGTAACCCAGCATCCTAATACATGCGGGGTTGACGAAAATGCACTGGCCATCTAAATCAATTCCATAAATAGCCTCGGCTGTAGAGTCCATAACAAGCCTGAGCATAGTGTCGCTCTCTTTGATATTAGCGGTAAGGTCTGTAACATCTTGAATAGTAAAAAGAGCAATAGGCAGGTCGTCAGGACCCTTTATTGAATTAGCACTCACATGCTGAGCCATGACTTTGCCATTTTGTTTTAGTGCAGGAATAATCTGCTGGTTTGCTTTTGGGGTTATAACGATATGTGAATGATCTGTAAATAAAGTATCCACTTTTGAGGTAATGCTTTTATCAGAAAATAAAGGTGCAAAGTCCCTAATGGAACTCCCCTCTACCCGAGCCTTGGAGAAACCTGTCCAGTCTTCCAAACATTTATTCCAAAAAATAACATTATAGTCCTTATCTATGACGAATATACCAACAGGTGTACTATCCATTATAGAAAAATTTAACTCTGACATATTTTCCTCATATTTAACTTGATAAATACAACCGAGAGAGAAGAAATACCCGGCTTTAACCCTACAAAGTTACAATTACTTGTCCTATATTAACATAAAATATAAAATAGAAACATCTGTTTATTATTATGATTTACTAAACTTTATAAAAATAATGCCGAATAGGAATGGATGAGCATTAAAATAGATAAGACAACTTTACGGACAAAATGAACAACGGACAAACAGGTAAAATACTTATAACTGACGATAGGGAAGAAAACAGGGTACTTCTCACAGAACTTCTTGGCGGACTAGGTTACGAAACGGTAGCAGCCACCGGTGGGCAGGAGACGCTGGATATGATTAAAGATATCCAGCCGGACCTCCTCATCCTTGATGTCATGATGCCTGAGGTGGACGGTTGTCAGGTTTGCAAAACTCTAAAATCAGACCCGGAAACCAAAAATATACCTATAGTGCTTATATCAGGCCTTGCAGATAATGCCTCAAAAGTGAAAGGCCTGGAAGCCGGGGCAAACGACTTTATAGCAAAACCCTTCAACATAACCGAGCTTCAAATGAGGATTAAAAACCTTATAAACCTAAAGTCCTATAACGACTTCATGGAAGACAGCAACAAACACTTAGGTGATGAGGTCAAAAAGAAAACAGCAGACCTAATTGCGCTAAATGAAGACCTTAAGAGAAACAATAAATTGTTAGAAAACGGTTATAAAGACACCATTGCAAGGTTAACAATAGTTTCAGAATTTAAAGACCAAGAGACTGCTTCACATATTAGAAGAGTTGGTCAATACTGCAAAAAAGTAGCAGAAGAGCTTGGATGGGACGATGAACAGATTGATGTAATAAGCCACGCAAGCCCCCTGCACGACATAGGCAAAGTATCAGTCCCTTCAGACATACTCCTAAAGCAAGGCAGGCTCACAGGACCTGAATTCGAGCTCATGAAAACCCACTCCGGAGCAGGTGCAAAAATTCTTAAAAATGCAGTTTCAAAGTACCTAAAGATGGGTCATTCAATTGCACTAACTCACCACGAAAGATGGGATGGAACAGGGTATCCCAAGGGACTGGAGGGCGAAGAAATCCCTCTTGAAGGCCGCATAATGAGTATGGCAGATATATACGACGCACTAAGAAGCGAACGGCCTTACAAAAAAGCATTTAGCCACGAGAGAGCATTTGAAATAATTACAAAGGGTGATGGAAGAACCAAACCGGAACACTTTGACCCGGAGATTTTAGAAGTTTTCAAAAAGGTCCACAAGACCTTTGAAAAGATATATGATCAAAACTCAGATGCCCAGCACATCCCGCAAGCCTAGCCACCGTGACACTGGACTCGATAAAAAAACTATTCGTCAAATTTAAAAATTTTGAAGTACTTTACACAAAAGTGTATAGTCTTTAAACTGCGTGCCAACACAGAGTGTTGCGGGGTCACCCCTGCCGTTGACTCACCGCAGAAATTCCAGTGCCTGATTGCCATATTCTTTAAACCACTCCTTGCCGAGGAGTTGAAGGTTATTGATATTGCCCTTTCTGGTTTCATCCATGTCGTCATTACAGTAGATAAGAGGGCCGTTTACTCTTAGGAAGTTTTCGCCAAGCATTTTCTGGCAATGGTAGGTTGTTGCAGATGTATTGGCAGCAAAGAAATGTTCCATAATGCCATTAAAAAACCAATCAATACTACCCCACGTCTGGCTTCTTTCACCTAAATCATTTGCCTTGTCCCTACCGCGTATCTGAAGACCGGTTCCAACAGATAACAGTTTAATTTGTTCCGGCTTATAGCCGAGCTTCATTGCCTCGACCAGTGCGCACATTGAGGGGTTGTTGGCAGACATGCCACCGTCAATAAGCCAGCGAGGCGGTGTGTCAGTTGTTTTGACGGTAGGAAAGAATGTAGGAGCAGCGCTTGTCGCCTCTGCCACTTCTGCTATTGACGGTTTATACTCACAATCGGCACCTCCGAAACTTTTAAAAACCACAATTCGCCTTAATATAATGTCGTATGCCGTGACCAGTACTTTTTTTTCAACATCGTTTAGGAGTAAATCACCAAAACAATCTGTAATAACTTTTGTCTTGCCTACCCCATCATACTTTGGGCGGGTCTGCATAGGCAAAGTTTCATCCCAGAAAGACTTATCCATAATAGTCTTAACCTTTTTTTCGCTGAAAAGCTCTACACAGTCTGCACCTGTTGCTTTTTTTGCAGCAATATAGAGAGCCATAAGGCCTCCGGTAGAAGTGCCGGCAATCATATCAAACTTGTCATAGAGAGAGAAATTACCTGAGAGCTCCAAGGTCTCTAAAAACTTGGCAGCTGCAGCTCCCTTAACACCACCGCCATCTATTGCAAGTATTTTTATTTGTTTACCCATAACAACCTCATTATATTATAAAACCTGATTTTATTTAAAGGACTTATTTAATTCTTCCGGTGATTTCTCTTTTTTACATACAGGACACAACATAGATAAAAATAACAAATTATAGCCGCTATGGCAAGACCCTGTCACTTTGTGGTACTATGGCCAGCTAAGGTCCAAAAAAATGAAAAAACTACTATTATCTGGTTATATATTTGCAATCCTAGCCTCTCTGGGGTTTTCCATAAAAAGCGTGTTAGTCAAACTTGCCTACTCTTACGGGACAGATGCCCAGACTCTTATGATTATGAGGGTCTTTCTTAGCCTGCCCTTTTTCCTAACGGCACTTTATTTCATAGAAGGCAAAAGCGGATTTACTGTCGATAAAAAAGAACTGCCCTATTTCGCATTCATGGGGGTTATAGGAATAGGCCTGCCTATACTCTTTGCATTCTTATCTATAGAACTAATTGACGCATCCATTTCCGCCCTGGTGGTTTATGCATACCCTGCCATTACAATAATACTTCTGGCGTTTTTTATGGGCGAGAAGGTTACAACAAGAAAAGTAATCTCAATAATTATCACTTTCTTAGGCCTTGTTTTTGTTTTAAAAGTTTGGGCCCTAGAGAACGGGTCTATCAACACCACCGGAGTTATTTACGGCCTCCTGGCAGCGCTTTTTTATTCATTTTATAACCTGCTGGGACAAAACAAAATCAAAAGTGTAGCGCCAATAAAAGTAGTAACATTCTGCATGGTCTTTGTTGCTATATTTTTTGGAATAATAATTGGTGTCAGAGATTACCCAACGGAAATTGAAATTTGGTTAATAGCATTAACTCTCGCCTTTGCATCTACTTTTATACCCTTTGTATGTTATGGATACAGTATAAAATATCTCGGAGCAGGCAAGACTGCCATACTTAGTTCCATAGGGCCTGTCTTTACGGTAATATGGGCATATTTCGTTCTAGGCGAAACACTTGACCTGCCACAGGTCTTCGGAATGACTCTAATAGTAGTGGGAATTGCCGCATTAAAAACTAAAACTTCCAAAGGCGCCGCGGCAGGCAGGCCTAGCGACATCTCAGAGGAGCTGCCCCTTAGGTAACCCATCCTCATAAAAGCTTTGGCCTTATAAAAGTTTTTCAACTAAGGATTTCAGTTCCCCTACATTAACAGGTTTTACAAAATAATTTAAGTCATTAGCCTTAAGATAAGTCATATTATCAGACATGTCATCGCCGGCACAAAAAATAAACCTGTCTTTAAACGAGCTGTCATCTCTAAGGGCTTCTTCAAAAAACTCCACCCCCGTAACCAAAGGCATCTCAACATCAGTAACCACTAAGTCATAATGGTGCTCGGACAATTTTTTAAGCCCTTCATCGCCATTTCGAGCTGTATCTACATCGGCAAAACTCTCTAACACTGCCTTAAAAAATTCGGCAAGAGCCTCAGAATCATCTACGACCAAAACCCTCTTATGCCATGGCTCTGGAATACGGCTTATAATTTTCAGGTATTTTTTATATTCATCTCTGGACTTAAGAAAGGATTCTAATTCATATCTATGATGGCGAAGCATAACATTAATTCCATCGAACTCTTTGGATAGTGGGCCTTCAGCTTCCTTGGCAAGATTCATAACATAGATAAAAATTTCGTTGTACAAAGAAAATTCTATCTCGACCATCAGGGCGATAAAACCATCCTTTGTAAGGGTAGAGTTTTTTAAACCGGCCTCCCCTTCTCTAATAGGCCTCTCATAATCAATTCGAGACTTGGAGTCTATCATTACTCCTACACTCTTATCTCCTATGACATCAATTGCCCTTAATATAAGTGCGTAATGCTCCTCTTCTTCTTTAGCCATATTCCTGACCACCTCTGAGAACTGCTTATCTTCACAGAAATAATCAGCAACATCTGAATAGAGCTTAGAAGTTCCAATCTCTACGCTAGATATCCACTGCGTTACAGGTTCCATAAAATTACCTACGCCATTTTAATTGGCTTTTATAAACATCTTATACTTTTTATCCTTAATTATAACCTTATCTGATTGAATCTCACCACTTGCCCAATCTTCCATACAGTTTTTGCACTCTTCAAAAAAGTGCATACTCATTAAAAACACGGGGATAGCATTTTTAACCTGTTCAAATTCCGGTTTTACTTCCCTGCCCCTGACAGTGCTTTCATAGAACTCTTTTACACTCTCGTCACTAATTGTAATATTAGGGAAAATTGCCTTCTTCAATTTATAATTAATTAGTTTTTTGCGAATATCCTCACTCATGGTAGCTTTCATCTCTGAGAGTGAACCTGGCAGGTTTGGCTCCGGTTTAAACCTTTCTAAATCCTGCTTGGCATCATAAACAGATTTATATAAGTCCCATTCGTTTTTAGCATAGACAGAAGCCAGTTTGTTTGCATAAATTGCATCTGCTTTATCCGGGGCCTCTGCGTACTGAACCAATGCTTCGTATATTAGTATTTTTCTTTTTTTCATATTGGCAACAGACTCATCGGTAATTCCCGCAAGAGCTGCATCACTGTCAAAGTTACTGCCAACCTCCACGTCGGAGGCGGTAAGGCCTAACTCTTTAACCTTAGCGTCCACTACGGATTTTTTAAGCAGAGCCAGAAGGTTATCTAACTCACCTTTAAAAACCCTGTCATCAGCCTGCTCGGTCGTCAAGGTCTCTCCCTCCATGGCGACGCTATCAGGGTCAACTTTAATTTCTCCATAAGTAATAACTGTGCCGGAAACTGTCGCAACAACTGCATCATCACTTTTGCCTTTCTTCCCGCACCCTGCCACTACTATAAAAGAAACCAGCAGGACAACAAACAAATTCAAACCTCTGATAAAACTTTTCATTTTATTACCATCTCCTTATGACTTATTATTATTTTAAATTTTTAAAACAAATTTTATTTGTACTTGTTTGTAAAAAATAGAAAATCCTGGTCCATATCCATGCCTCCCCCACACCTTCAAGGTCTAAAAGCCACACTACTAATCTACCACTCAAAAAGCCTTGCAAGCAATAAATTTCTCAAAATTATCTGTCCCGGTAGATATAAAAAAACCTACTCAAGGTCTTACTATCTTTCTCCACTATTCTTCACTCTTGCATTATAATGATAAACAAAATCCTCCCTACTTACAACAAGTTAACCCCCTGCAACAAAAAATCCCTTTTATTACCGTTCCCAGTGGTGCTATAATGCCCTCCTTATTATGACAGATAACCAAAACAGTAAGAAAACACCTTTATATGAGAGCCACAAGGCACTTGGAGCAAAAATCATCGATTTTGCAGGCTGGCTCATGCCCCTGCAATACACGGGAGCAATTGACGAACACAATAATGTTCGCACCAACTGCGGACTCTTTGACACGAGCCACATGGGAGAGATTCTGGTCACAGGAAATGGCGCCCTCGAAGCTCTACAGTCTGTCATTACAAACGACATATCAAAAATCGGGCCTGGCAGATGCCAATACAATATAATTTGCAACGAAGAGGGCGGCGCCTTAGATGATATAATTGTTTACAAATATTCTGATAAAAAGTTTTTTTTATGCGTTAATGCCGGGAATAAGGACAAGATAGTCAAATGGCTAACTGATAAAATAGGAGATAAAGTCTCAGTAGAAGATCTATCAGACAATTACGCAATGATTGCCCTACAGGGGCCAACATCGACTGATGTTTTAAAAGAAGTGACAGATGCAGACATAACTTCCATGAAACCCTTCAGGTTTATAGAGACGCAGGCGTGCGGGGCAAATGTAATCATTGCCACAACCGGCTATACAGGTGAGGTTGGGTTTGAAATCTTCTTTTCATTAGTACAAACTGGGGAACAAAATGAAAAAAAGGGCACTAATGTTGCTACTGCCATATGGGACACCCTGCTGGATAAAGGCCAGCCGCATGGCATAAAACCGGCAGGACTGGTCTCCCGCGACACATTAAGAATAGAAATGGGTTACCCCTTATACGGCAATGAACTCGATGAGAACACCACCCCCATTGAGGCAGGCCTCACTAAGTATGTTAAGTTTTCAAAGGGCGATTTTATAGGCAAAAAAGTTCTTGAAAATCAGGCTACAAATGGTACAAAGAAGCTTCTAAGAGGATTTATCTTAGAGGGCAGAGGCATAGCAAGAAGCCATTACGGGGTGTATTATAAAAACCTTAAAGTTGGTCATGTAACAAGCGGCACATTTTCGCCAAGCCTCAAAAAGTCCGTAGGTTTGGCTTTTGTAACAGGAGACCTAGCATCTATTGACACTGACGTTAGCGGCAAACATATTGAAATAGAAATAAGAAAATCTAAAGTAGAAGCGCTTATAACAGAAGCCCCTTTTTATAAAAAAATTAGAGGATAATAAGAATGGATACTCCAACAGATTTAAAATATACTAAGGATCATGAATGGGTTAAGATAGACGGCGATATTGCCACTATCGGCATCACAGACCACGCCCAGGACTCACTTGGCGATGTGGTTTTTGTAGAACTTCCTGATGAAGGCTCCGATGTTGCCACAGGAGAGCCTTTTGGAGTTGTCGAATCCGTTAAGGCAGTGTCAGATCTTTACTCACCTGTTAGCGGAGTAGTTACAGAAATTAACAGTGCCATAATGGACTCTCCGGAAGTAGTAAATGAAGATGCTTATGGTAATGCATGGCTTATAAAGGTTCAGCTCGAAGAGGTCAAAGACCTCGATGACCTTATGGACGCAGACCAATATGCCGACTACATAGAAGAAGAGAAGTAAACAGTTGCAGAAAAAAGGTTTCCCCTACATACCTCATAGCTCAGAGGACATAAAAACAATGTTAAAGGCCATTGGCAGAGAGTCAATGGAAGACCTCCTTAAGGCCTTCCCAAAGGACCTTAGAAGCGGCGAGCTCAATATCCCGGAGGGTCTCTCTGAACAGGAACTGCTGGATCACTCAAAAAAACTCACATTTTTAAATCAGGGCACAGGAAAGTTCTCTTCCTTTCTGGGAGCAGGAGCATACAACCATTACAGCCCCTCGCTAGTAAACCACATACTTTTAAGGTCGGAGTTTTTCACTGCCTACACCCCCTACCAACCGGAGGTAAGCCAGGGAACCCTGCAAACTATTTTTGAATACCAAACACTTATTTGCCAACTAACTGGCATGGAAGTATCCAACGCCTCTTTATATGACGGGGCATCAGGCGCGGCTGAAGCGGTCCTCATGGCAGAGAGACTTACAAAAAGAACAAAAGTTGTAATCAGTTCTGGCCTCCATCCCGAGTACAGGGAAACTTTAAAAACCTATCACCTCTTTAAAGAAGGGGTGGTAATTGACGCTCCCTACTCCCCGTCTACAGGAGAGACAGAGAACCTAACTGAACTTGTTGATGATAAGACCTCGGCAGTTGTTGTTCAGTACCCAAACTTTTTTGGCTCTATTGAAGACCTGGAGGCCATATCTAAGCTTGCCCATAACAAGGGTGCACTCTTTATTGTAGTGGTTACAGAGCCTGTCTCTCTTGGTCTTCTCACTCCTCCAGGGGAGTTTGGAGCAGACATTGTGGTAGGTGACGCACAATCCTTTGGCGCGGGGCTGTCTTACGGTGGTCCTCATATTGGTTTTCTTGCAACTCAGAATAAATACCTAAGGCAAATGCCGGGAAGGGTTGCCGGAAGGACGGTAGATAAAAACGGCACGCCTTGCTTTTGTTTAACCCTTTCTACAAGAGAGCAGCACATACGCAGAGAAAAAGCGACTTCCAACATCTGCACCAATCAGGGACTAATCTCCCTGGCCGCCACTGTGCACCTTGTAGCACTTGGTAAAACCGGACTTACCAACCTGGCAAAAGTTAACTTAAGTAAAGCTCACTACCTGAAATCAGAACTGGAAAAAATCGATGGAGTATCCCTGTCATTAAATTCTAAGTCTTCAGGCTTCTTTAATGAATTTACAATAGACATTGGCAGAGATACTGACGAGGTACTTGCTAAGTTATTAGAAAAAAGAATCATCGGAGGCCTTGCCCTCAAAAGATTCTACCCTGAGCTGACAAGCAGCCTCCTCCTTGCAGTAACGGAGATGAACTCCAAAGAAAAGATAGATACATTTGTAAGCTCTCTAAAGGAGGTATTAAAATGAAATTTGTAAATGACGACAAACTAATTTTCGAAAAATCCTCCCCTGGCAGAACGGGAGTTGAACCTACTTCCCTTGATGTGCCTGAGGTAAGTCCCTCTGATGTGCTGCCAAAGAAATACCTTAGAGATGACATTGAAGGTTTCCCTGAGGTATCAGAACTTGACACTGTCAGGCACTTTACAAATTTAAGTAAAAAAAATTTTTCTATTGATTCCGGTTTCTACCCTCTAGGTAGCTGCACCATGAAGTACAACCCGAAAATTAATGAAGACATAGCTCGCCTTGCCGGTTTTACAAGACTTCACCCTTATCAGCCTGTGGAGCTTTGCCAAGGGGCGCTGAGAGTTATGTATGACCTGCAGGATTACCTGGGCGAGGTTAGCGGTATGGATGAGGTAACCCTCCAGCCTGCGGCAGGTGCCCAGGGGGAGCTTTGCGGAATGCTCATGATTGGATCTTACTTTAAA
>CBDUXU010000010.1:0-28220 GCA_965371285.1 uncultured bacterium | reverse complement strand
TCTTCTTTTTTAATCTTGTTTGCAATGTTAGTTTCTATCTCATCTGACCCTTTTATGCGGCCTGTGGAATCTATAATGCCATTTTCTAAGAGAGTACCTACAGCCTCTATTAAACCAGACCCGCAAATGCCTACCGGCTGGCCCCCTTCTATTACTTTAAGTTTAACTGCGTCGTCAACAATTTTAAATCCTTCTACTGCGCCCTTGCCTGCGACCATGCCGTCGCGAATTTCGCCGCCTTCAAAGGCAGGGCCGGCAGGAGTGGCAGCGCTATAAATCCCCTTCTCGCCACTGACGACAATCTCCGAGTTAGTGCCAATATCAATCATTACAATATTGCCCTCAGTATTTAATATGTCAAGGGCAAGGAGCACACTCACCGTGTCCCCCCCCACATAACCTCCGATGATGGGGAAAGTGTATAAGTGTACACCACTGTCAACATTAAAACCAAGTGTTTTTGCGTCTATTATTTGGGCTTCCTTAAAGTCCGGTTTATAGGGAACTTTCCCCAGGCAAAGCGGCGATACACCTGTAAAAATATGCTCCATTACAGTGTTTCCGGCAACCGTAATTGCACGGACGCCGCCTTCGGGGTTAAGTTCTTCTATAATATTATTGCAGGTCTTTACTGCGGATTTCTGGAGAGTGGTCAAAAACTCAGGAGAGTCTTTTATAACTCGAATGCGGCTCATTACATCAGCTCCCCACTCCCTTTGAGAGTTGGGGTGTGTGACTCTGTTTAATGTCTCACCTGTTTCCAGGTTTACCACGCTTCCGACTATTGTCGTTGTTCCCAGGTCAAAGGCTACGCCAAAACCACTGGCAGCTAAATCTTTAGAATCTTCACTCATTAAAAATCAATCTTTTCTTTTATTTTGTTTTTCATTTAAGGCATTGGTGCATTAGAAAGAAGATACTTCATGTCATCATCTTCGAAACGGAAACCAAGACCTACATAACCTGACTCTAAATCAAGTCTACTTGCCGCATCATCCATTCCGGCAGTCATAAAGAAATAATCATTAAAGGCAATTTCAATACCTGCCTTAATATGAGTACCCCTTGATTCATTAAAATCAAATGCTTCAACAGTAAACTTTAATCGGTCATTAAAGAGATAATAATCAAGCCCAACACCGCCGGTAGATTCAATAATACCACCTTTGATAACAATATCCTTAAACCTCTTAGCTACAAGGGCAGTGAACATTATATCATCGTCTGCTTCGATAATAGTTGTTGTTTTACTTGGGTTTAATGGGTCCGTATAAACTGCTTCATGAATGTAGCCGCGAGGATTGTTAACTACCTCAATAAGGTAATATTTTTCATACTGAGGTTGAATCTTGAGGCTGAAATAGTTTTTAAAATCACTAACATAATTATCTGCATCGAGAAGGTATTCGCTTCTAAACCCTACATAGACCTTAAAGCTTTCTGCAGTTTCAATATAATTATTTATACCTTCAAGAGCTTCATTAATGTTGTCATAGGCTTCGCTTTCATTTATAAGTTTACCTAATGTTCCCTCTCCATCGTCAATCTTTTTCATAACAGAGTTAAGGCTCTCAGCCATCTCTTCTATGTTCTCCATTGCATCGGTAAAACGGCCGTCGTTCTCTGCAAGTATGGCGTCCAGTCTCTCTGTTATGCTTTCTATGTTTGTAATTATAGTCTTCACTGACTGGGCTCCATCTTCATTGCCAATAGCTTCAACAAGAGAACCACTTACCTCTTTTATGTCCATTGCAACATCGTTTAAAACATTAACCAGCTTGTCCATGTCTGCATACTCTACGGTTTTTGCAATTTCGTCGCCGTCTTTAAGAGGGGGAGCTCCGCTTATTCCGGGCATGAGGGCAAGGTACTTTTCCCCAAGAAGGCCCTGGGTGCGAAGCATTGCAGAGTAGTCCTCGCCTATTTCAAACTCCGGTCTAATACTAAGGACAAGTCTTGCCTGGAGGCCATCTAACTCAATTGCCTCGACCCTTCCCACTTCAACTCCTGCAACCCTCACCGATGAATCCTCTGCAAGACCGGCAACCGTATCAAAATGGGCAAAAAGAGTATAACTCTCCTCCCCGTCCCAACGAAGGCTTCCAAGTTTCAGGGACATGACTACAAGCAGTGCCAGACTTGCCAGCACAAACATTCCCACTTTTGCTTCTGTATTTACATTTGCCATTTTTTAATTTTTCTTTTTTTTAATTAAATTTTGTTATTTAACTTTACTTACTATAGCTCGCACAATCGCAATAACCTATAGCACTTTACTTTGCTTGACGGAGGTCAAATAACTTTAATCGGCCCCTCCGAACTGCCTGTCAGAAACTGTATTATCTTAGGGTCCTTGCTTGCCTTGAAGTCCTCTACCGTACCTTCTTCTATAATAATACCTTCATGTAACATTGCAATCTTGTCGGCAATTTTAAATGCCAGATCTATGTCGTGAGTAATTGCAAAATAAGTTGTCTGCTGCGCCTTCTGTGTGTCCAGCATAAGTTTACCTACCGAGTCGCTCATAATAGGATCAAGCCCCGTAGTTTGTTCATCAAAGAGCACAAACTCCGGGTCCATTACAATTGCGCGGGCAAGGGCAACTCTCTTTCTCATTCCACCGCTAAGCTCGGAGGGCATCATGTCTTCCACCCCGCTTAGCCCAACCCGCCTTAACTTCTCACTAACTCTTCTGTTAATTTCTTCTCTTTTTAAATCAGTATGCTCTACTAAGGGGAAGGCAACATTCTCTGCAACTGTCATAGAATCAAATATTGCTCCGCTTTGAAATAACATTCCGAATCTTTGGCGAAGCTTGTCATACTCTCTCTCGCTAAGAGCAAAAACATCTACCCCGTCCATTATTACCTGCCCTGAGTCCGGCCTTAAAAGTCCTATAAGATGTTTCAGAAGTACGCTCTTGCCCTCTCCGCTTCTGCCTATAATAACGGTAATCTTACCGCTTTCTATTTTGAGGTTGATTCCGTCTAAAACTACATTAGACCCAAAGGCCTTTTTAAGGTTTCTTATTTCAATCATTTACAATTCCATTAATGATGTCAGAAGGTAATTAAAAATAAGTATAAGAACACAACCCATAACAACTGCGTTTGTTGCGCTCCTGCCGACACCTGCCGCTCCACCTGTTGTGTTGTAACCATAATAACAGGCGCTAAGGGAGATTATAAGTCCAAAGACTACGCTCTTTCTTACTCCGTAAAACACATCATCAAGCACAACAATACTTGTTGTGCTTTCCATATAAACTCCTGAGTTAATGCCCAGTAGGTTTACCCCTACCATATATCCCCCAATGAATCCTACAAAATCAACCATTAGAGTAAGCAGAGGCATCATCAAAATGCCTGCTACAAGCCTGGGGCTAACCAGATACTTAATAGGGTTAACACTCATTGTCTCCAGAGCATCAACTTGCTCCGTAACTCTCATCGTGCCTAGCTCTGTTGCCATACCGCTCCCTGCCCTGCCTGCAACCATAAGACCTGTGAGGACCGGCCCTAACTCTCTGGCCATACTAAGGGCAACCATGGGGCCCACCATGCTCTCTGCCCCGTATCTTTTAAGGGCATTATAACTCTGGTATGCCAAAACCATGCCCGTAAAAAGCCCCGTAAGCACCACAACAAAAACACTTTTAACTCCGACAAATTCAAATTGTTTTAAAATATTTCTTATCTTCAAAGGGGGAGTAAAGGCAAGCCTTAGCCCGTTAAAGAGCATAAGACCCATCTCTCCCATAGCCACTATTATAGCCATGTAAGCAGTTTTAAAAGAAAGAACAAATCTTCCTATATACTCAAAAAATTTAATAATCATTTTAACAATCATTTTAAAATCCTGGGCACTCTATCTGTTAGGCTGCAAAAAACTTCATAACTTATAGTGCCTGCCAGCTTTGCTACTTCTTCCGCCCTTATAGTCTCGACCTTTTGAGAACCGATTAGAATCACCTCGTCGCCTACTGATGCCCCCACTTCAGTAACATCTACCATAGTTAAATCCATACAAACCCTGCCTCTGATGGGACACCTCTTGCCTCTAATAAGAACCTCACCTTTGTTAGACAAACTCCTCATGTACCCGTCGCCATAACCTATGGGAAGGAGAGCTATAAGAGAGTCCTTCTCACACTTGTAAGTTCTTCCGTAACTTACTGTATTACCGGCACTAACTTTTTTTATATCCAGAATGTTCGTTTTAAGAGTCATGGCAGGTTTGAGGTTTATTTTTGTTTTAAAATCCTCTACTCCCTCGCCGCCGCCACTATCATGGGGGTAAGAGCCGTATAACATAATGCCTGGCCTTACCATATTAAATTCAGAACCTTTATACCCAACAATGGCAGCGCTATTGGAAAGATGTTTATACTTTGGTTCTATACCAAGACTACTTGCCACTGACAAAGCGTTTTTAAATACTTCCAGTTGAGAATCAGTAAAAGTTTTGTCTTCCAATTCACTTTGGGCAAAGTGACTCATTATACCTTCTACTTCCAAATGGGTACATTCTTTTATGACTTTAAAAAAGTTTTCAAATTCGCCGACCGCCACGCCAACCCTGCCCATGCCGCTGTCTATTTTCAGGTGAACTTTACCCTTTATATTTTTGCCGGCAAAAAATTCATTTAACTGCTTTGCATTTTCTATGTTAAATACTACAGGAGTTAAATCATAACTCGCAACGCTCTCAAACTGACCCGGGTAGACTCCTTCGAGGACAACGATAGTGCCTTCTAAACCGTCCTCTCTAAGCCTTACCCCCTCTTCAGTTATTGCCACGCCAAAATGTTTCACTCCCGCCTGGGCAAAAACGGTTGGAACAATATCCATTCCATGACCATAGGAGTTGGACTTAACAATGACCATGATATCCGTATTAGAGGACAGGCATTTTTTAAGTTGGCCAAGGTTGTAGACAAGGGCATCCTTATCTATCCGGGCTACTGTAGGCCTGTAGTAATTAAGTTTTACTTTTTCCAAATTTTGGGCCTCTTTTAATTGCATCACTGAACAATTTTACCTTAAAAGTCAAAAAAAGCAAACAAAAACAATGAGTTCTGGGTTCATGCAGTTATTTATAAGCGCCATCTTATTATACTCAATGAATAGGTAGGAATAATGATAAAGAAAAAGCCTGCATTAGATTGTAAAAAAACTAAAAAGCAGGCTTTTAATTAAAATTAGTTATGTTTATTAAGGGTTTAGTGGGATAGCGCCGGAGCCCAGAAGGCGTTTAAGTTTAGATAGGGCCTCTTTTTCAATCTGTCTTATTCTCTCTCTGGAAAGTGAGAATTTCTCGCCAATTTCAGCTAGCTGCATAGGCGAGTCACTGGCAACTCTGTTCTCAATAATATATTTCTCTTTTTCATTAAGCCCTTCCAGAGCCACGCTAAGAGCAGACTTTAGGTTAGCCTTCTCCTGGGCCTCAGATACGACCTCTTCTTGATTCTTCCCTGTGCACACTAATATATCCTGGTGCATTACCACGCTGGAGCCGCCAATGTCGCCATCGGAAACCATGTTGTTTAGTGATAAATCTTCCGTTGTAATCCGGTTGTTATCAGAATCGGTAATTTCGTTATTACCCTTGTAGAAGAGTTTTTTCTTCATAGCTTTGGCAGACCTTTTTACAAGGCCCTTTGTTTTCACTATAAAGTCCTGAATCTCAGCCCTTATCCACCAAGATGCATAAGTCACAAGACGACACCCTTTATCAGGGTTAAACTTTTTAACAGCTTTCATAAGTCCAAGACTGCCTTCCTGAATAAGGTCTTTAAGGGCTATGCCATAACCTTTAAACTCATAGGCAATTTGAATTACATAACGAAGGTTTGCACTGACGAGACTCTGGGCAGCACTGATGTCATTATGGTCTCTTAAGCGGCGGGCAAAGCTCAACTCCTGTTCTCTACTGAGCAGAGGTATTGAATTAACCTCTGCAATATAGAGACTGAGTGAGTCTGCAGCTAAAATGCCTGCATTATTGTTTGCTAGTACTGGTAGATTATTTGTCATTATAAAAAAATGCCTCCGGCATTTGGTATATTTTAAAAAAACTATATTTGATAAAAGGAAGTACTCACAAAAAACTCCCTATACTTTTCACCAAACCGCCATTATACCAAAAAAGCTGTTTTTTGTCAATAATTGCCCAAAAAGTGGTCTTTTCGTTCAATATGCACTACATATTGTATAAAAAAGAACAAAAACGGGAAAATCCTGTACCTTTATAAAATTACAAAGGTGCTGAACTTTCCCGTTTTTAATTTACTATATTTAAGAGTTGTTATACAAACCTCGCTAGGTTTAGCCAAGAATGATAAATGCCATAACAAGTGCATAAATAGCTAGAGCTTCCATAATAGCAAGTCCGATTAACATGGTTGTTGTAAGCTTACCAGCCATCTCCGGATTTCTTGCCATACCTTCGCAAGCACCTCTAACTGCACTACCCTGACCAATACCAGGGCCAATTGCTCCTAGACCAACTGCAAGACCAGCTGCGAGATACTTAGCAGCTTGTGCAAGATCGCCACTCTCTCCTGCTGCCTCTGCTGCTAGTGTTACATCAACACCGGTGAACAGAAAAAGCACTCCGAAAAATACTACTAATAATACTTTCATTACCTTACCTCCTGATTTATTACTGTTTTTTTTATTTTAATTTATCTATAAACTATGCAAAAACTACTGGGTCTGCGACCCTTTTCCAAAATACGGTTAAAATTATCAAATTTAATAAATCCCTTAATTACCTGATGCCCCTTAAATCAAGCCCAGCAGTGACTGCTGCGCATCGCGCCCCTAGTGTGCCTCCTCAAACGCCATTCCAAGATAGGCCATAGACAGAAGTGCAAAAATATAGGCCTGAATTACAATAATCAACATACCAAGTACTGTTGAGAAAATATAAAGCGGTACAGCAAAAATAGGCATGGTGGCTATTAAACCTATTAGGACTGCAACAAGTGTTTCATGGCCAAACATGTTACCGAAAAGCCTCATTGAAAGTGACACAGGTCTTGCGAGGTGAGAGAAAATCTCGATAGGCAACATAAGTGGTATTAGGTACTTACTAGGACCTAAAAAATGTTTATAATATCTAAAGCCGTGCTCTTTTACACCAACAACATGAGTTAATACAAAAACAATAAGAGCAAGCCCTAGTGTAATGTTTAAGTTCATGGTAGCCGGGGCAAACCCAGGAACTACACCAAAGGCATTAGAAATTAGAATGTAGAGGAAGAATGTAATAATCCAAGGTATAAATACCTTACCCTTAGGGCCCATAATATCCAAACCCATTTTTGCAAAGGCGTCATAGATAATTTCTATTATACATTGCATCTTACCAGGGACGACAGAGAGTTTTCTTTTCATAAAAAAACTAAAGACAACCAATATAGCTGACATATAAATCATCAGTGTCAGATGATCAGGCAGTCCTGGGATAGGGAACAGTATATGATGTTCTTCCATTTGTAAAACTCCTATATTTTTAAAATAATTTTAAAATACTAATTCTTTTTATCTGCATTCTTCAGTTCAATGAAAAGTACCGATACTGAAACAACCAAGGAAACTGAAAAACCTATTAAAACTCCAACCGGGTCTACATCCATTACTTTAAGTACAAAAGCTGTAGTGCCAATTAAAAGAAAAAACTTCAGAAAATACCTGCTTATTGCAAAACCTTCTATGCGACCGGGGTCTGTCTCTACTACATCTAACCCGCGAGCTGCTATCCAGAGGGCTGCCAGTATGTTAACTGCCCCCAAGGTAAAACCTGCCAGATAACCATCTAAAACTTTACCTAAAAAAATAAGTAAACCAATACCCGCAACTCCAACTAACAAATGGGTAACGGCGATTTTTATTCTAACTGCCTTTATAAACTCTTTTGGATTATCCATTGTTCTATTATAAAGGTCTTTCAAGAAAATCTAATCAGGTTAAGAACCTGTTTTTTTAATCGCCCACCTAATCCATAAATTTCTTAATTGTTTTATAGGCATTCCAAAAACCGCCTGCCACTCCAAAGAGCAAGAAAACAATCATAAGTACCGGTTTGGTATCAAAAACTCCGTCTAAGTAACGACCAAAGAAATAACCAAATGCTGTGGAAACTCCGATGGCGATTCCTATGGAGCTAACGTTAGCAAGCTCTCTTAAGCTGGAGCCTTCACTGCCATCCTTACCTTTGTCGGTTTTCTTATCGTCACTGTCCATAATTTAATCAATATAAATAAGACTACTTATTAATTAACCTGACTTAGAAAACAATCAGTATTATTATCACAAAAGCACAGAGCAAGTCAATTTCTTTTACTTAGGCGAAGGGGTTTGTCCTCATACCCTTTGCAGTTTCACCTATCATGCAAAGGGGTTCTTTATAATAATAGCTTCTTTTCGGGCCGCCCCAACACTCACTATATAAGGTTTAACCCCTGTTAACTCTTCCATCCTGTTAATATAGGCCTTTGCCTTTTCGGGCAATTTATCAAAATCTTCAATCCCGCTTGTAGGCTCTAACCACCCCTCGTGGCTTTCATAAACCGGCTCCACCCTGCTCAGCGCATATGCCGATGACGGAAAGTCAGTAATATCTTTTCCATCTATCTTGTAACCTATGCAAATCTTAATTTCCTCTAAATCGTCCAATACATCAAGTTTTGTAATAACAAGCCCGTCAAGTCCGTTTACGCGAGCTGCATATCTTGCTGCAACTGCGTCAAACCATCCGCACCTTCTTGGCCGCCCTGTGGTTGCGCCAAACTCTCCTCCGACTTTTCGGAGGTTTTCTCCGTCTGCGTCGTCTAACTCGGTAGGGAATGGCCCCTCACCAACTCTTGTGGCGTATGCCTTAACAACACCAAGCACACTGTCGATTCTTGAAGGCCCGACGCCTGAACCTGTGGCAGCTTGACCTGCAACTGTGTTAGATGATGTTACAAAGGGATATGTTCCGTGGTCAACATCAAGGAGTGTGCCTTGAGCTCCTTCGAATAAAATCTTCTTACCTGCCCTTATTGCATCGTCAAGATAAACGGTTGTATCTACAATGCAGTCTTTAATCTTTTCTGCCTCTGCCATGTAGGTTGCATAAACTTCTTCTAAATCATATGGGGCTTCTTTAAGGAATGTCTCTATATAATAATTTTTTTCTTCAATATTGGCTTTTAGTTTTTCCCTGAACTCTTTCTCGTTTAAGAGGTCTCCGCACCTAATCCCGCACCTTGCAACCTTATCTTCATAGGCAGGTCCAATGCCGCGGCCTGTGGTGCCGATTTTATCTTTACCGCGCATCTTCTCTTTTGCAATGTCGATTTTACGATGGTATGGCATTATTAGATGGGCATCGCGACTTACAAGTAGAGACCCTTCTTTGAAACACCCTCTCTCTCTAAGACCATCGATTTCTCCGATTAGGGCGGGAGGGTCAACTACAACTCCGTTACCTATTATGCAGACCTTCCCGTCATGGAGGATACCTGAGGGTATGAGGTGGAGGACGAATTTTTCTTCTCCTACATAGACAGTGTGGCCTGCGTTGTTACCACCCTGGAAGCGGACAACCACATCGGCATATTCGGTTAAGATATCAACTATCTTACCCTTGCCCTCATCGCCCCACTGGGCACCAACTATAACTACACCTTTATTACTCATAATCAAAACTGCTTTCTAATTAGTTTTTAAAAACTCTGTCTTACTAGGAAACACACGCAGTGTGCTTAGAAAACCCACGCAGTGGGGATTAGGGCTGCGCTATAACATGAGACATGTCGAAGGCGAAACCAGTAGCGCAGCATACGCAGCCGTATCGTTCCATTAGATTATCGTACCTGCCTCCGCTAAGCAGCGCCTTTCCTGCCCCCGGGGAGAACCCCTCAAAAATAATTCCTGTATAATAATCAAAACTTCTAATCTCGCCAAGGTCTATGGTGAGGAGATCTCCATAACCTTTACCATTTAAAATTTCCACAACTGCTTTTAGGTTGGCGAGAGATTTATCGAGCTCTGCTTTTAAATCCTCATTGTCCGTGGACAGCCCCTCTGCCTTTTCTATAACTTCCGCACCGCCATATAAAGTTGGCAGGCTCAGGAACATCTTTTTTACATCATCGGAAACATTAGGGTTGGCTTTATCAATTGCCTTCTCCAGCCCTGATGAGTCTTTTAGGCTTATGGCGTTTTTTACAGATTCCACCTCGCCTGCATCTCCTCCAAGTTCAGCAAAAAGCGCCTTTGCAAAACCAATATCTCCAATATCTATCTTAAAATCCTTTATGCCAATTTTCTTCAAACTTTCAATTGCCATTATGACCATCTCAGCGTCGGCTTCTGTGCTTGGCGAGTCTGTTACGAATTCCGCCCCCACTTGTATTACCTCGCGAACCTTACCACCTTTGTCGTCTTCGTAGCGAAGTACATTTTCGCTATAACAAAGTTTTAGGGGGCGAGGCACCTCCCTCATTCTCGTGGCTACCATACGAGCAATCTGAGGGGTAATGTCCGGCCTTATAGCAACAAGCCTTCCAGTGGCAGGGTCAATGAACTTAACCACTCGGCCTTCAAAATCTTCACCAATTCCCAGGTCCAGAACATCCACATACTCAAGCATTGGAGTTACAACTCTTTTGTACCCATAGGACGCAAATGTAGAAAGTATCTCACCTTCGGCTCTGACTATCTTCTCAGCTTCCGTTGGTAGAATGTCTCTTATGCCCTGTGGCAAGTTTATGGTTGGGGTTTCTTTATTCATTTTTTTTATTGTCTGTCATCCCGTACCTGATACGGGATCCATTGTTTTTGCAATCTTTTGTCTGGATTCCCGCCTTCGCGGGAATGACGATAATACTGTAGGGTGGGTTCCACCCTACAAAAACTCCTACTTAGGTAACTCTTCACTGTTACATTTCTTTTTACCCATCATGCTACGCACTGCTTCTTTTTCACCTCTAACATTCGCTAATTCAGAAGCTTCTATTCCATCACCATTTCCATAACCCCACCAAAAAGCTTGAACTTTACTCGTTTTGATTCTTTGCTCTTGAGCAATAACAAGTTGGTTCTCACGCCTTGCAAGTGAAGAGATTTCATTAGACAATACACTACAATCAAATTCACGATAATGATAATCAGATTGATAGGAACCTGTGATTTGTGCTGGCTGTGTTGGCATATTAACGCAACCACTTAAAGCAAACATAGATACTAAAAAATTAAATAAAGTTTTTCTCATTTATATCTCCATATTATTTTAGTTTAAAAAAAACAAAACCACTGGATTCCGCATCAAGTTTATCCAGCCCAAGGCAAGCCTCGGGCTGTGGTGAGGAATGACAAAAAATCTGTGTTTTACTAGAAAGCAGACGCAGTCTGTTACAACTCGACTACTTCTGCTGATATTACATTTGATACTTTTTTAAGTTTGTCTAATATTTCGTCTTTCGGCGCAGAATCAATGCTCCAAATAGAAACTGACTCTCCTCCTACAACTTCCCTGCTTAGGTGCAGACCTGCGATGTTAACTCCTCCCTCGCCAAGCACAGTTCCTACTTCACCAATAACCCCCGGTTTGTCATCATTGTGCAGAACAAGCAAAGTGCCTTCAGTTACTGCGTCAAGAAGGAACTTGTTGTATCTTACTATGCGAGGTTCTGTCTTGCCGAAGATTGCACCTTCTGCGAGACTTTCCTCGTCTTTGGTTTTTACTTTAACCGTAACGGAACTTGCAAAATCAATATTCCTTGAGCTCTTAACTTCTACCACCTTAATGCCTCTTTCTTCTGCAACAACAGGGGCATTAACAAAGTTAACATTGTCTCCTACTACATTTTCCAGGAGACCCTTAAGGGCAGCTATTGTTACAGGTGCAACATCCAGGTCCGTTACATCTCCGCTATACTCAATTGTTACCTCTTCTACAGCGCCTTTAATTAGCTGGCCTTGGAAGCTTCCAAGTTTTTCAGCGAGTGTTATATAAGGAGACAATTGAGCCAGTGACTCTCCTGCCACACTTGGAACATTAATAGCATTGCGTATTGTACCGTTTATAAGGTAGTCGGCAATCTGGTCTGAAACTGCTACGGCAACATTCTCCTGAGCCTCGCCTGTGGACGCGCCAAGGTGAGGAGTCAGGATTACATTATCGAGTCCAATAACAGGGTTACCCTCTTCAGGCGGCTCGTTAACTAAAACATCAAGAGCCGCTCCTGCAACCTTGCCCGATGTAATTGCCTCTGCCAGGTCAGCTTCATTAATGATTCCCCCTCTTGCGCAGTTTACAATCCTCACCGAATCTTTCATCTTCCCAAAGGCGGTTTTGTTAATCATATTAAGAGTTTCTTTTGTAGCAGGAACATGGATGGAAATAAAATCAGACCTCTTATAAAGTTCATCTAATTCTACGAGGCCTATTCCAAGCTTGTCTGCCGCTTCTTCTGATATAAACGGGTCATAAGCAATTACATCCATATGAAGCCCCTGGGCGCGGTTAGCAACGATTGAACCGATGTTACCTATACCGACAATCCCGAGGGTCTTGCCTGTCATCTCTACACCTTCAAAAAGCTTTTTCTCCCACTTTCCTGCTTTCATAGATGAAGTTGCCTGAGGAATCTTTCTTGCCAGAGCCATCATCATACTAATTGCATGTTCTGCAGTGGTAGTGGTGTTTCCTCCCGGCGTATTCATAACGATTACGCCATTTTTTGTAGCTTCGGCTATGTCGATATTATCAACGCCTATGCCGGCTCTTCCAACAACTTTAAGTTTTGTCCCGGCCTCCAGGACTTCTTTTGTAACTTTAGTACGGCTTCTTACGGCTAAGCCGTCATATTCGCCAATTGTTTTAAGCAGATCTTCGGGAGTAATCTTCGGGTCGAAGACACATTCTATACCTTCTGCCTTTTCGAGAATCTCTACTGCCTTTTCTGACAGACTATCGCTTATTAAAACTTTCATTTCTTTTCCTTTTTAATTTATTTATTATTCTATAATTTGACAACTAACTGCAACGAAGCTTGGGAGTACCTGAAATTGGGTCCAGCGTCACGCTGGATATTCTTCCATTAATATCTCTTGCGCTGCTCCTACGCCCGTGCCTAGTTTAACATCATGGCCGAACTTCTTAAGAGCCATCTCAATTGTACTGACTCCAATGATTACATCAAAGTTGCCAACATAACCGAGATGAGCCACGCGGAAGATTTTACCTTTTAAGTGGTCTTGACCACCTGCCATGGTAACTCCCATTGTGTCTCTCATATACTTAACAAGAGCTGCTCCATCAACACCTTCGGGAACATATACCCCTGTAGTAGCGTCACTTGGAGCGTCTGGTGCAAGAAGTTTTAAGCCCAGTGCTGTCATTGCCGCCCTTGTAGCACGAGCTAAACGGTTGTGTCTTTTATAAACATTTTCGATTCCTTCTTCTTTCATCATAAGAAGTACTTCACGAAGTCCTATAATAAGACTAACTGCCGGAGTATAGGCGGTTGTGTCTTTTGCAATATTCTTTTTCTCTTTGGCAAAGTCCAGGTAGTACCTCTGACACTTTGCTGTCTCATTGAACTTCCAAGCCTTCTGGCTAACTGCTGCAAATGCAAGTCCCGATGGAAGCATAAATGCCTTCTGTGAGCCGGATACGAGAATATCTACTCCCCAATCGTCCATTGGTACATCAAAAACTCCAACTGCCGTAATTCCATCTACTATAAGGAGGCAGTCTTTATCCTTTGTAAGAGCTGCCAATTCTTTAACCGGGTGAGCTACTGTAGTTGATGTCTCACTTGCCTGACAAAATACACCTTTTACGGCTGGGTTAGCATCGAGCAGAGCTTTAACCTCTGACGGGTCAACGGGATCACCCCACTCTACTTTAATTTCGTGAACCTTTAATCCGTATACATTGGCAATTTGACCCCATCTTTCGCCAAACTTACCGGCATTTACGGTTATAACCTCATCTCCAGGGGAGAAAAAATTGGTTATTGATCCTTCCATCGCCCCTGTTCCGGAGCTTGCCAGGATTAACACATCTTCTTTGGTTCTAAATACATCTTTTAACAGAGTTGCTGCTTCTTTAAATATTGCCGAGAACTGTGGTGTTCTATGGTGAATCATTGGCTGAGCCATTGCCAAGAGCGCCCTCTCCGGTACTGGCGTTGGCCCCGGGGCCAAAAGGTAATTCTTCTTCATTTTTTACTTTCTCCTTAAGTAGTCCCTCATTATATGGTTAAAAATGGGGATATTGTTAATTTTAACTGCTAAAATCTATATTTAAAGCCAAAAAAAGCTCGAATTATACTAAAATTTGTTATATTTCTATGATAATGAACCACCTCAAACATTTATCACCCTACTAACAGGCCAGATAAATCTGCCTCAGGACAGACAGAATAAATTAACAAAGGGGTCTGTATAAGTCAAGGATAATTCAGGGCTGGCGAGCCCGGCTACCAGCCACGGGAAAAGGGCCGGCCAGTGTCCGCAGACAATTTCAGGGCAGTCTAGTACCTGTGGTTAGATGGGTAATTAATTGCACAATGCACCGGAAAACTGTGGCCAGGTGTCACACCTGGCCACATACAACTTGACAACAGTTTACCTCATATGATAAAAATGTTGGGTTCAGAATATAAAGTTAGGTATTGCCTTTTGGAGTTTTTACTTTAAATCCGGAGAACACATATAGTAACCGAGTAACCTGATGACGGTGTTTACACCCAATTTCTTTAGCCGGGCGTCGTTCATCTAAAAAACCAATATAAAAAGAGACAAAAAACTTATGGTATCAGTCGATCTTACATTCATATATCAAATTATAGGATACTTCATACTCCTCTATCTAATGAATACTTTATTATACAAACCACTAGTGGCAATCATGAAGGAGAGAGATAAAAAAACAACTGAGACAGAAGGCGGAGCAAAGGCAACTCACGAGGAAATTGAAACAGGCCTAATAGATTATGAAGCCAACCTTAAAGAAGCAGCGGCCCAGGGTCAGCTTGAGAGAGCAAAAACAAAACAAATTGCCACTCTCGAGGAGAAAAAACTTACCGACGCTGCCAGAGTAGAGGCAGTAGCAGAGCTGGACAAAATTTGCGAAGAGATTTCTAAAGCAAAAGACTCTGCCATGGAAACTTTAACTAAAGACGCCAAGTCACTTTCAAAAACATTAGCAGAGAAAATCCTGTCCCGTGCAATACCAACAATATTATTTTTATTTACATTAACTATTAATGCGGGCGAAGCACTAGCCTCAAGCGACGGCGGTTCATCCCTTATGGCTTGGAAGTCAGGCATGTTTGTCGCCATCTTAATAGGCGGTTACTTTATATGGACAAAAATTGCCTCCCCAATGTTAGGCAAAAGAATTGAAGATATTAAAGAAGCTCTAAACGCCGCGACAAAAGCTAAAGAAGACGCCGAGAAAGAATTAAAAGAATATAAAGCCAAGATTGAAGGGCTGGACAAAAAAGTCGCTGAGATTAAAGCTACCATTAAAGAAGAAGCTGACGCAGAGAAAACAAAAATTATAGAAGAAGCAAAGAAAAGCGCAGAGAAAATTAAAGAGCAGGCAAAACTAACTGCATCGCAGGAAATTAAAAAAGCCAAACTAGAGCTTAAAAACGCTGCAGCCAAACTGGCAGTAGAGCTTGCCGAGGAAACACTTGTTAAAGAAATTAAAGACTCTGACCAGGTCAGCCTTACTAAAGACTACATAGAAAAAATTACTATTAGCAATTAACGATTAACCAGTGGGCCCGTCAAGAAACAGACAGCCTCACTTTTGAATTTTAAAAAACCTACAGTAGTAACAAAGGACATTTAATAACAATGAGTAAAGAAAGTTCGGCACATAGGTACGCAAAGGTTCTTTTAGATATTTCTAAAGCAGCCGGGATTGACGAGAAAGCAGGAGACTCTCTCAAAGAGTTGAGTAGCGCTTTTAAGTCAAACGAGAGCCTTTACAAAACTCTTTTAAATCCAATGTATCCGCTGGAGAACAGGCTCAACATCGTAACGGAGATTACCAAAAAGATTAAAGCAGACAAGTCTGTAACTAACCTGCTTTCCACTCTTGTAGAGAATAGAAAAGTTCGCCTCATTGAACATATCTCTGACGCCTACCAGTCGCTTTTAGATATTAACGCAGGCAGGCTTAATGTAACTGTAGAAAGCGCTACTAAGCTACCTGACGATGCAAAAAAGTCTATTACCGAGAAACTTAAAAAAGAAACAGGCAAAGAGATTATTCTCACCGACTCTGTGAACAAAGACCTAATCGGAGGTTTAGTTATAAGAGTTGGGAACACGATACTTGACGGCAGTTTAAAAACACAACTTAAAAACATAAATGAAAGATTATTGGAAGGGGCTATTTAAAAAATGATTAAGGCAGACGAGATTAGCGCAATTATAAAAACCCAGATAGAAGGGTTTGAAAAACAGGCCAACATAGAAGAAGTTGGAACAGTCATATCAGTCGGTGACGGTATAGCCAGAATATACGGTCTCGAGAAGGCAATGGCAGGAGAGCTTATTGAATTCCCCGGCGGGATTCTGGGAATGGTTCTAAACTTAGAAGAAGACAATGTTGGTATCGCAATTTTTGGCAGCGACCAGGGAATTAAAGAAGGCGACACAGTTAAGAGAACAGGGAAAATTGTTGAAGTTCCCGTTGGCGACGCCCTCCTTGGCAGGGTTGTTGACGCTCTAGGCGTTCCAATTGACGGTCTAGGCCCAATTGAAACAAAAGACTCAAGGCGAGTTGAAATTAAAGCCCCTGGTATTGTCGCAAGAAAATCGGTTCACGAACCTATGCAGACAGGTATTAAGGCAGTTGATGCCATGATTCCTATCGGTCGCGGCCAAAGGGAGCTCATAATCGGCGACCGCCAAACCGGTAAAACAGCTATTGCCCTTGATACAATCATTAACCAAAAAGGCAAGGATGTTAAATGTATTTATGTTGCCATCGGCCAGAAGCAATCTACTGTTGCTCACATTGCAGAGCATCTTCGCTCGCACGGAGCACTGGAATATACAACAATAGTTTCAGCTACTGCTTCTAATCCTGCGCCGCTCCAGTTCCTCTCCCCTTACACAGGGTGTACAATAGCGGAACATTACAGGGATAACGGACAGCATGCCCTTATTGTTTATGATGACCTTTCAAAACATGCTGTTGCTTATCGTCAGCTGTCGCTTCTGCTCAGGAGGCCGCCGGGAAGAGAAGCTTTCCCTGGGGATGTGTTCTATCTCCATTCCAGGCTACTTGAGAGATCAGCAAAACTTAGCGACGCTCTAGGCGGAGGGTCTATGACTGCCCTGCCTATTGTTGAAACTCAGGCAGGGGATGTTAGTGCCTTTGTTCCGACAAATGTTATTTCCATTACAGACGGCCAGATTTACCTTGAAACGGACCTCTTCTTTTCAGGCGTAAGGCCTGCTATTAATGTAGGACTGTCTGTTTCTCGTGTTGGAGGGTCTGCCCAGATTAAAGCCATGAAACAGGTTGCCGGTACCCTAAGACTTGCTCTTGCCCAGTTTAGGGAGCTTGCGGCTTTTGCCCAGTTCGGGTCAGACCTTGACGCGGCAACTCAGGCTCAAATAGAAAGAGGTAAAAGGCTTGTTGAGATTCTAAAACAGGGTCAATACGCTCCTGTGGAAGTTGAAATGCAGGTTATTGTTATCTACGCTGCTACAAACGGCTTTGTAGATCCTATTCCTGTAGATAAGGTAGTTGCCTATGAAAAAGAGTTAACAAACTTCTTTGATAACAAAAAAGCTGACCTTCTTAAAGAAATCCGCGAGAAGAAAGCTCTTGATGATGACCTCAAAGCTAAAATTGACTCTGCATTGGAAGAACTTGCAGGAACATTGTCCCTGTAGTTTTGACAATTTAAAAAAATAAGTTTTTAAAAAAGGATTTATACAATGGCAAGTCTTAATGATATAAAAAGGCGCATAAAGAGTGTTAAAAATACTCAGCAGATAACCAAAGCTATGAAGATGGTTGCTGCCTCCAAGCTTCGCAAGGCTCAAGAGGATATTATAGCATCTCGTCCCTACGCTGATAAAATGTTTGCCATGGTAGGCAAGACTGCCTCAGGAACTAACAAGGACGCAAACCCGCTGCTTAGCCAGCGTAGTGAGTCCGGTAATGTAGATATTATTCTATTTACTTCCGACAGGGGACTTTGCGGCGGTTTTAACACCAACCTGGTCAGGCTTGCCGAAAAGTTTATTAAAGACCACCCTGAAAAGAATGTGAGAGTAAGGCTGGTAGGTACTCGCGGTAACGAACATTTTAAAAGAAGAGAATTTGAAATTCTCTCATTTAACTTTATGGGCAGCACAAGGCCCCAAATGGATACTGCGGCAGCCCAAACAAAAGTAATTATAGAAGACTACCTTTCGGGCAGCACTGATGAGGTCCATGTGATTTATGGTAAATTTATTTCTACCCTCACTCAAGAGCCTACACTAAAAAAGCTCTTCCCCTTTGATACGGATGATACAGAGAACACAGAGGAAACATCTGCCGGTGAACCATCAGAGAGCTCTGTCCCTAGCGCAGGTTTTACCTACGAGCCAAGCGAAGATGAAGTACTTGAGACACTTCTTCCAAAAGCAGCCCAAATTATGATATTCAATGCCATGTTAGAAACCGCTGCCAGTGAACATGCAGCCCGCATGGCAAGCATGGACAGTGCATCAAAGAATGCAAAAGAAATGATAGAAAGTTTAAATATTATCTATAACCGCGTACGCCAGACTGCTATTACCACAGAGCTTATTGAGATCGTATCCGGTGCAGAGGCATTAAAAGGCTAACAGTTTGTTCAACCTTAACTATTGTGGCGGGGTTTTATGTTTAAAAAAAGTTTCCTGGCTTTTATTATAGTCTTGCTCTTTATCTGCACTAATGTTTATGCAGCAAGCAAGAAAAGCGACATGCCAACGGATAGGGTTATACTGGAAGCTGTTGCAAAACTATACAGTATTATAGATATGAGGTCTCGCGACCTAACAATTGTCGGCAAAAGAAAAAATATAAACAACGATTATTTATTAATCATACACTACAAAAGAGATAACAAAATTTTATATAACCCACCAATATTAATTAAACTTGATACGGGCAAATGGGTCGTCGGCAACGACAAAGGTTTTGAAGAAGTTAAATAAATTAAATAAGATAATAAATTAGAAGAATAAAAAGGAGTAGAGGAATATTATGGCGGCTTATAAGGGAAAAATAAAGCAGGTTATCGGTGCTGTTTTAGACATCGAATTTAACCAAGGCGAACTACCTAACATATTAAATGCAATTACCATTACAAACCCGAGTATTGACGACAACAAAGATAACCTTGTCGTTGAGGTTGCGCAGCATCTTGGTGAAAACACAGTGAGATGTATTGCTATGGATTCAACAGACGGTCTCGTTAGAGGCATGGAGGCAACAGACACAGGTGACCCAATTAAAGTTCCCGTTGGAAGCGGCGTTCTCGGCCGTATCATGAATGTTATCGGCGAGCCGGTCGATGAAGCAGGACCTATAAAATCCGATAAAAAATATTCCATTCATCGCGAGGCTCCTACTTTTGCAGAGCAGTCAACTACAATGGAAGTTTTTGAGACGGGTATTAAGGTTGTTGACCTCTTAACCCCTTACCTTAAAGGCGGAAAAATCGGACTCTTCGGCGGCGCCGGTGTTGGTAAAACAGTTCTAATTATGGAACTCATCAACAATGTTGCAAAAAGCCACGGTGGTTACTCGGTCTTCGGCGGAGTTGGAGAAAGAACCAGAGAAGGTAACGACCTTTGGGAAGAAATGAAAGAAAGTAATGTTATAGACAAAGCTGCCCTTGTTTATGGTCAGATGAACGAACCTCCAGGGGCTCGTGCAAGGGTTGCTCTTACAGCTCTAACAATGGCAGAGTACTTCAGGGATGAAGAAGGCCAGGACGTTCTTCTATTCATCGATAATATATTCCGTTTCACACAGGCAAACTCAGAGGTTTCCGCCCTCCTAGGCCGTATTCCTTCTGCTGTTGGTTATCAGCCTACACTTTCTACCGACATGGGTGGACTTCAGGAGAGAATTACATCAACAAACAAAGGATCCATTACTTCGGTTCAGGCCGTATATGTTCCAGCCGATGATTTGACTGACCCTGCTCCTGCTACAACATTTGCCCATCTTGACGCTACAACAGTTCTATCAAGACAAATCTCCGAGCTGGGTATTTATCCTGCCGTTGATCCGCTTGATTCAACTTCAAGAATCCTTGACCCACAGGTTATCGGAGAAGAGCACTACAATACAGCAAGAAAAGTTCAACAGATACTTCAAAAATATAAAGACCTGCAGGATATTATTGCTATCCTTGGTATGGACGAACTATCAGAAGACGACAAGCTTGTTGTTACAAGAGCAAGAAAAGTTCAAAAATACCTTAGCCAGCCTTTCCATGTTGCCGAGCAGTTCACCGGACAAACTGGAGAGTATGTTACAATCAAGGAAACTATAACAGCTTTTAATGAGATAGTTGACGGTAAATATGACGACCTTCCTGAGCAGGCATTCTACATGGTTGGCGGCCTGGACCAGGTTATAGCAAAAGCAGAAAAACTAAAAGAAAGCGAAAAGTAATGGCTAAAACATTCTTACTTGAAATAGTTACCCCCCAGAGGGTTTTGCTCTCTGAGGACGTTACGGAAGTAATTTGCCCGGGAACTGATGGCGAGTTCGGAGTACTGCCAAATCACTCCTACCTCTTAACATCCCTGAACCCGGGGGTTATTATATATAAAAAAGACGGAGAGAAAACTGTTGTTGCCGGCGGAGGGGGTTTTGCTGAAGTTGGACCGGAAAAAACCACCCTACTTGTTGACAACGGAGTTTTTGCGTCGGAGTTAGATTTAGATGAGACCAAGAAAGCCCTGGAAGAGGCTAACGAAGCGCTAGGCGGCCTTACCCTTCAAGACCCTGAGTATTTAAACGCCTATGCAGCCCAAAAAACTGCAGAAGTAAAACTAAGGGCAACTGAAATCGCTAATAGCTAGGGCAATAACTATCCCAATGACTAACAAGACTAACTGTGCTTCGTTTTAACGCTTTAAGCTGGGCAACCTGGCTTTGTCTTTTTATGCTGTCAAATGTAGTTTCCTTTATGATAAAATTTTCTTACTTTGAAAACATCCTTTACAAATAACCTCAAAAAATTAAAAAAAACAGAATCGTTATTAGGACTTTTAATAGTCCTAATAACTACTGCCGTTTACCTCCAAACCGCATCTTTTGACTTTGCAGACTTTGATGACGACCTATATGTAAAAGCAAACCCCTACATACAAAATGGTTTAACATTAGAAGCAATCAAGTGGGCAGTGACTGCCACTTACCAGGCAACCTGGCAGCCGCTAATTTGGATGAGCTTTATGATAGACTTCAACCTCTTTGGACTTGCCCCGGGCGGGTACCACATCACCAACCTTATATACCATTTAATAGCAACAGTGCTTCTCTACCTTGTAATGCTGCGCTCCACAGGAGCTATGTGGAAGAGTTTTTTTGTGGCCTCAGTTTTTGCCCTTCACCCACTGCATGTAGAGAGCGTAGCTTGGATTGCCGAGAGAAAAGATGTACTCTCTGCCCTGTTTTGGTTTCTTACAATGTTTCTTTATCTTCGTTACATAAAAAACCGTACAATAACAAATTATGTTTTCGTTGTCCTATCACTTTGTTTTGGCCTTATGAGTAAGGGGATGTTAGTAACTCTGCCCTTCGTTTTAGTTTTATTTGACTACTGGCCTCTTAATAGGTTCAATAGTACCTGGGAAGGATTAAAAAGCTCTGTATTAGAAAAGCTGCCGCTTTTTGTCCTCATAACTATTTCAACTCTTATAACATCCAGCGCTTTAAAGAGCTGGGGGGCTTTGGCATCAGGTGATGAATTATCCCTTACTTACAAGATAGCAAATGCCATAACATCTTATGGCGATTATATATTAATGAGCATAGCTCCAATAAACCTTGCAGTTTTCTACCCCCACCCGGGCGAGTCTATTTCAATTTTAAAAGTTATTTTATGGGCGATTATACTGCTTTTAATGACAGCTATGGTTCTATACAAATCCAAGAGTCATAAATATATCGCAGTAGGTTGGTTTTGGTACTTAGGGGTATTATTCCCTGCCATAGGGATAGCTCAGGTTGGAGGGCAAGCATTAGCTGACAGGTATATGTACCTGCCTATCATAGGCATAGCCATAATAGCTGCTTGGGGAGTAGAAGAATTAATCACTAAATTAAATAAAGGCAATCTGCAGACTATAGCAGCTGTTTTAATCAGCTTATCTATAATATTTATGTCTGCTTTAACTCACATGCAAACAAGACATTGGAAAAATGGTTTTACCCTCTTCACTCGCGCAGTAGAAGTTACAGAAGGTAACTACCTTGCCCACAACAACCTTGGCATAGCAGAGCTACGCAGAGGAAAATACAAAAAAGCAGAAACTAGTTTCAAAGAAGCAATAAGGTTAAACCCCGGGTATGGGGAAGCTATGAATAATCTTGGAAGAGCTTTTGAGAAACAGGGTTTTATGAACAAGGCAACAGACCAGTACATTAAAACCATTATTACTGCCCCTACTGCCCAGGCTCACAACAACCTTGGGGCAATGCGCCTTCGCAGCAGCAGGTTTGACGAGGCATTAAAAGAATTTAAAACCGCTTTAAAATTAGATCCAACCCTCAGTGATGTACATTATAATTTGGGCAATACATACCTCCAGACCGACAAACCTGCCAAAGCCCTGCTGGAATACAAAAAATACATAACATTACATACCGGATTATCGGGACTAAAAGACGCACATATGAATCTTGGTTTCACTTACTACAAATTAGGAAAACCTATACTGGCAATAAGGGAATTTCAATTGGTACTCAAGGTAGAGCCGACAAATGAAGAAGCTAGAAGGAATCTCGAAATACTAAAAAAACAAGTTTCTGAATAATGATAAGTTTTTCAGAAGTGATGTTTGTGGTGGTGGCGGTGGAAGGGAACTAACTCTTAGGTTTTACGGAGACCATGGTCTTGCCGTCTTTAACAAAGATTTTTGTTTCCAGGTTGCTGGTGCCGTATTTCTCTGCCATCTTTTTTTGCTGGGCTTTGATACTCGTCTGAAATGCTTCCCTTGTTACACCCTTAGTGGATTCGCCGCACTCTGTGCGGGCTTTTATAAAGGCGTTATATGAATCACCGGAGTTATTACCGCCACCATTACCTGTGCCGCCGGCAGGACTGCCATGTTTTGGTCTTTCTAATGTAGATTTCAATGCAGTCTGTGAAGAAGCCATGCCCCCTTCACCTTTTCTTTTATAAGTACCTGCATCAATTTGTTTTAAAGTCCTGTTCCAGTACTGTTTAAAGGAACTAAGTTTAGCTACAATCATATTGTACTTAAACTTCATACTTGTGTTTTGAATAGGCTCCTGAGCATACTCGCGGACAAGTCTCTCCACATCCATTCTCAGCTTTAAAGGCTCTCTCTTAACAACTCCCATGAAATACTGTTCATAAAGCACCTTCAGTTCAAAAACAGCCTTTTCCAAAAATTTCATATCTTCTTTAATTTCGTCTAATACTTTATCCATAGAGGTATATAATACCAAAACTCGCTATTTTTTGCAAAGCCTTGTTTTTAAAGCACATTATTCGGTCAAAGTTCTTGATTTTACTGGTTTTTTGGGATATTTTGTACATAATGAAGAATCTTATAGCCATAGTTTTAGCTGCCGGCAAGGGGACAAGAATGAAGTCCAAAATGCCTAAGGTTATGCATAAAGTCAGCGGCCTCCCTATGATTTACTATCCATTAAAAGTCTTGGAAGACATTAAATGTTCGAAGTCTGTCTGCCTGATTGGCTTTGAGTCAAAAATGGTCGCAGAAGAGATTTCAAAACTGCCTCTAAAAACTCAGCCTACCTTTGCCCTGCAAGATAAGCAGCTGGGCACGGCTCATGCCGCCGAGGTTGCTTTTAATGCAGTAAAAGCGAAGTCCAATGATGATGTGTTAATCCTCTCCGGTGATGTACCACTAATACAAAAAGAAACTATAAAAAAGTTCATAAAAGAACATAATAAAAATAAAAACACCGTTTTGAGCTTCATCACCATAGAACTGGCAGACCCTAGCGGATATGGCAGGGTTGTCAGGGATGATGAAGGCACACTAATATCTATAACAGAAGACAAAGACCTAAACCGGTCTCAAAAACATATTCAGGAAATAAATACAGGAATATATATAGCCAAGGCAGAGTTCTTAAAAAAATACCTGCCTAAAATAAACAATAAAAATGCGCAAAAAGAATACTACTTAACTGACTTAGTGGCCCTCGCCTTAGCTGACAATTTGCCTGTTTCCACTTTTGAAGTAACAAATGAAGCAGAGGTACACGGCATAAACAGCAGGGAGGATTTAAACCTTGCCCAGGAGCTAATGACAGAACATATTATTAAACGCCATATGAAGAATGGCGTGACAATGAAGGACTCCTTCACTGCTTATATAGATAGCAATGTTAAAATAGGCAGGGACACGGTATTAGAGCCTAATGTTTATATCTATGGAGACGCCAGCATAGGAGGTAACTGCACCATAGAGTCAGGCGCTCGAATTACGGATTCCAAAATAGGAGATAACTGCCACATAAAAGCAAACTCTAACATAGAGTCGTCAGTGCTCAAAAAAAATGTTACAGCAGGGCCTTTTGCACGCCTTAGACCTGGAACTATCTTAAAGGATGACTGCCATGTAGGAAACTTTGTAGAAATAAAAAACTCCACTCTTGGAGAAGGTTCTAAAGCAGGCCACCTTACCTATATTGGAGATGCAGTGATCGGCAAAAATGTTAACATAGGGGCTGGAGTTATAACCTGCAATTACGACGGCGTTAACAAACATATAACAAAAATTGGTGACGGGGCATTTATTGGGTCCGACTCGCAACTGGTCGCCCCTGTTACAGTTGGCAAGAACGCTTATGTCGGCAGTGGCTCTACTATTACAAAAGATGTTCCATCAGGAAAGCTTGCCGTAGCAAGAGCTCCCCAAAAAACTTTTACAAAAAAAATACAGCAGAAGAAAAAGAAGAAATAATATGTGCGGAATAGTTGGATATAACGGCTCAAAAAATGCCCAAGACATACTTGTAGGAGGGCTGACTAAACTCGAATACCGAGGTTACGACTCCTCCGGTCTTGCCATAATATCCGAAGACGCAATCAGCATCGAGAGATGCGAAGGTAAACTCTCCGGCCTTGTAGACAAAATTAAAACCAATCCCTTAAAAGGCACGGTAGGCATTGGCCACACCCGATGGGCAACCCACGGCCGCCCCAGCGAAGAAAACGCCCACCCTCACCTCGAAGGCAGCGTGGCTGTTGTACATAACGGCATTATTGAAAATTATTTGGAACTGAGAGAGGAACTTAAAAAACAAGGCTCAGTCTTTAAAAGCGAAACGGACACAGAAATCCTTGCCCACCTTATTAATAGAGAACTAAAAGAAATAAATAAACTGGAAGATGCGGTTCGCTCTGCCCTAACCCATGTGAAAGGCACTTACGCACTGGCAGTTGTTTCTTCCAATGAACCGAATAAAATTGTGGGAGCAAGATATGAATGCCCCATGGTCCTAGGTATTGGCGACGGCGAATACATACTCTCCTCTGACATTACAGCCATACTTGATATTACAAACCGCGCGGTTTTTATAGATGACGGAGAGATAGTTGTAATAACAAAAGACTCTTTCGCTGTCACTGACCTGGAGGGTAATAAAGTAGAAAAAACCGAAAAAGAAATCGACTGGTCTCCCGTTATGGCAGAAAAAGACGGGTACCCTCATTTCATGTTAAAAGAAATATTTGAACAGCCAAAAGCAGTTACCGACACCTTTCGCGGCCAAATAATGGAAGAGTCGGGCGATATATTTTTTAACGACTTTGATATTGATTTAAATAAAATTAAAAAAACCTACATAATAGCCTGCGGTACTTCCTGGCATGCAGGGCTTGTAGCCAAGTTTATGATGGAAGAGTTCTTCCCAATGCCTGTTGAGGTTGACTTGGCCTCGGAGTTTCGCTACAGAAAACATTTAAGCGACAGCGAAACACTAGTTATTGCAATAACCCAAAGCGGAGAAACTGCCGACACACTGGCGGCAGTAAAAGACGCTAAGAAAAAAGGCGCAACCATACTGGCAATCACCAATGTCATAGAGAGCTCCATTGCAAGAGAAGCAAACCATGCAATATACACTCACGCAGGCCCCGAGATTGGCGTAGCCTCCACAAAAGCGTTTACCACCCAGCTTACCGCCCTCCTGATGTTTGCCATTTACGCAGGCAGAAAAACCGGATTGGTTGACAAAAACCATGGCGTGGAACTGATAAAAGACCTTACAAAATTGCCGGGAAAAATGCAGAAGTTCCTGGGCGACACAAGTCATATAGAAACTATTGCAGAAAAATATTTTAAACATAGAGATTTCTTGTTCCTTGGCCGAGGTATAAACTACCCCATAGCACTTGAAGGAGCGCTTAAACTTAAAGAAATCTCCTACATACATGCCGAGGGTTATCCCGCAGGAGAGATGAAACACGGCCCCATTGCGCTGATAGATGAAAGTATGCCGGTTGTGGTTCTAGCTCCAAATGACAAACACTACCCAAAAGTGATCTCTAACATGGAAGAAGTTAAGGCTAGGGGCGGCCTAATTATAGCAGTAGTGACAGAGGGGGACAACGGCGCGGCAGGTAAAGCTGATGATGTTATAACAGTGCCGGAAGTTCCTGAGTTTCTAACTCCTATCATGCTGACACTGCCGCTGCAAATTCTCTCTTACCATATTGCAGCTTTTCTTGGTACAGACATTGACCAACCTCGTAACCTTGCAAAAAGCGTTACAGTTGAATAATTTTAAATATTTTTACAAACTATAAAACAAACAAAGGACTTTAAAACTATTATGGAATCTTTATCATTTCTGCAAGGCGAGAACTTATTTTATATTTTAATTGTACTATCATACCTGCTTGGCTCCATTCCCATAGGCCTTGTATATACAAAAATAACCGGAGGCACTGACCCGCGGACAATGGGAAGCGGCAACATCGGCGCAACCAACATGAAAAGAGCCGCAGGAAAAACGGCCGGCATTATTACCTTAGTGGGAGATATTGGAAAAGGTTCTCTGGTTGCTTTTATAGCCAAGACCTATTTAACTGACACAAAACAGGTTTCTATTGTTTGTTTTGCAGTTTTTGTTGGCCACCTGTTTTCAGTTTTCCTTAAATTCAAAGGCGGCAAAGGAGTTGCCACGGCCATTGGGATTTTTGCAGTTATTACTCCCGTTGCAGCCATGCTTATGGCAGCCGTGTTTGGCATAATTCTTTTCCTCGTAAGGTATGTCTCACTGGCCTCCGTTGGAGCAGCTCTATCTGCGCCAAGTTTCTTGTCAGTCCTGCCTTGGTATAGAAGTTTTATAGTGCTCAGTATAATAATTGCCATATTTATATTTATTAAACATTGGGATAACTTCCAAAAAATCACCGCCGGAACGGAAGATAAGGTGGGGGAATAATCCTCTAACTAAAGGATTGAAATGACAAATCCTATAAAAACAAAAAAAAATTTGCAAAACTTATTGCCCCAGCTTGCTTATTATTTTTCTTTTACTCATTTCAATATTACTTTCCTACTCAAGACACTACATTTGGATTAACGAAATTTCTCTTTGGTCAAGTATAATTAAAAAAAGCCCTAGTAAATCAAGAGGTTATAGTAATTTAGGATATGCTTACAAAGAAAATCGAGAAATATTTAAGGCTTTAACTCTCAACGAAACTGCTATCCACCTAAATGCAAACAATTTTGATGCATACAATAATATTGCCAATATTTATTTAACTGAAGGAAAACTTAAGAAAGCTAAAGAGATCCTCACAGATGCCTTACCTGCCAATCCCAGCTATTATAAAACACACTATAACCTTGGCCTAGTTTACGACCTGTTAGGCTCCAAAGATAAAGCATTAAATAAATATAAAATAGCCCTCCAACTTAAACCGCAATACCCTCAAGCTCTAAACAACATTG